>JAYVRZ010000278.1:0-28237 GCA_043775965.1 Sphingomonas sp.
CCGTTCTCCTGCGAACGCAGGAGCCCAGGGTCACACGCGTCTCACCCCTCGACCCTGGCTTCCTGCGTCCGCAGGAAAACGCTCACGCCACGATGTCCACCACCTCGACCCGCGCCAAAGCCTGCATCGGCACCGCCACCAAACTCACCTCGACCAGCTCCACGGAAAGCAACTCCCGCCGCACCCCCTGCCGCACGCGCAAGGCACGATACCCAACCGACAACCCGGCCACCGCCCCAGACCGCACCAGTCGAGCCACCGCAAGATCCGCGACTACCCCCTCCACCCGCAACCCCCGAGCATCCTCGCCAACAACGGACAGCATCCCCACGGCCACCCCCTGATGCTGCCACAACAACGGCACCACCCCAGCCCCGGCAAAAGCCCCCCGCCGCACCACATCCCCCGCGCGGTCCACCACATCGAACACCGCCGCATACCCGGCAAAAGCCACCGATCCCCGCCCCAGTTCGTCCGAGACAGCGTATCGAGGGATCACTTCAACCATGCGGCAAACCCCAGCTTCACCGCCAGCCCGGCCAGCATCAGCGCCATCGCCAGCCGCACGATCCACCCCACCACCGCCTTCCACACCGATCGCTTCGCATCGCGCCACGCCGCCAGCAGCTCGCGCAGCTCGGCAACATCCTCCCGAGCCCGCTCGTCGCTCAACGCCACCCGCGCCAGCGCCCGAGCCGCCCCCAGCTCCCCCGCCTCCTCGACGATCGCCCGAAGCGTCACCAGGTCCACGCCCCGCTCAGCCCCCTGCCGCATCAACTGCGCCAACACCGCCCCATCCATCACGCCACCTCCGCAATATCGAGCATCGCCCGCTTCTCCGCATCGCTGAGAAAGCCCGCCGCGCTCACCATTCCCCACAGCTTCGCCCGATCCTCGACCAGCGCCGGCACCCGGTCGAGATCGATCGCAATCGCCGCCCCCGCGAACCACCCGCTCAACCCCTGCGCGATTCCCGTCAGCACCGCGGAGGCGATCGGCAGCACGCCCAGCCGCCACAGCGCCCGGTTCGCCTCCCGGTAATTCGCGTAGCTATTATCCCCCGGCAGCCCGAGCAGCATCGGCGGCACCCCGAACGCCAGCGCGATCTCCCGCGCCGCCGCCGCCTTCGTACCCACGAAATCCATGTCGGCCGGCGACAAGCTCAGCGCCTGCCACCTGAGGCCCCCCTCGAGCAGCATCGGCCGCCCCGCATTCCCGGCACCCGAGAACGACTCCTCCAGCTCAGTCTTCAACCGCGCGAACTGCTCCCCCGACAGCGCGACACCGTCCCCAGGATCGAATACCAAAGCCCCGCTCGGCCGCGCCGCATTGTCCAACAGCGCCTTGTTCCACCGCGCCGCCGCATTGTGGATCGCCACCGCCCCCGACGCCGCGCCCAGACACCCCAGACCATAATGGTCGTCGACCGGATTGAAGCTCTTCAGGTGGATAACCTCGGGCCGCACCGCATCCGCATGCAGCCGCGTCACCCGCTCGCCGACCCGGTATCGATACGCCGCCGGCCACCCGCTGGCATCCGCCTCCACCGCCACCCGTTCGGGCCGCAGCGCGAACAACTCCGCCGCCCCGCCGTCGACGTCGCGCAGCACCTGCACATACGCATTGCCGTGCAACAGCATCTGCGCGACGACCGTCTCGACCAGCGACTGCCCGCCCGATCGCACCGTCACCAGCGCGATCAGCGCGGGGTCCGACGCGATCAACGGCGCCGAGCCCACCCCCTCCACCACCAGCTTCACCGCCCGCTGCACGATCGGATTGCGCAGATACCCATCCCGCACCTGCGCCTCGTAGGATTGCGGCACATCCCCGAAAGCCGGCGCGCTCAAGGCACGCGACAACACCGGCCGCGATTCCTCGCGCCCGGATTTCCACCCGAACAATTTCATGATGTTCTCCTGAAAACTTCCCTCGCCCTACGGGGAGAGGGAGGGGCCCGCGCGCCCTTGCGCGTGGGAGGGAGAGGGGAATGAGGCCAAGGACCGAAATCCCAACCACCCCCTCACCCTCCCGTCGCAAGAACGCCCCCCTCTCCCCGAGGACGAAAGGGACAAACCTACAAAACCCGCACCGAAGCCCGCCGCGCAGGCCGCAACAGCAACTCGGTCATCGCCCACACCAGCGCATCCGCGCGATCCGGCGACCGCCCCGGCCCCTCGTACGCGCCACCCGCGACCAGCCCGCACAGCTCGTCCTCGAGCGCCGGGAACGCCCCGACATGCCAGGCCCGCCCGCGCTCGTACAACGCCGCCACCGGTTCCGCCCGCGCCACCTTGCCCCTCGACGCGTGCACCAGCCGGATCGGCATCGCCCGGTCCGCGCCCGCCAGGACGCTCTCGACCATCTTGCCGCCCTGGTTCGCCTCCGCGATCACCCGGTCCGCGCCGTGCCGCTCGGCACATTCCGCCACCGCGCGCGCCCACCCCTCGGGACTGGCGCCGCACACGCTCGCATCCTCCAGCACATAGCCGAACCCGTCCTCGCCCAGCGCCACCGCGACGATTCCGCACGCATCCCCCGCCGCACCCGAAACGCTCCCCGCCGGCGGATCCACCCCGACCACGACCCGTGTCACGTCGGGTGCCAGGCCCACCCGCCGCGCCTCCAGCATCGCCCTGGTCCACAACGCCCCCGCGACATCGTCGATCAGCTCGCCGTCCAGCTCCTGCCGCCCCAACCGCGTCCCCGCATAGGATGCGGTCATCGCCGCGACGAAGCTTGCCGGCAGATGCGGATTGTCGGTCGTCCGGCCATGCGTCTCGACGATGTCGGGCAGCGCCATCAGCCGCCGCATCAGCGCGATCGGCCGCGGAGTCGTCGTCACCAGCGCGCGCGGCGTGTCGCCCAGCCGCAATCCCATCATCAGATTGTCCCAGGTCGCATCGCCGTACCGCCATTTCGCCAGCTCGTCGCACCACGCCCAGCCATGCTCGGGCCCACGCAGCGATTCCGGCGCCTCCGCCGAATAGGCATAGGCCTTGGCCCCGTTCGCGAAATGCAGCTCGTTCACCGCGCCGCGCCACGACAGCGCCTCGTCGTCGTGCGCCACCGCGATCAGCCCGCTCTCGCCCTGGATCATCACCCGCCGCACGTCGTCGATCGTCGCCCCGATCAGGGCGATCCGTGCCTTGGGATCGTCGCGCGCGATCTGGCTAACCCATTCGGCGCCCGCCCGCGTCTTGCCGAAACCGCGGCCCGCACGGATCAGCCAGATCCGCCAGTCACCGGCCGGCGGATATTGTCCCGCATGCGCCCAGTTCCGCCACCGATCGCGCAGCTCGTTCCGCTGGCCGACCGACAGTTTGCGCACGATCTCCGCGCGCTGCACCACCGGCAACCGCGCCAGCTCCGTCACAACATCGCGACCCTCGGCCGGGTCCTCGGCACCCTGCTCCCCGGTGCCGGTTCCGGTCCCGGTTCCGGTCTCAGTCCCGATGCCGGTCTCAGTACCGGTGCCAGTCTCCGCGACCAACGGCGACTGCATCCAGGGACGCGGCACGCCTTTCCGCGCACCTGCGGTCTTGCGTTTCTCCGGCCGCGTCTCGCCGTCCGCACCACCGGGTCCGGCATCCCGCTTGCGCGTCACGTCACGATCGCGATGCGTCGTGCCAGCGAATCGAGCAGCTTGCCCAGCGCCGCGTCGGTCTCGATCGACGTCGCCCGGTTGCTCTGGTTCTTGCGGCGACCGCGCACCTGGTCGGCGCGGTGCTGGTTCAGCATCGCCAGCGCAAACTGGATCGCGGTCACGCTGGAAAGCTGGATCAGCCCGGCGCCGGGCACCGCCTGCCCCAAACCCTGCCCCAGCCGAGTTGCAATCGTCCCGTCGTCCGCCCGACCGGCGTCGCTCTCACCGTCGCCCCCGCCGCCGCCGCCGCTGCCGCCGTCATCGTCGTGGCTACCCTCGAGGCCGCCGTCGTTGTTACCCTCAAGGCCGGCGCCATCCTGATCGCCATCCCCATCGACGTCACCGCCATGCGAAATGCCCGCGCTCGTTTCGCCCGCGCTCGTCTCGACGGCCGCCCCCCCGACGGCCGCCCCCCCGCCGACCGACTCCAGCGCCGTCGCCAGCAGCAGTTCCTCCAGCCGTTCATATCCCTGCACCAAGGCCGCCTGCCACCCGGCCGCGAACGCCGGATCGCTCGCGCGGCGGTTATACACGCCGCCGACCGACATCCCGACCGCCGCCACCGACGACGTCACGTTGCCCGTCATCGCCAGCGCCTCGAGAAACCGCGCCTGCAGCGCGCGGCTCCATTCCTTCGCCCGCGGCTTGCGCTGCTGCAGCACGCGGTTCTTGCCCCCCGCGATCTTGGTATCCCCCCCGATCCTGGTATCCCGCCCGATCCTGGTATCCCGCGATGTCGGCCGCACCGGCTTTGTCCCGCCCGGCTTCGATCCCGCCCGCTTGGCCCGAGCCCGCTTGGTCCCAGCCAGCTTGGTCCCAGCCAGTTCGGTCCCAGCCGGCTCGGCCCCAGTCAGTTCGGCCCCAGTCAGTTCGGTCCCAGCCAGTTCGGTCCCAGCCAGCTCGGCCCCGACCAGCTCGACCCCAGCCAGTTCGGTCCCAGCCAGCTCGGTCCCGACCAGCTCGACCCCGACCAGCTCGGTCCCAGTCAGCTCGGCCTCGACGAGCTCGACCCCGGCCAGCTCGACCCCGGCCAGTTCGACTCCGGCCAGTTCGGCCCCGACCAGCTCGGTCCCGGCCAGCTCGGCCCCACCCAGCTCCGCCCCCGCCATCTCGGTCCCAGCCAGCTTCACCACCCCCCGTTCTCGCCCCGCCACCCGACCGACGATCGACCTTTCGCCGACACAGGCTTCCCCGCCTGCACGCTCGGCCACGACCAGGCCGGGTGCTTCCGCCCCCTCGACGGACTGCGCATCCCCCATCGGTTCCCCTTTCCCAAGCTGATCGCCAAAACGCGAAAAGGCCGGCGACACCCGAGGCTTCCACCCCGACCGTCCCGGCCTCCGTTCGAACCACCCGGCCCGACTCGCAATTCTTTAGCGTTCCCGTTATGTACCAAACCAGCGTGACGATGTCAAGCCTTTAGGAGCTGGTATCGACGCCCGACCGGCCCGGCGCGCGGATCGCACCGCATCGCAACGCATCGTTGGTGGGGGGAACGCGTGAAGTCATGCCGCGTCCCCGTCGAGCTCGGCGATGATCCTGCCCGCCTCGGCAAAGGCGGTATTCGCTGCCGGCACGCCCGCGTAGATCGCCGACTGCATCAGCACTTCCTTCAATTCCTCGCGGGTGAAGCCGTCGCGCATCAGCCCGGCGCGGACATGCAACGCGAATTCCTCCCAGCGGCCCAGCGCGACGGTGATCGCGAGCACGACGAACCGCCGGCTGCGATCGTCGAGCCCGGGCCGGCCCCAGACCTCGTTCCAGGCGATCCGCGTGATCATCGCCTGGAAATCGGCGGTGAACGGCGTGCGCTTGGCCAGCGACGCGTCGACCCACGCGTCGCCCAGCACCCGGCGGCGGTTGACCAGCCCCGCGTCGAACAGCGTCTCGGCCGCATCGCTCCTGGCCGCGCGAGGGTTCAGGAAGTCGCGCAACGCGGCTGCCATCGCGACCGGCGTCTCGACCGGCGCGAGATGCGCCGCGTCGAGATGCACGACCGTCGCCCCCCGGACGGCCGCCGCGAGTCGCTCACCGTGCCCGGCGAACGGCGTCGACGTGTCGCGGTCGCCCGCGACGACCAAAGTCGGCACCGCGATCTGCGGCAGGCGATCGATCACCGCCATGTCGCGGATCGCCGCGCCGCAGCCGGCATAGCCCGCATCCGCCATGTCGATCAGTCCGCGCCGGATCCCCGCCGCGATCCCGGCATGCGTCGCGACGAAACCTGGCGACAGGAACCGCCCCATGGCGAGATCGGCGATCGCCGCGGTGCCCTGCGCCCGCACCGTCTCGATCCGCGCGGTCCAGGCCGCCGCGTCCATCGTCGCCGACGTACACACCAGCGCCAGCGCCGTGACGCGGGCCGGATGCCGCAGCGCCAGCTCCATCGCGATCATCCCGCCGAGCGATACGCCGGCCACCGCCGCCACCGCGACGCCCGCCGCATCCAGGACCGCGACGACGTCCTCGGCCAGCATCGCCAGGGTGTAATCGCCCTCCGGCGCATCCGACGCGCCATGCCCGCGCGTATCGATCCTCAGCACGCGGAAGTCCGGTAACAGGTGCGGCACGGTCGTGTCCCACACCGCCATGTCGGTGCCGATCGAGTTCAGCAGCACGAGCACCGGCAGATCCGCCGCGCCGTCCAGCTTCCAATACAGGCGCGCCCCGTCGCCAACCGCAAATGGCATGATTCTATCCTTCGTGTCGGGCGATCAGCGCGTGGACGATCGCCGCGCTCTCACCGATGTCCGTGCCGATGTCCGCGGCTGCCAGGTTGCGCGCGATCGCGGCCGCGTCGATGTCGAGCCCCTCGGCGACGGTCGCCATCGCGTCTGCCGCGCCGCCGGCCAGCAGGAACAGGTCGGCCAGCACCGGTCCCTCCGCCTGCCAGCCGCCGAGCCCGCGTTCCTCCTCCTGCGGCAGCGCCGTCAGTATCGTCGCGACCAGCCCCGGTGCGCGGATCGCCGCCGACAGC
Organism: Sphingomonas sp.; assembly: GCA_043775965.1. GTDB lineage: Bacteria > Pseudomonadota > Alphaproteobacteria > Sphingomonadales > Sphingomonadaceae > Sphingomonas. Next base: position 6,624 of record JAYVRZ010000278.1, read on the forward strand.
GTCACCTGGCATCCGGTCGGGTTGCGCTTGTGCGCCATCGCCGACGATCCCCCGCGCCCCGCCACCGCCGGCTCGCGCGCCTCGCCGACCGCGTTCTGCGACAGCAGCGAAACGTCGCGCGCCATCTTGCCGAGCGCGCCGATCGCGATCCCGATACTGCTGCCGATCGCGGCGATCCCGGTGCGCCGCGCATGCCAGGGCTCGGCGGTCGCGAGCCCCAGGTCGTGCGCGATCCGCGCGGCCAGCGCGCGACCGGTGCCACCCAGCCCGGCCCGCGTCCCCGCCGCCCCGCCGAACTGCACGCACGCATGGTCCGTCGCATCCGACCGCAGGCGTCGCGCCGCATCGTCGATGCCCGCCATCCAGTGCGCGATCCGCAACCCGAACGCGACCGGCAGCGCATCCTGCAACAAGGTCCGCCCGACCGACGGCGTCTCGGCATGGCGCCGCGCCAGACCCGCGAGCGCCGCACTCACCCGATCGAGATCGCACAGCAGCAGCTCGGCCGCCGCCCGGACCTGGAGCATCAGGACGGTGTCGGCGACGTCCTGGCTCGTCGCACCGTGGTGCACGGTCCTTGCCGCATCGCCCTCGAGCACAGCCCGCAGCCGCGCGACCAACGGTATCGCCATCGTGCCTGCAAGCGCCGCCTCGTCCGCCAGCGTCGCCGCATCGATCGCGACACGCGCGCAGGCAGCGACGATCGCCGCGCCGACGTCCGCCGCGATCACGCCCTCCGCCACCTGCGCACGCGCCAACGCCGCCTCGAACGCAAGCGCGTGCGCGATCGCCGCGTCGTCGGCGAAGACGGCGAGCATGGCCGGCGTCGTCGCCGGGCGGGTGCGGAGCAATCCGGTCACCGGACCCTCATAGCGCGAAGAAGACGGTCTCGGCCTCTCCCTGCAGATGGATGTCGAACCACCACCGGCCATCGTCGAGCCGGCGCGCGATCAGCGTCCGTCGTCGCGCCGCCGGCACCGCGGCCAGCACCGGATCGACATCGTTGCCGGCGCCCCCCTCGAAATACATCCGCGTCGCGAGCCGCTTGACGATCCCCCGCCCGAACACCGACACGGCCAGGTGCGGCGCCTGCAGCGAGTTGCCCGGCCCCGGCACGCGACCCGGCAGGATCGTGCGGAACCGGTAGACTCCGTCGGCATCGACCGATGCCCGCCCGAACCCGACGAAATGCGGGTCGATCGCGACATCCTCGCGCGCGTCGTCGAGGCTCGCATAGCGGCCGGCGGCATTCGCCTGCCAGATCTCGATCATCGCATCGAGGATCGCGGTGCCCTTCGCGTCGAACACCTGGCCGGCGATCTCGATCACCTCGCCTGCGGGCGTACCGGTCGGCGCGGACAGGTTGAGCAGGTAATGCGCCTCCCCGAACAGGTCGGGCCGCGCCCCCATGTCCGACTGGCCGACCAGGTCCGCACCGCCTTTCCACGGCAGGCCGAAATGAAAGAACGGCCCGACCGTCTGCGGCGGCGTCTGCCCGAAGATCGCCGGATCCTGGTTGTCCAGCCGCGGCGCCGACTCGCGGTCCTCGACGGGGATGGCCGCCGCCCCCGTCTCAGTCGAAACCGTCTCAGTCGTCATGATCATGATCCTCGAACGGAGTCTCGTCGCGGCCCTTCAGCACGACGTCGAACAGATAGCCGAGCGCCCAGGCAGGGATCGTCGACTTGATGTCGAACCGGCCGACCATCCGCTGGCGCGCCGGCATCGGCACCGCGTTGGCGATCGGGTCGATCTCGATCAGCGGGTCGTCGGGGAAATACATCTGCGTCACCAGCCGAGTGGCGAACGCCGGCCCCAGCAGCGACAGGTGGATATGGCTCGGCCGCCACGCATTCCGGTGATTGCCCCACGGATACGCGCCCGGACGGATCGTGACGAAGCTGTACCGCCCCTCCGCATCGGTGACGACACGCCCCGCCCCGGTGAAATTAGGATCGAGCGGCGCATCCCAGTTGTCGGCGCTGTGGACATAGCGACCGGCGGCGTTCGCCTGCCAGATCTCGATCACGGTATTGGGCACCGCCCGCCCGCGATCGTCCAGCACGCGCCCCGACACGACGATCCGCTGGCCTTGCGGCACGCCCTTGTGCTGCGCGGTCATGTCGATCCCCGACGGCCCGACCATCAGCCGGTCCCAGGCGGTCGGCCCGGTGATCTCGGTCAAGGTCGGCGGGATCGCGATCAGCGGCTGGCGCGGGCTGCGATCCACCGTCGATCGATAATCGGGCACCAGCGACGGCGACAGATCCGCCGCCTCGCGCGAATAGCCGACCACGTCGTAGCCGATCACGTCGTAGCCGATCACGTCGCTCATGCCGAAACCTCCGCCCCGAAGGCGCCGACGTCGAACGCCGCGCCCGTCCTGGCCTGCACCTCGTCCAGCGTGACGCCCGGCGCCAGCTCGACCAGCGTCAGTCCGCCCGCCTTCTTGTCGCACGCCAGCACGCACAGGTCGGTCACGATCAGGTCGACCACGCCCTTGCCCGTCAGCGGCAGCGTGCACGCCTCGAGGATCTTCGGCTCGCCCGCCTTGTTGGCGTGATCCATCACGACCACGACCTTCCGCACGCCGGCGACCAGGTCCATCGCGCCGCCCATCCCCTTCACCATCTTGCCGGGGATCGTCCAGTTGGCGATGTCGCCATTGGCGGCGACCTCCATCGCGCCCAGCACGGCCATGTCGATATGCCCGCCGCGGATCATCGCGAAGCTGTCCGCGCTGGAGAAGAAGCTCGACGTCGGCAGCGCGGTGATGGTCTGCTTGCCGGCGTTGATCAGGTCGGGATCGGCCTCGCCCTCATAGGGAAACGGCCCCATCCCCAGCATCCCGTTCTCCGACTGCAGCGTCACGTCGACGCCGTCCGGAATGTAATTGGCGACCAGCGTCGGAATGCCGATGCCCAGGTTGACGTAATAGCCGTCCTGCAACTCGCGCGCCGCCCGCGCGGCCATCTGTTCGCGCGTCCAGCCCTTTGCCTGCTCGGCCATCACCCCTCCTCCCGCCGACGCACGGTCAGCTTCTCGATCTTCTTCTCGTTGATCGTCGACCGCACGATCCGGTCGACATAGATGCCCGGCACATGGATGCAGTCGGGATCGAACGTCCCCGGCTCGACGATCTCCTCGACCTCGACGACGGTCATCTTGCCCGCGGTCGCCATGTTCGGGTTGAAGTTGCGCGCGGTCTTGCGGAACATCAGATTGCCCGCCGGGTCGGCTCGCCATGCCTTGATGATCGACAGGTCGGCGCGCAGCCATGTCTCGCGGACATATTCCTCGCCGTCGAACGTCTCGACCGGCTTGCCCTCCGCGACCACGGTGCCGACACCCGTCTTGGTGTAGAACGCCGGGATCCCCGCGCCCCCCGCCCGGATCCGCTCGGCCAGCGTCCCCTGCGGGGTCAGCTCCAACTCCAGCTCGCCGCTCAGATATTGCTGCTCGAACAGCTTGTTCTCGCCGACATAGCTCGCGATCATCCTGGCGATCTGGCGCGTCTCCAGCAGCATCCACAGGCCGAATCCGTCGGCCCCGGCGTTGTTCGAGATCACCGTCAGCCCGCTCACCCCCTTGGCGCGGATCTCGGGGATCAGGCTTTCGGGATTGCCCGACAGGCCGAACCCGCCCGACATGATCGTCATCCCGTCGAACAGCACGCCGTCCAGCGCGGCCGCGGGGCTTGGATAGATCTTGCTCTTCATGCTGCCTCCAGGGGGAGCCCGACATAGTTTTCCGCCAGCACCTGCCGTGCGGGCGTCGAGCCCCGGATATAATCGAGTTCCGCCATCTGGATACGCCGATCGAACGCGTCCATGTCGGGAAACCGGTGCGTCAGCGACGTGAACCACCACGAGAACCGCTCGGCCTTCCACACCCGCGCCAGCGCGCGCACCGAATAGCCGTCGATCCCCGCCGCGGATCGCTCGCCATAATATTCGGCCAGCCCCTCGCCGAGCATCGTCACGTCGGACACCGCCAGGTTCATGCCCTTGGCCCCCGTCGGCGGCACGATATGCGCGGCGTCGCCCGCCAGGAACAGCCGTCCCCAGCGCATCGGCTCCGCCACGAACGACCGCAACGGTGCGATCGATTTCTCGAACGCGGGGCCGCGCGTCACCCGGCCGCCCACCTCGGGTCCGAGCCGCAGGCACAGTTCGTCCCAGAATCGCTCGTCGGGCCAGTCGGCGACGTCCTCGCCGAGCGCGCACTGGATATAATAGCGGCTCCGCGTCGCCGATCGCATCGACGCCAGCGCAAAGCCGCGTTCGTGATTGGCATAGATCAGCTCGTGATCGACCGGCGGCACGTCGGCGAGGATGCCGAGCCAGCCGAACGGATAGACGCGCTCGAACGTCCGCAGCACGTCGGCGGGGATCGCGCTCCGGCTGACGCCGTGGAAACCGTCGCAGCCGACCACGAAATCGCAGTCGAGCCGCTGCGCCACGCCCCGCTCGGTCCAGCTGACCGACGGGCGCTCGCCGTCCAGGTCGTGCAGCATGAGATCGGCGGCGTTCCAGCGGATCGACAGCCCGCGCGTCTCGGCGGCGTCGAACAGGTCGCGCATCACCGCCTGCTGGCCATAGACGGTGACGGTCCTGCCACCGGTCAGCGCCGCCAGGTCGATATGGATCATCGCGCCGTCGATCATCAGCTTCGTGCCGCCATGCACCAGCCCCTCGCTCGCCAGCCGATCGGCGAGCCCCAGCCGGTGCATCAGGTCGACCGTCACCTGCTCCAGCACCCCGGCGCGTACCCGACCCTCGACGTAATCGCGGTCGCGGCGCTCGATGACGACCGCGTCGATTCCGTCGCGGCGCAGCATATGGGCGAGGAACATCCCCGCCGGCCCTGCACCGATGATCGCGACCTGCGTCCGCATCGCTCTACCCTCTCGCGGGCGGTGTCGCCCGTCCTGCCGCCGATGGTGCCGCAAGCGCGCGATAGCGGAGCGTGCGGAAGATCGCGGCCCCCTCGCCCGAAGCGTAGAGCGCCGGGCGCAGGCTCAGAAAGCCGTCACCGATATTGTGATTATACCCGGACACCTCGAACGACGCCGCCTTCGTCCAGCGCGCGCCATCCGTGCTGTACGAAAATGTCGCGACGTTCTCGTCGTTGACGACCCGCATCCGCAGGCGCCGCGCATCGATCGCGGGTGCCGGCGGAAACAGTTGCTCGGTCCCGTTGCGATACAGATGCAGCCGCCCGCCACTCACGCCCAGCCCGCAGAACAGCGCGTCGTTGTAGAACAGCAGCAGCCCCGCCTCTCCGGCATCGTTCAGGTCGACGTCGATCGTCACCGCATACGACCGGTCGCCCGCGACGAAGGCAAGCGGCGAGCTGTGCGCCGGCCCCGTTCCCGTTCCAGCTCCAGCCCCTTGCCCACGCAGGATCAGCGCATTGTCCTTCAGTGTCACGCGCGTCGCATAATCGGGTCGCGGATCGAAGAATGCGAAGGCGGGCCCCAGCGTCTTGCCGGCGAAGTCGGTCGACAGCGCGACCCCGCGCCCGCCCCCATCCGCCGCTGCCCCCGGTGCCGCCGCCGTCGCCGCCGCCGCCGTCCGGGGCCGCGGCAACGCGCGCGACAGGTCGCCGCCCCGCGCGCGCGGCCAGCCATCGGCTTCCCACGTCATCGGCTCGAGCAGCATCTGCCGCCCCAGCGTCCTGAACCCGTTCTCATAGCCGTGATAGACCAGCCACCAGTCGCCCGCCGGCCCCTCGACCGGGGTCGCATGGCCACGCGACCACCAGGGTTCGTCGCGCGATGCGGTGTGGACGATCGGGTTGTGCGGGCAGTTCTCCCACGGCCCGTCGATCGAACGCGACCGCGCGACGATCACCATGTGGCTGGTCGGCGGGCCCGCGGTGCCGCCCTCGCCCGAGAACAGGTAGAAATATCCGTCGCGGCGCAACAGCTTGGGGCCTTCCAGCGCGAACCCTTCGACGATCCAGTCCTCGGGGATCGGCCAGCCGTCATAGACCTTCTCGGTCGGCCCGGCGCGCGACAGCCCGTCGTCGCTGATCCGGACGCGGTGGCCGTCGTTGAGGAACAGATAGCGGTGGCCATCCTCGCCGACGACGTGGCCGGGATCGATGAAGCCGTCGATGCCCATGTCGACCGGCTCGCTCCACGGCCCCGCCATGTCGGTCGCGTGGACGACGTAGATCTTGAACGGCGGCCCCTTGGGCGGCCCGGCCGGCGGTACGAATACCGGGATGTAGATGAAATAGCGTCCGTCGTGCTTGGCCAGGTCGACCGCGAAGACGGAGCCGATCGGCTTGGTCAGCGCCGGCGCCAGCGGACGCCAGTCGACCAGGTCGCGCGAATGCCAGACGACGATCGCAGGGTAATAGAGGAACGAAGAAAACGCCGCGTAATAGTCCGCGCCGTCCTTCAGTACGTTGGGATCGGCGCGATCGCCCGACAGCACCGGATTGCGGTACAGCCCGTTGCCCAGGTCGGCGATACGCTGCCCCTCCACGCCGCGCGCGGATGCGGTCGATGCGGCAGTTGCCGAGGCAGGCCCGGTCAGCGCAGCCGCGGCAACGGGCACCGCCAGCGCGGTCGCGGCGCCCAGGCCCAGGGTCAGCGCGCCGCGCCGCGTCGTGTCGGATACATCGCCCACGTCAGCTCTCCTCAACCGAACAGGTCTTCGACGCTCAGCGACGCCGGCGCCAACCCGTCGGCGACCGCGTAGCGCAGCATCGTCGTCAGCACGTCGCGATTGGCCGCCACGCCGTACGTCCAAGGATCGCCGCCGAGCGCGGCATGCGCCTCGGCCGCGAAGGACGACAGCCACGGCAGGACGAGCTTCGGAAAATCGCGGTTCGCCACGTCGGCGGCGGCCAGCGCGCGCGCCTGTTCGAACGCCGCGAACAGCGCGTCGGGCAGCGCCGGAGTCGCCTCGACCAGCGCGCGGCGGACGACGAGCACGTGCATGATCGGGAAAATCCGGTGACGCCGCCACCAGTCGCATTCGGCCGCCCGCGGATCGCGCCACAGCCGCGCCACCGGCACCGTGTCGTCGGCGAAGCATCTGGGCGCGGTCGGGCTCATGATCGCGTCGATCTCGCCGGCACGCAGCAGCGCGTCCAGCGTGGCGGGGGACCGCTCGACCCGGATGCCGGGCGGCAGGTCCATCGCCATCCGGTCGGTCAGCACCGGCGCGTGCAGCCCCGCGGTCGTCCAGCGGATCGATTCGCGCGCCACGCCGTACTCGTCCGCCAGCAGCCCGCGCAGCCACAGCGCCGCGGTCTGCTGGAAATCGACCAGCCCGATGCGCTTGCCGGCCAGATCCTCCGGCGTGTCGATCCCGCGATCGGTGCGGACGTACAGGTTGCCGTGGCGGAAGCTGCGCGACAGGAACACCGGCACGCCGACATAGTCGCGCCGTCCCCCCTGCAGTCCCGCCGCGACCGCCGCGATGTGCGACCCCATCGACAATTCGGCGACGTCATACGCCTGCGTCTGCAGGACCTCGCGGAACAGCCGTTGCGCCTCGACGATCCGCAGGTCCGCGGCAAAGCCGTCGATCGCGACGCGCCCGTCCAGCAGCGCCTCGATCCGGTCGGAGAACGTGCACCCGATCGACAGCGCCGCCGACATCAGACGAGCGCGACGTCGACGCCGGCCGCCGCGAGCCGCGCGAGGTCGGCCGCAGCGTCGCTTTCCAGCGCAAAGCTGAACGCGCCGGTCTCGGTTCCGGCGACATCCCACATCGTCGCACCATCGCCGCCCGAACTCGATGCGATCCACCGCGCGGTGCCCGACTGGATCCGCGTGGCATAGCTCGTGCCCGCCGGGATGTTGGCGCAATCGCCAGCGGCCAGCTGGTGCTCGGTGCCGTCGATCGTCACCGCGACCAGGCCGTCGAGGACATACAGGAACTGGTGGGTCGTCGCATGGCGCAGCGTCGGCATCGCGGCGTCATGCCCCCCCTCGATCACGCGCATGTCGACGAAGCCATTGCTCTCCCCCGCCGTCAGCACCGCGGTCGACAGATGGCCGAACAACGTCCGCCGCAGGCCGTATCCGGCTTCGAGGAAATAGGATGCGTGCGCGCCCGGCAAGGCGCGGTCGTCCGCCCCGGTCGGCGTGGCGTCGGCGAAGACCGCGTTCTCGACGCGCATGATGCGGTGCTTGCCCATCGCCGGCCCCATCCGCGAGAAGTCGAACGGGTGGTCCGCGGCGGGCAGTCCCGCCATCCCCCAGACTTCGCCCGCATCGACGAAGAACTGCTCCCATCCGCCCGGTGCGACGATCCCGAAGAACTGCGTGCGTGGCGCCATGCTCTGGTAGCTGTGCGTGTCGCCCGGCTTCACATAGGCGAAATCGCCCGGTGCCAGCACGTGCGCGGTGTCGCCGGACCACACCTGCAGCTTGCCGCGGGTGACGAACCAGGTGTCGTGCTCGCGCTCGTGCCAGTGCATCGGGATCGGGCCGCGGTCGAGCGGCGCGTCGCACACCACCGCGCCGAAGCCGCCCGCGGTCTGTTCGACGCCCGCCAGCGTCCGGACGACCTGTCCCGCGACCAGATGCGCCAGCCCCTCGCCCGCACGCAGGACATAGGGCACCGTTCCGGGCAGCGTGCGTGCGAGCGTCATATGGTCTCTCCTAAAGGCGTCAGGCAAAGGGAATGGCGAGCTGTGCCGCCTTGCATTGGGTGGTCTTGGCCGGGGCGATGCCCCATTGGTCGCTGCGGCCGGGGGCCCAGGTCCAGTCGCCCGGCCCGCCGACGCGGTAGCCGTCGTCGACCTGGAGCACCTCGGCGGTATATTCGATCACGAACCCGAACGGGTCGACGAAATAGGTGAACACGTTGTCGCCCGGCCCGTGGCGCCCCGGCCCCCAGCCGATCGGAAACCGGTGATCGACCATCCGCCCGGCGGCGCGCATCACGCCCTCCCAGGTCGGCATCTGGAACGCGATATGGTTCAGCGTGTTGACGGCTGCATCGGCGATCACGATCGAGTGATGATCGTCGTTGGTCCGCACGAACGCCATCATCTTCGAGCGATCGGTCAGCACGAACCCCATCGCGTCGGTGTAGAACCGCGCGTCGCGATCGACGTCGTCGCTGTTGAAATTGACGTGCGCCAGCCGCTCCGGACGGTCGGGCTCGGCGGCAAGCGCCGCGACCCGGTCGTCGTCCTGCACCAGCCGGATCGTGCGGCCCTGCGCATCGCGCACCGCGGCGATTGCGCCGCCGCCATGGTCGTCCGCATCGCGCGCGGCGTGCAACAGCGTCGCGCCGCGCGCGACCATCGCCGCACACAGCGCACCCATGTCGCCGTCGGGCGCCACCCGGAACGTCATCGACCGCATCGTCGATGCGTCGCCCGTATGCAGGGCAAGGATATGCGGATCGGCCCCGGTGCCGCGCAGCCAGACGCTGCCGTGCGCCTGCTCGGCGATCGTCAGGCCCCAGATCTCCGTATAGAATGCCGCTGCCGCACCAAGGTCACCGACCGTGACGTCGACGCTGCGCAGGCCGGAAATCGGAAAACGGGCCATTCTCTCTCCTCCGCCGCGAATACGCGGTCGATGCTTTTATGCGCGCGCGCTGGCATATCTGTAAAATAGCCATTCGATAGGCTATCATAGCCTACACCTATGCCACAGAGGACACTCGAGACGTGATCGATTCCAGAGTTCTGCGCACGTTCCTCGCAATTTGTCGCGAGGGGTCGATCAGCGGCGCGGCGCGTCGTCTCAACATATCGCAGCCCTCGGTGTCGGTCGCGATCGCGGATCTGGAACGCCAGCTCGGCAGCACGCTGTTCGATCGCGGCCGGCGCGGGATCGTCCTGACCGCGGTCGGCGAGGTGCTGATGCGCCGCGCCGAGATGATGGAGGCGTTGCTGCGCGATGCCGAGGAGGCGGTCGCGCTGACCCGGCAGGGCGTGCGCGGGCCGTTGCGGATCGGCGGCACGCCGGGGGCTCTGGTCAGCCTGGTGCCCGCCGCGATCGCGCGGATGGCGCAGCCCGACCATATGGCGCTGCACATCATCGAGCGCTCCGACGTGCAGCTGACCGAATTGCTGCGGCACGGCCAGGTCGAGGTCGCGGTGGTGACCACGGGCATCGAGCCGCCGCCCGAGGATATCGAGGAGCGCAGCATCGCCCGCGACCCGTTCGCGCTGATCGTCGGGCGTGCGCACGATGCGCTGGGCCCGACGATCTCGCTGCACCAGATGGCGACGATGGGCTGGGTGCTGCCCCACGCCGGCGGCGCGTTCCGGCGCCAGGTCGACGCGCTGTTCCTCGCCGCGGAAGCACCGCTGCCGGTCGACGTGATCCACTGCGACTCGCTGCTGACCTCGATGGCGATCGTCCGCCGCGGGCCCCGCGTCACCGTCCTGCCGCGCGGCGTCGCGGCGGCCGAACTGTCGATGGGCGTGCTGCGCGCGATCCCGATCGTCGATGCGCAGATCAACCGCAGCGTCGGCATCAGGACGTTGAAGGACCACCGCCTGTCCGATCTCGGCGCACAGTTCGTCGCCGCGGTCTGCAGCAGGGATCCATAGGGCATTCCTATACCGATCCAAAAACACAGTATTTTACAGGATGGATCGATCGGGCGCAAAACACCGGCAGGACGCCGATAGGGCGCCGTGAGGGGAGCCCGATCGATGCTTTTGGATGCCTGCCTGCCGCATAGCACAGCCGCTCGATGACAATGCCGTATACCGTGTCGTACGACGTTGCGATCGTCGGATGTGGCCCGGTCGGTGCGCTGGCGGCCAATCTGGCGGCCGCGGCGGGTCTGAGCGTCCTGGTGATCGATAGCGCGCTGTCCCCGCATCCCCTGCCGCGTGCGGTGCATCTCGATCACGAGATGATGCGGCTGTTCCAGTCCGCCGGGCTCGCCGATGCGATCGCGCCGACGATGCGCGAGACGCAGGGCCATCTGCACCTCGGCGCGGATCACGGTGCCATCCGCTACATGGGCACCGCGGGACGGCCGAAACCGTTCGGCTGGGCCAATGACTATTTCTTCTACCAGCCCGAGCTCGAGGCGCTGCTGCGCGACGGCATCGCCCGGTTCGACACCATCACGACCGCTTTCGGCACCGCGCTGGTCGACTTCGTGCAGGACGATCGCGGCGTCACCCTGCAGATGCGCGACGGCGACGGTGTCGAGAGCACCGCACGGGCCCGCTGGGTGATCGCCTGTGACGGCGCCCGCAGCGTGGTGCGCAAGCAGCTCGGCATCGCCCTCGACGATCTCGATTTCGAGGAGCCGTGGCTCGTCGTCGATGCGGAAGTCGATGGCCCGGTCCGTTTCCCCGACGTCTGGGGCGTCCCCGCCGCCGCCGACCTGCAACAGCTGTCGGTGATGATGTGCGATCCGCAGCGCCCCGCCACGATCGTGCCCGGCCGCGGCAGCATCCGCCGCTGGGAATTCATGCTGCTGCCCGGCGAGAACGACGAGGCGATGATGCGCGCCGATGCGGTCGCGGCATTGCTCGCCCCCTATCTCGACGGCGTGCCGCACCGCATCCTGCGCGCGACCACCTACCGGTTCCACGGCCTGGTCGCGAACACCTGGCGCGACCGCCGCGTGTTCCTGGCGGGCGATGCCGCGCACCAGACGCCGCCCTTCTTCGGGCAGGGCATGTGCCACGGGATGCGCGACGTCGCCAATCTGGTGTGGAAGCTGGCGCTGGTGACGCGCGGCGCAGCCGACCCCGCGCTGCTCAACAGCTACCAGCCCGAGCGCGACCCGCATGTCCGCAGCGTCGTCGCCGCCGCGGTCGACGCCGGCCGCTATATCTGCGAACTCGATCCGAAGCGTGCGGCCGAGCGCGACGCGACGATGCGCGAACGCGCCGCGGCCGGCGCCACCGGCACCGCCGCAGACCTGATCCCCGCCTATGCCGCCGGCGCGATCGCGGCCGGAACCGCGGGGGCCGGCGAACGCTTCGTCCAGCCCTGGATCGCGCATGACGGAGCGCAGGTCCTGCTCGATACCGTCACCGGCCAGGGCTGGCGCCTGTTCGCGGTCGACGCCGATGCCGCGCAGGACGCACGGGCTGCGATCGACCCGCTCACCAGTCTCGACCTTGCCGTGCACGACATCGCGACATTGGCGGACGACGGGACGCTCGCAGGCTGGTTCGCGGCACGCGGCGCACGTTTCGCGCTGGTCCGCCCCGACGCCTATGTCTTCGGCACCGCAGCCACCGACGTCGTCGCGCTCGTCCGCCAGGCACGCGCCGTGCTCCACCTTCGCGACATGGCCACCGCGGCATGACGCCGACAACCATCATTTTCCAAGGAGATCGCTAGTGGCTTTCATCAGCTTCCGCCGCCCGGACGGCACGCCGAGCTATGGCCGCCTCGCCGGCGACGGCGTGCGCGACTGTGGTGCCGTGCCCGGCGCGCCAGCCGATCTGAAGGCCGCGATCGCCGCGGGCTCGCTCGACACGCTGGGCGATGGCCCGGCCTTGGCGCTGGCCGACATACTGCTGCTGCCGGTCATTCCCAATCCGGGCAAGATCTTGTGCGTCGGTCATAATTACGAGAGCCACCGCCAGGAGACCGGCCGCGCCAAGGTCGAGCATCCGTCGATCTTTACCCGCTTTGCCGACACGCTGATCGCCGACGGCCAGCCGATCATCCGTCCGACGGTGTCGACCAACCTCGATTTCGAGGGCGAACTGGCGATCGTCATCGGCCCCGGCAAGAATGGCGGCAGCGGCCGCGCGATCGCCGAGGAGGACGCGCTCGATTACGTCGCCGGCTATGCCTGCTTCAACGACGCCTCGATCCGCGACTGGCAGTGGCACACGACGCAGTTCGCACCGGGCAAGAACTTCCCCGGCACCGGCGCATTCGGCCCTGCATTGATGATGCCGGACGAGGTCGGCGACCTCGCCGACGTCCATGTCACGACGCGGCTGAACGGCGATATCGTGCAGGACCAGCCGATCCGCGACATGATCTTCCCGATCGCCAAGATCATCGCGTATGTCAGCGCCTTCACGCCCTTGTCGCCCGGCGACGTGATCGCGACCGGCACGCCCGGCGGGGTCGGCGCCAAGCGCACGCCGCCATTGTGGATGAAGGCAGGCGACCGCATCGAGATCGCGATCGGCCCGGTCGGCACGCTCGTCAATCACATCGCCGACGAGGATCATCCGGGCTGACGACGCCTGCCTGACACCTGCCTGAAAACGACGCCTGCTTGCGACGACGACGCCAACGACGACCCAAAATAAAAAAATCATAGGAGAGGTACTCATGACCTTTAAGCTCGCCGCCGCGCTGGCGACCGTCAGCGCCCTCGCGATCGCCGCCCCGGCCTTCGCGCAGGACGCCCCCGCCCAAGCTGCCGGCACGCAGCCCGCCACTGCGCAGGACGCCACCACCCCGGACGCCACCACGACTGACGCTGCCAGCGAAGGCGACATCGTCGTCACCGCGCAGCGCCGGCAGGAGCGCGTCGTCGACGTGCCGATCTCGATCACCGTCGCCAGCCAGGCGCAGCTCGAGCGTCAGCAGATCAACACCGTCAACGACCTCGCCCGCATCTCGCCCAGCCTGGAAATCCAGCAGGCGCCGGGGCAGAACACCGGCGGCGGCGGGTCGCTGCGCGGTATCGGTACGCAGACCTTCTCCGCCGGCGCGGTCGCGTCGGTCGGCATCGTCGTCGACCAGGTCAGCCAGGGCAACGCGAACATCTCCGACCTGTTCGACGTCGGCCGGGTCGAGGTGCTGAAGGGCCCGCAGGGCACGCTGTTCGGCCTCACCACATCCGCGGGCGTCATCAACATCACCACCAACGCGCCCGACCCGTCGGGCTTCAGCGCGCGCGTCCGCACCGAATTGTCGGACGACGGCACGCTCGGGTCGAAGGTCGGCAACCAGATCGTCCAGGGGCTGGTCAACATCCCGCTCGGTGTCGATGCCGCGGTCCGCGTCTCGGGCTTCGGCAACATGCGCCAGGGCCCCAACCGCAACGCGACCACCGGCGACGTCAACGACACCGATCGCTACGGCGGCCGCGCGCGCCTGTTGTGGCGGCCGAGCGACGTGCTGACGTTCAACCTGATCGGCGATTACAGCCGGTCGCGGGCCGAGAATGGCGGCGACTTCTTCACCTTCGTACGCGCCGGCGGCGCGGGTCCGATCCTCGGCGGCGCGGCGTTCGACGCGACCGGCATCACCGCCCGGCTGGCAAGCTGCGGCGTGACCGTTGGCGAGGGCAATCGCGACTATTGCACCAGCCAGTCCTATGTCGGGCACAGCACCGTCTATGGCGGGTCGTTCCAGGCGGATTACGAGGCGGCGCCGTTCACGCTGACCTCGATCACGTCCTACCGGCGCAGCAACGACACCGGCTTCGGTTCCGCGAGCAACGTCTTCCGCGCCGACCCGCTCGAACTGCAGGTGGCCAATGGCGCCGTCAATCGCCGCACGCGCCTGTTCACGCAGGAAGTCCGCGCGTCGTCGCCCGCCAACCAGTTCCTCGAATATACCGTCGGCGCATTCTTCTCGCACCAGGTGCAGGATCGGACGCCGGAAACGCTCAGCGTGACGCTCGTACCCGCACCCGGCGTGCAAATCCCGATCGTCCGAAATCTGGGTGCGACCGACCGGATCACCGATGAATCGCTCGCGGCATTCGGACAGGGCACCGCACATCTGACAGACAAGCTGCGGCTGATCGCCGGTGGTCGCTTCACCAGCGCGAAGCTGTCGTTAAACCGGGTCCTCGCCGGCGCAACCCCGACCAACTATCAGCAGCGGCTCAGCAGCGAGGTCGTCTCCTACCGCTTCGGCGCGCAATACGACCTGCTCAGCAACGCCATGGCCTATGCCACTGCGTCCCGCGGCTTCAAGGGCGGGCAGATCGCGACGCCCAACCTGCCGGCGACGCCCTATGTCGTCCGGCCGGAAATCCCGACCGCCTATGAGGCCGGGATCAAGGCGACGTTGTTCCAGGGCTGGGTGCTCGACCTCAACGCCTTCTATTCGAAGATCAAGGACTTCCAGGCGCAGCAGTGCACGATCGATACGACCAGCTCGCTGACCTGCGTGCAGACCAACATCGACGGCGTCAAATCGCGCGGCGCGGAGATCAACCTGTTCGGGCGCGTCTTCGAAGGCTTGTCGGTCAACACCGGCTTCATCCTGGCGAAGGCGACCTACCCGAAGAACTTCCTCGGCACCGACAACACCAATATCGGCGGCACGCAGCTTGCCTATGCGCCCAAGTACAAGTTCACCTTCTCGGGCGAATACGAACATGCGGTCACCGACGGGTTCAAGGCGTTCCTGGCGGGCGACACGGTCTGGAAGTCGCGGGTCCGCTACGAGGCGAATTCGCTGAGCGAGACGACCTTCCGCCCGCACTGGATCGCGGGTGGCCGCGTCGGCGTGCGGACCGAGGACGATCGCTATCAGCTGGCGGTGTTCGCGCGCAATTTGTTCAACGTGCACGAACCGCAGATCATGCAGAGCGACTTTCCGTACGGCGGCGCTACCAATGTCGGTGCGATCTACGGTGCGCAATCCTACCGCCAGGTCGGGTTGAGCCTCGACGCGAAGTTCTGACGCAAACCGGCGGGGGCTCCGGCCCCCGTCATCGCCGCAACGACACGCCCTGGACACGAACCGGGGTGACGACAGGAGAGCCGGCATGACGATGCAGCCCGAGGCGGACCGCGCGGCGATCGCGGCAATGGGCCGCGTGCTCGGCCCCGCGATGCTGGCGCAGGTCCAGGATCTGTACCGCGCCGAACAGGATGCGTTCGTCGCCGACCAGCCGGCAACCGCCGCCGACTGCGCCTATGGCGACGCTCCGCGGCAGGTGCTCGACGTCTATGCGCCGGTCGACCACGCCGCCGCCCCCGCGCCGGTACTCCTCTGGGTCCACGGCGGCGGCTTCGTACGCGGGGAAAAGGCCAGCCCCGATCATCCCTACAACGCGCATGTCGGTCGCTGGGCGGCGCGGTCGGGCATGCTCGGCGCGGTCATGAACTACCGCCTCGCGCCCGACCATGTTTGGCCCGCCGGCGGCGAGGATGTCGGTGCGGCGATCGACTGGCTGCGCGCGAACGCATCGGCATATGGTGGCGACCCGGATCGGATCGTCGTCGCCGGCACGTCGGCGGGCGCGGTGCACGTCGCGACTCATCTCCGGCTGCGGGCCGGCGACACCGGCGTGCGCGGCGCGGTGCTGCTGTCCGGGCTCTACGGCTTCACGCCGCTCGATGAGCGCGACACGCTCTATTACGGTCCGCAAGACCGGTATGCCGATCGCGCGCCGCGCGATGCGGTGGTGGCGAGCGACGTGCCGCTGCTGGTCGCCTGCGCCGAGTTCGACCCGCCACGGTTCCAGGCCGAGACGATCGGGCTGCTCGCGGCCCGGCTGGCGGCGCACGGCGATCTGCTGCGCAGCTACATCGCCTCGGGCCACAATCATTTCAGTCTCGCCAGTCACATCGGCGGCATCGACACGCGTCTTGCCGACGAGATCCGCCGCTTCATCATCGACGTTACCCGGGAGGTTTCATGACCATCGATCGCCGCACGCTCATCGCCGGCAGCATCGCCGCCGGTGGCGCCCTGCTCGCCACTCCCGCTTTCGCGCAGCGCAAGAGCGGCACCTTCCCCAAGGGATTCCTGTGGGGCGCCTCGACCGCCGGGCATCAGGTCGAGGGCAACAACACCAACAGCGACCAGTGGCTGCTCGAAAACGTCACGCCGACGATCACCGGCGCGCCGTCGGGCGACGCGGTCAACAGCCTCGAGCAATGGCCCGCCGATCTCGACGTGGTGAAGGCGATCGGTCTCAACAGCTATCGCTTCAGCCTGGAATGGGCGCGGATCGAGCCCGAGCCCGGCATGTTCTCGCTGGCGATGCTCGATCACTACAAGCGGATCGTCGACGCGTGTCGCGCGCGCGGGATCACCCCGGTGCTGACCTTCAACCACTATACGACCCCGCGCTGGTTCGCCGCCCAGGGCGGCTGGCTGCACCCGCAGTCGCCGTCGCTGTTCACGCGCTTCTGCGATCGTGCGGCGCGTCATCTCGCCGCCGATGTCGGCATGGCGACCACGCTCAACGAGCCCAATCTGGCCAAGCTGCTCCCGCTGGTCCTGCCGCCGCAGTTCATGAACGGACTGCGCGCCAATCTCGCCGCCGCCGCGCGCGCCGCCAACGTGCCCAAGTTCGTCGTCGCCAACACCGTCCCGCCCGAGGACGTGGCCGGCGTCACCGCGAACATGCTCAAGGGGCACAAGGCCGCGCGCGACGCGATCAAGTCGGTCCGGCCGGATCTGCCGGTCGGCGTCAGCCTGGCGATGGCGGACGACCAGGCGGTCGGTCCCAACAGCCTGCGCGACGCCAAGCGCGCCGAACTCTACGGCGAATGGCTCGAGGCGGCGAAGGGCGACGACTTCATCGGCGTCCAGAATTACGAGCGCAACATCTGGGATTCGAAGGGCAAGATGCAGCCCCCTCCCGGCGGCCTGCGCAATTTCCGCGGGGCGGAGGTCTATGCCGCATCGCTGGCCGGCGCGGTCCGCTATGCCCATCAGGCGACCGGCATCCCGGTGGTCGTCACCGAGCACGGCGTCGGCACCAACGACGACACCGTCCGCGCCGCACTGATCCCCGCCGCCCTGCGCGGACTGAAGGCGGCGATCGACGACGGCGTGCCGGTGAAGGGCTATCTCCACTGGTCGCTGCTCGACAATTACGAATGGGGCGCAGGTTTCGACGACGGTCGCTTCGGCCTCTGCGCGGTCGACCGCACGACGTGGAAGCGCACACCGAAGCCCAGCGCCGCGGTGTACGGCGCGATCGCCCGCCGCAACGCGCTGTGAAGGCCGGGGTGAGCGCCACGGTGAGCGTCACGGCCGGCAGCCGCCTCGCGATCGCGCTCGCCGCCACGCTGCTCTGCTCGACATCGGCGCTCGCCCAGCCGCAGGCCCGATCGGCCGACCCGCTCGCCGACGGCTTTCGCGATCCGCCCGCCACCGCGCGCCCTCGCGTGTGGTGGCACTGGCTCAACGGCAACGTCACCGAGGACGGGATAGTCAAGGATCTCGAATGGATGAAGCGCATCGGCCTGGGCGGCGTCCAGCATTT
Organism: Sphingomonas sp.; assembly: GCA_043775965.1. GTDB lineage: Bacteria > Pseudomonadota > Alphaproteobacteria > Sphingomonadales > Sphingomonadaceae > Sphingomonas. The sequence goes on from JAYVRZ010000278.1 coordinate 24,743, forward strand.
CGACGCCTCGCTGATGACGCCGCAGATCGTCGACAAGCGCCTCGCCTACATGACGCCCGACTGGAAGCACGCGTTCCGGCTGGCGGCATCGACCGCCGACCGCCTCGGGCTCGAGCTGGCGATCGCGGGCTCGCCGGGCTGGAGCGAGACCGGCGGGCCGTGGGTGCCCCCCGCCGACGGCATGAAGAAGATCGTGTGGAGCCAGACCGACATCGTCGGCGGGCACCGCTTCGCCGGACGCCTCGCCGCTCCGCCGGGTACGACCGGCCCGTTCCAGGCGCTCCCCTTTGACGACCCGCTCGCCGCATTCGGCGGCAAGCCCTCGACCCCGCCGCAATATTATGCCGACGTCGCGGTCCTGGCCTATCCGATCGCCGCCGATGCCGAAGCCACTCCGATCGCCGCCCCGATCGCCGCCCCGATCGCCACGATATACGGCCGCGCGATCGATGCCGCCGCACTCGCCGACGACAAGGCCGGGACGAGTGTCGCGGTCCCCCGCGGCACGCCCGCCGACCCGACCGCCCTGCTGCTGTCCTATCCACGCGCCACGACGATCCGGTCCGCGACGCTCTTTGTTCCGGGCGCACTGCCGCCCTTCGGCGACGCGCAGTATCTGCCCGTGCTGGAGGCGCAGGTCGGCACGCAGTGGCGCCGGGTCGGCACCTTCCCGCTCACCGCCGTTCCCACCACGATCAGCTTTGCCCCCGTGAGCGCGCGCGCGTTCCGCCTCGTGCTCGCCCCCAACACCGCCCCGCCGCGCATCGGCCTCGGCGCCCCCGCTCCCGGCGCGGTCGTCGACGGCCTGTTCCCCAGCGGCCCGCCGAGCACGACGGTGGCGATCGCGCAGCTGACCCTGTCGGGCGAGAGCAGGATCGACCGGTCCGAGGCCAAGGCCGGCTTCGCCACGGTCCTCGATTACTATGCGCTGAGCCACGACGTGCCCGATACCGCCGGCATCGATCCGGCACGCGTCGTCGACCTGACGTCGCGGATGACCCCCGACGGCGCGCTCGACTGGACCCCGCCCGCCGGGCGCTGGCGCATCGTCCGCCTCGGCACCTCGCTGCTCGGCACCACCAACCACCCCGCCGCGGCGGAGGCGACCGGGCTGGAAGTCGACAAATACGATGCCGCCGCGGTCGGCCGCTACATGGATCATTATCTCGGCCTGTACCGCGACGCGGCGGGGTCCGGACTGATCGGCGCGAAGGGCGTCCGCGCGATCGTCACCGACAGTTTCGAGGCCGGCGACGCCAACTGGACGCCGCGCATGATCGAACAGTTCCGCCGCCTGCGCGGCTATGATCCGACCCCGTGGCTGCCCGCGCTGACCGGTGCGGTGGTCGGATCGCGCACGCGCAGCGACGCGTTTCTCTACGATTACCGCCGCACGCTCGCGGACCTGCTCGCCAGCGAACATTACGGCACCGTCGCGCGCGTCGCACACGCGAACGGGTTGCAGGTGTACGGCGAGGCGCTGGAGGACAGCCGCCCCGCGCTCGGCGACGACATCGCGTTGCGCCGCCATGCCGACGTGCCGATGGCGGCGATGTGGACCTTCCCGCGCGAAGGCACGCCGCGGCCGACCCTGCTCGGCGACATCCGCGGCGCCGCCTCGGTCGCGCACCTCTACGGCCAACGCTTCGTCGCCGCGGAGTCCTTCACCTCCGGACTGGCGCCCTGGGCCTTCGCGCCCGCCGACCTGAAGCGCGTCGTCGACCTCGAATTCGTCAACGGCATCAACCGCCCGGTGATCCACACCTCGGTCCACCAGCCCGTCGACGACAAGCTGCCCGGCCTCAGCCTCGCGATCTTCGGCCAGTATTTCAATCGCCACGAAAGCTGGGCGGAGATGGCGCGGCCGTGGATCGACTATATCGCGCGCTCCAGCTTCCTGCTGCAACAGGGCACCAACGTCGCCGACATCGCCTATTTCCACGGCGAGGAAGCACCGCTGACCGCGCTCTACGCGCAGGCGCCGCTGGCCGACGTTCCGGTTCGCCACGCCTATGATTTCGTCGATGCAGCCGCGCTTGCCGACACGCTGTCGGTCGAGTCCGGCGATCTCGTGTCGCCCGCCGGCGCACGCTACCGCGCGCTGTATCTCGGCGGCACGACCCAGCGGATGACGCTGGCGACGCTGCGCCGGATCGCGACCCTGGTCGATCAGGGCGCGACCGTGATCGGCACCGCGCCGACCGGCTCGCCCGCGCTCGGCGACGACCGCGCCGGCTATGCGGCGCTCGGCGGCGACCGCGCCGGCTATGCGGCCATCGTCGCGCGATTATGGCCCGGAACCGCGGTCGCGACCGTCGGCAAGGGCCGCGTCGTCGCCAGCCGCGACGTCGAGGCGGCACTCGACCGCATCGGCGTCCTCCCAGATTTCGCCTATGCCAGCCCCGCCGCCGACAGCGACGTCGCGTTCGCACACCGCCGACTGCCCGAGGGCGACGTGTATTTCCTGGTCAACCGCCATGATCGCGCCGAGCGGATCGACGCGCAGTTCCGCGTGACCGGCAAGACGCCCGAACTCTGGCATGCCGACACCGGGCAGGCGGTTCCGGTCGCCTACCGCGTCGAAGGCGGCCGAACGATCGTCCCGCTCGACCTGTCGGGCGAGGAATCGGTGTTCGTCGTGTTCCGCCGCGATTCCAAGGGCACGCCGCCGGCGCCACCGACTCGGGCAACCACGCCCGTGGCGACCCTCGCAGGGCCCTGGACCGTCGTGTTCCAGCCCGGCCGCGGCGCCCCCGCCACGACGACGCTGGCCGCATTGTCGCCGCTCGGCAGCAGCACGATACCGGGTATCCGCTATTTCTCGGGGATCGCGACCTATTCGACCAACGTCAGCCTGCCTGCCACGACCAGGCCGGGCGCACCGCTGATGCTCGATCTCGGCACGGTCGGCGATCTGGCGGAGGTGCGCGTCAACGGCCGCCTCGTCGGGACGGCATGGCATGCACCCTACCGGCTCGACATCGGCGCCGCGGCGAGACCGGGCACGAACGGGATCGAGGTTCGCGTCGCCAATGTCTGGGTCAACCGCCTGATCGGCGACGCGCAGCTTGGCGCCAAGCCGATCACCTCGCCCGCGCCGATCACCTGGACAGCGATGCCGAGCTACAAGCCCGACGCGCCATTACGCCCTGCGGGACTGATCGGTCCCGTCACGATCGAGGCTCGACAATGACTGTTGCCATGACCCCCTCCACGCCCCCCGCCATGCCCCCCGCCATGACCCCCACCATGACCAAAACCCAGCGCCGCTACGTGCGAACCGAGATGATCGTCGGCGCCATCATCAACGCGGTCCTCAGCATCGTCTTCCTGCTGGTGATCTTCGGCGGACAGCACCTGGTCGCGGTCGGTGGCCGCGGCGGCCTGGTCGTCGATGCCGTGCCGCAGACCCTGATGATCGCGCTCATGAGCATGCTGGTGCCGACGCTCCTCACCCGCCGCCGTCTCGCGGCCGGCCGTGTCGCACCGCTGACG
>JAYVRZ010000279.1:0-4835 GCA_043775965.1 Sphingomonas sp.
GATCGGATGCTTTAACCGGATTGATTCCGGCTTCGTTGGGACGTAACATTCGTTATGGAGGAAGGCTTGTCAAGCACGGTAACGGTCGAGGACATCGCGGCGGCCCGCGTCGATCTGGCGCCGCGCGACTGGCTGGAGATCGGCCTGTCGTCGCTCAAGACCGGTGGCCTGCGCGCGTTGAAGCTGCGTGGGCTGGCGCAGGCCCTGGGCGCGTCGACCGGCAGCTTCTATCATCATTTCAAGGATTTCGACGGATATCATGCGGCGCTCGCGGGGTATTTCGTCGAGGCGCAGATCGATCCGTTGATTGCGTCGCTCGCGGCGTCGGACCTCTCGCCGGTCGACCGGATCCGCGCGTTCGCCGACCATGTCCGCGATCGCGAGATGGCACAGCTGGCACTGGCGATGCGCGCCTGGGCCAAAAGCGACGCGCGCGCCGCGGCGGCGATCCGCGAGCATGACGACAAGGTGATGGCGTTCCTGGTCGAGCAACTGTCTGCGCACGGGTTCGACCCGGTCGAGGCGGGGATCCGGGCCTATGCGCTGCTCGCGATCGGATTGAGCCAGGTCCATGCAGCCGAAGGGATCGAACGCAGCGTGCTGCGCGGCGGGTTGCTGAACCTGCTGTGCGAGCGCTAGCGTAGCGCAATACGACGACTCCGGAGAAAACGGAGCGTCAACAGGAGGATGCAGGCATGCCGACGTATGATTACGTGATCGTGGGTGCAGGCTCGGCCGGGTGCGTGCTGGCCGCGCGGCTGACCGAGGATCCTGCGGTCACAGTGCTGCTGCTGGAGGCGGGCGGGCGCAACGACGGCGTGCTGGTGCGGATGCCGGCGGGGGTCGGCGAACTCATCAAGGGCAAGAATGCGAGCAACTGGGGCTTCTCGACGGAGCCCGAGCCCCACCTGGATAACCGGCGGCTGTGGTGGCCGCGCGGCAAGGGTCTGGGCGGCAGTTCGTCGATCAACGGCATGATCTACACGCGGGGGCATCCGCAGGATTACGACGAGTGGCGCCAGATGGGTCTGCCCGGCTGGTCGTTCGACGACGTGCTCCCCTATTTCAAGCGGCTCGAAGGGCATCATCGCGGCGAGTGCGACCTGCACGGTGGCGGTGGTCCACTGACGATTTCGGGCGGCGAGTCCGACAGCCCGTTCTACGACGCGCTGGTCGAGGCGGGGCGGCAGGCGGGCTATCCGGTGACCGAGGATTTCAACGGCGCGAGCCAGGAGGGGTTCGGGCGCTACGACCTCACGGTGGCGGACGGCAAGCGCTGGAGCACCGCGGCGGCGTATCTGCGCCCGGTGTTGTCGCGGCCCAATCTGACCTGTGTGACCGGCGCGCGAACCACGCGGATCCGGATCGAGAAACGGTGGGCGACCGGTGTCGATTACGTGCTCGACAAAGACGCAAAGCCGCAATCGGTGACCGCCTCGCGCGAGGTGCTGTTGTGCGCGGGGGCGGTGCAGTCGCCGCATATCCTCCAGCTGTCGGGGATCGGCGATCCGGATCGGCTGACCGCGGCGGGGGTCGGCGTGGTCCATGCGCTGCCCGGCGTGGGGGAAAATCTGCAGGACCATCTCGACGTCGTGATGAACTGGAAATCGCGTGGGCTGCGGACCGGCTACACGATGACCAAGGGTATCGGCATGCTCGGGATCGGCCTCAATTACCTGTTGCGCGGCAAGGGGGCGGGGCGGCAGCAGTTCCTCGAGGCGGGCGCGTTCGTGTCGTCGCGCGAAGGTCTATCGCGGCCCGACGTGCAGATCCACGCGGTGCTCGCGCTGATGCAGGATCACGGCAAGACCAAGGCGACCCAGGACGGCTTCACGTTGCATCTGTGCCAGCTGCGGCCTGAAAGTCGCGGGCGGATCGGGCTCAGCTCGGCCGATCCGTTCGCCGATCCGACGATCTTCGCCAACTACCTGGCGACCGCGGAGGATCGCCGGGTGATGCGCGCCTGTATCGGGATCGGCCGCGATGTCGCCCGCCAGGCGGCGCTCGATCCGTATCGTGCGGGGGAATTGTCGCCGGGCGAGGACGTCCGCACCGACGACGAGATCGACGCCTGGGTGCGGCGGACCGCGGAGACGATCTATCACCCGGTCGGTACGTGCAAGATGGGGACGGCCGGCGACACGATGGCGGTGGTCGATGCGACCCTGGCGGTGCGCGGATTGCAGGGATTGCGGGTCGTGGATGCGTCGGTGATGCCGACGCTCATCGGCTCGAACACCAATGCGCCGACGATCATGATTGCGGAGAAGGCGGCGGACATGATCCGTGGGCAGGCATTGGCGCGCGCGGCATGAGGCGGCGCAGGTCCGCGAACGATACGCTTACGTCGTCGACCATTGCCGCAGGAGATTGTGGTAGATGTTGGTGAGCTGGTCGATCGACCCATGCTCCGGATGATCGCCACTGAGACCCTGGATGGCGCTGTCGAGCTGGAACAGCGTCCGGCGGTGCTGGTCGTCGAGGACCAGGCTCTGCGTCCAGAAGAATGCGGCAAAGCGCGTGCCGTTGGTCACGGGCGTCACGTGATGCAGGCTGCTGCCCGGATATAGGACGAGGTGCCCGGCGGGGAGCTTGATCCGCTGCTCGCCGAACATGTCGTCGATCACCAGCTCGCCGCCGTCATATTCGTCCGGGTCGCTGAAAAACAGTGTCGCCGAGATGTCGGTACGCACTCGCAGGGCGGTCCCCGGAATCGGGAAGATCGCGCTGTCGACGTGCGGACCGTATGCGCCGGCCCCCTCGTAGCGATTGAAGCGCGGCGGCAGCACGCGCAGCGGTAGTGCGGCGGCGATGAACAACGGGGTCTGCGCCAGCCGGTCGATGATCGCATCGCCCAGCGTCCGCGCGGCAGGATCGTCGATCGCGAGCTGGAGGTTGCTCTTCACGCGCGCGGCGCGGTGCCCCGCGGTGGCGCGACCGTCGACCCAGTCCGCGGCCTCCAGCACCGCGCGCGCCTCGCGCACTTCGCTGGCCGAAAACAGGTCTGGGATCTGCAGCAGCATAATCGTGCCTTGGCGTCGAGCGGAGCGGAAGCGCGCCTTCTAGCGAATGGAAGCGAAGGAGGCGACTGCCCGGAGCAGGAATGAGGGAGGTCGCACAAACGCGAACGGGCGGCGAACCGAAGTCCGCCGCCCGCCGTGTCAGAGCCGATCAGTAGGTGTAGCTGACCGACAACACCGCCGCGCGGGCATCGCCGGGGGTCGCCCAGCCATTGTTGCGGATACGCGTATAGTAATCCTTGTCGGTGAGGTTCTTCACGTTGAGCTGCGCGGTCAGCTTCGGCGTGATGTCGTACGCGACATAGGCGTTATGCACCCAGTAGGCATTCGACTTGAGCACGTTGGTGTTGGTGGTCGCGAATGCGAAACTGCCCTGGTAGGTCGCGCCGTAGCCGAGGCGGACCCCGAACGGCAACGCGTAGGTCGTGAAGATGCTGCCCGAATGCTCCGGCGTGTTGGCGAGCCGTGCACCGGCCAATGCGTCGGGGACGAGGACGGTATTGGTGCAGCCCGTCGAAGCGGGTGCGTCGAGGCACTTGTCCGACACCGACTGGATCAGCTTGCTGTCGAGATAGGTGTAATTGGCGGTGATCTGCCAGGCCGAGGTGATCTTGCCGATCGCGCTGAGCGAGATGCCGTCGACCCGCGAATGGCCGTCGAGCTGTTGCGAGGGGACCAAGGGATCGCCCGAGTCCACGCGGTAGGAATCACGCTCGTTGCGGAACGCGGCCGCGCTCAGCAGGACGCCGGCACCGAGTTCGGCCTTCACGCCGACTTCGTAGGTCTTGGCGCCTTCCGGCTTCGTGTTGCACGTCGTGATCGCGGTGCACGACCCGTTGACCGAGCTCTGCGACGGCGTCTTCGAATTGCCGTAGGAGACGTAGAGCGTGACCGGCTCGACCGGCTTGTAGACCAGCCCCGCGCGATACGAGAAGAACTCCGCGACGTTGGACAGGGTGGCGCCTGGCACCACCGCGCCTTGCGGCGTGGTCAGCGTCGCTGCGGTGCCGGCGGTATCGGTACGGAAGCGGCCATCATTGCGTTCCCACCGCGCGCCGCCGTTCAGTTCGATCTTGCCGAGCTTCAACGTGTCGAACAGATACACGGCGTAGTTGGTTACTTCGCCCTGCTGTCCGCTGCCCTGAACCAGGTTGACCGGCCCGGTATAGACGTTGCTGCCGTAATTGAAGCCGGCGGGCCCCGTGATCACCTCGTTCGGATTGGCGATGTTGACGAGCGGAAAGGCGGAATAGACCAGCGTCCGGTCCGCGTTGCGCAGCGCGTTGCCGGTCGCCAGCGTGTATTTCTCCCAGCTCGCCGAAGCGCCCAGAACCGCGGTGTGCTCGATCGCGCCAGTGCTGAACGCGGCCTTCAGGTCGACCTGGTCGTACATCAGCTCGTTGGTTGAATCGCGGTAATTGCCGCGCGGACCGCTGATCAGGTAATAGCCCGCGGGAACGGTTGCCGGGCAAGCAACGCCGGTGGGCTGCAGGCCGGTCGGCAGACAATAGGTGCCTTGCGGCGGGCTGACGATGCTAAGCTGCGAAACCTTCTGCCAGCGCGCCAGGTTGCGGATCGATATCGTATCGCTGAACTCATGCTCGCCGATCGCGGTCGCCTGGTCGATCTTGATGTCTTGGCGATCGACGTTGCGGAACCCGAAATAGTCGCTGCGATCGACGCCGGGGACGGGCCCGGAGGTCGTCGCGTTGGTGTAATATGGCACGCCATATTGCGGAATATTGTTATCTTCCTGGTGGACATATTGCAGCGTCAGCCGGGTCGGGCTCTCGATGCCGATCGTCACCGACGGCG
>JAYVRZ010000280.1:0-19284 GCA_043775965.1 Sphingomonas sp.
AACTTCGTCGGTGTTGGCGCATCGACGGGTAATTCCGCGGGAAATTACGGATTTTCGGCTACGTCAAAAAATCCGTTTCTACGTCCAGTCGAGGCAATACAATTTGATCTAACCAGTGAGTGGTATTTCTCAAAGGTGGGCTCGCTTACCGCGACTCTGTTCCAAAAGACCTTGTCGAACATCATCGTCGATAATTACGGCTATACGCGTACACTGACCAACAACGGCCAGTCTTTCGACGTACAGATCAACGGGCCTGCCAACGTGAAGGGCAAGTCGCGGATCAAGGGTGCGGAAATCGCGTATCAGCAGACCTTCGACTTCCTGCCCGGACCGCTTAGTGGCCTCGGCTTGCAGGCGAACTACACCTTCGTGAAGGCGGGCAAGATCCCCAACCCGGTGCCCGCCAACGGCGCCGCCGACGGCAGCCGTCCGCCGCAGGACATCGCCGGTCTCTACGACAATCTCCCGTTGCAGGGCCTGTCGAAGCATACCGTCAACGTCGCGGGCTTCTACGACAAGGGCGCCTTCTACGCCCGTGTCGCCTATAGCTGGCGCTCGAAGTTCCTGCTCACCAACCGCGATTGCTGCTTCCCGTACCTGCCGGTCTTCGCACTGCCGACCGGACAGCTCGATGCCTCGGCGTTCGTGACAGTGAACGAGCATTTCAAGCTCGGCGTGACCGCGTCGAACCTGCTCGACGAGACGACCAAGACCAACTTCCTGCTGAACGGTGACGGCCTCGAAGCGCCGCGCAGCTTCTTCAAGAACGACCGGTCGTACACGCTCTCGGCGCGCATGACCTTCTAAGGTAGCGCGATCGGAGGCCGGGGATTACACGCACGCGATGAGTGAAATCTCCGGCCTTCCGGTTGCCGAAACCGGTGCGATCGATGCGACGCGGTTCGAAACCGAGATCGCGCACGGCTATCGCCCCGTGGTAATGCGCGGGCTCGCGGCGGACTGGCCCGCGGTGCGCGCAGCCCGGACGTCCGACCGCGCGATCGGCGAGCATATCGTCTCGTTCGATGGCGGCCGCTCGGCCGACGTTATGGTCGCGCAGAGCGACGTCCGCGGGCGGTTCTTCTACGACGACACGCTGACCGGCTTCAATTTCACGCGCGCCAAGGCGCCGATCCCGACGCTGGTCGAACAGTTGCTCGCCTTGCACGGGACGCCGGGCGCCCCGGCGATCTATGCGGGCGCGGCGGCGGCCGGCGATTATCTGCCGGGTTGGGCGGAGGCGAACGTCCTGCCGCTGCCGACCCCCGATGCGGTCCCGCGGGTGTGGATCGGCAACCAGAGCCGCGTGTCGACGCATTACGATGTATCGAGCAACGTCGCGGTTGTGGTGGCGGGCACGCGGCGGTTCTGCCTGTTCCCGCCCGAGCAGGGCCCGAACCTGTATGTAGGCCCGCTCGACGTCACCATCGCCGGCCAGCCGGTGAGCCTGGTCGATCTGGAAGCGCCCGACTTCGAGCGGTTCCCCCGTTTCGCGCAGGCGCGCGCGCAGATGCAGGTCACGGTGCTGGAGCCGGGCGACGCGATCTTCATTCCGTCGATGTGGTGGCACGACGTGAAGGCGCTGGGCGCGTTCAACGTGCTGGTGAACTACTGGTGGGGGCAGGCGGGCGCGTCGCCTTTCCCGGCCCTGATCCACGCGATCCTGGCGATTCGCGACCTACCCGAGGGCGAGCGGGACGCGGTGCGCGGGTGGTTCGATCAATACGTGTTCGGCGACCATGCTAGCCAAGCCGCGGCGCATTTGCCCGAGGCGGTGCGCGGCGTGCTCGGCGCGCCTTCGCCGGAGCGAACCGAGGCGATCCGCGGGTATCTCGCGCGGACGTTGGAGCGGCTATAGGGTGGGGCTGCTCTCTTTGGAGATGCCCCACCCCGACCCTCCCCTGAAGGGGAGGGAGGTTATCGGGGACGCGTCGCGTCGAGGAAGGCGGCTGTCCAGACCAGGGGGGCGTTCCAGTTGATCGCGACTTCGTTGACGGTGAACGCGCGGTAGTCGTCGATCCAGCAGGTCTGCGGCGCGCAACCGTGCATCGGACCGGGTTCGTTCGCCGCGGCCGAGTTCGGACCTCCGGACACGACGCCGGTCGGTGGCGCGGGGTAGCGTTTGTCCGCCTCGGCCGCCCAGAAGCGGTGATGCGGGTGCTGCATCGGACGCGCACCGAAACCGGTCACATAGGACCGGTCTAGCGGGTTGCGGCCGAGAATATAATCGAGGCTCGCCACGACCGCGTCTCGGTATGCCGGTTTGCGGTCGATCTGCCACGCGACTCCCAGGACGATCGCGCGGTTGAGGATCGAACTGTTCGAGCCCCAGGGATAATTGGTGCCGGCAAAGGGTATGCCATAACCGCTGCGCCTGGCCTCGTTCACGAAGCCGTCGGCGAGCGCGGTGATGCGACCGCGCAGCTTGGCACGATCGCTCGCCGGCAGCGTGGTGGGGACGGTGGCGAGCGTCAGCGCGCCGGCCAGTCTGAGCGAGCCCCAGCCGATACCGCCGCCGGGATCGGCAAAGATCCCGTCCTTGCGTAGCCGGTCGAGGAACGGGGTTTCGCCGGTGGTGGCGTAGAGTTGGGCGGCGGCAAAGGTGAACTCGTCGCTTACGTCCGGGTCGCCGTAGCCGCCGCTGCCGGTGAAGTCCGAACTGGTAAGGAGGTCGGGGTGACGCAGCGCTGCCGCCCAGCCGCGCCTTGCGGCAGTCAGGCAACGGGCGGCAAACGCGGGGTCGACCGTCCGCCAGTCCCGCGCGCACTGAGCCGCCACCCCAACCATGTTGAGCGTCGCCGCGGTCGAAGGCGGATAGAGGAAGCGCCGTTCGTGATCGTCGGCGGGCGTGGTCGGAAGTCCGGTCCAATGCTCGTCGGCGATCTTGGTATGGACCAGGCCGCCGGCGTCGATCGTCTCGAACCGCGTGATGGCCTCGCCCGCGACACCGGCGTCGGGCGCGACGGCGAGGCTGGTCCCGTCGGGGATCTGCATCGCGAGCAGGAAGGCGACTTCGACGCGCGCTTCGTCGAGCAGGTCGTCGACGCCGTTGTCGCGCTCGGGCAGCGCCAGGCGACCGTCGGCGAACGCGGTGGCGTCCCCGAATGCGGCGAGACGCTCGTGCAAGTCGAGCAGGGTCCAGGTCGAGACGCCGCCGTTGACGACGTATTTCCCCTGGTCGCCGGCATCATACCAGCCGCCGGTCACGTCGAGCTTGTAGGCACATCCGGGCCATTTGACGCCCTTCTGGTCGGTGCCCGCGAAGCAGGTGGCGATGTCGGGGGCGTGGCCTGCGGCGCGGGCTAGGTCCTTGCGCTCGACGAAGGCCGGCAGGATCGGCACGCCGCTGCGCTGCTGATAGAAGAACGCCATCGCCGCGGTCGCGATCGGCGCGAAGGGGCGGTCGGCGATTGCGAAAGTGTGGCTGGCGCTGGTGCCTACGTGGAGCTGGTAGCCGGAGCCGGGGGCGTGGACCGAGCCGAAATCGATCCGATGGACGCGCTCGCCCGACGCCGCGTCGGGGCCGACCGGGATCGTCTCGCCCGACGCGACGATCGTGCCGTTCGCATCGGTCAGTGTCCAGGCGAGCGGAGTCGCCGAGGTGGACGGCAGGACCGCGATCTTCGGACCATCGGTTTCGAACCCGACCTGGTCGATCCGGATCGGCGCGGGCGGGACCTGAGCCGCGGCGGTCGTCAACAGGACCGCCGCGCCACCGAGCAGGCGCCGCCTCAATCGCCGCATTTCGTCATCGGCACGGGCGCGGAGTCGATCTTCACGTCCGAGATCGACAGGCCGAGCTTGCCGTCCGTCGCGATCACGAACGGTGCGGTGACGTGCGCCATGTCGATGCCCCGCTTGGCGAAGCATTGCAGCGGCACGATCACCTGCTGCCAGTCACCGGGCTTGGCGGCTGCGAGCGTCTTGGTGATCGGCACGGTGACTGCCTTGCCGTCGCCGCTGACCATGCCGAGACCGACCGGGGCGCTGGCGGCACGGTCGACGCGGACGTCGACGACGAGGCTCAATTCGCCGTTGCTCTCGCGCGTGAGGTCGAGCGGGCCCGACGCTTCGACGCGGGTTTCGGCGGGACCGGTGCCGGCCCAGACGAACGCGCGGGCGTCTTCCTGGCGGCGGCGGTCGACGGCGGAGGCGGTGAGGCGCTTGGTCGCGGTGGTCGCATTGACGCCGATCAGCCGGACCTTCGACTGGTCCTGCTCGACCAGGGTCAACGACCAGCCGTCGGGGACGCGGCCCTTGCCGAACACGATGCCGTTCGACGACGCCGCCATGCCCGCGGGGCGGGTCTCGTCGAGCTTGGGGACCGTGCCCGGCTTGGCGTAGCTGAGGCCATAGCCGAACGCGAACAGCGGGTCGTAGCCGGGATCGGAGCGGTTGAGCACATACTGGTCGGGGCGCTTCGGCCAGGAAAAGCTCAGCTTGCCGCGGAAGTCGTTGGCGACGCTGCCGTCCTTCTTGCGGAACAGCACGTCGGCGACGCCGCCGCCTTCGCTGCCCGGCAGGAACGCCGCGACGAACGCGGTCGAGGCGTTGAGTTCGGCGTTCACCCAGAGCGGGCGACCCGACAGGAACACCGCGACGACGGGGACGCCGGCCGCCTTCAGCTTGCGGAGGAGCTCGAGGTCGGACTTGTCGTCGGGGCTGTATTCGAGGTTCGGGCGATCGCCCTTGAACTCGGCATAGGGCTGTTCGCCGAACACGACGATCGCCGCGTCGGGCTTCCTGGCGAAACTGCCGTCGGCAGTCAGCGTCGCGGTGCCGCCCGCCGCCTTGACCGCGGTGCTGATTCCTGACCAGATCGTCTCGGCATTGGGGAAGTTCGCGTTGGTGGTGCCGCCGCCCTGCCACGTCAGCGACCAGCCGCCGGCCTGTTGCGGGATGTTGTCCGCGCCGCCACCGGCGACGAGGATGTTCGCGGAGGGTTTCAGCGGGAGCAGCCCGCCGTCGTTCTTCAGCAGCACCATCGATTCCGCCACCGCGCGGCGCGCGATCGCGCGGTGGTCTGCGGCACCGATGAGGTTCATCTTGCCGGCTAGTGCGCGCGACGACGGGCGGCCGCGATCGAACGTGCCGGCGCGGATCTTCACGCGCAGGATGCGGCGGACCGCGTCGTCGAGGCGTGCGGCGGGGATCTCGCCCGACTGCGCCTGCTTCAGCGTGTTGTCGTAGAGCGTCTTCCAGCCGCTGCCCGAATACATGAACATGTCGAGGCCGGCGTTGATCGCGGCGGCGCAACTCTCGTTCGAGCAGCCGTCGACCTGGCCGTGGCCGTTCCAGTCGCCGACCACGAAGCCGTCGAAATGCAGCCGGTCCTTGAGCACGCCGGTGAGCAGGCTTTTATTGCCGTGCATCTTGGCGCCGTTCCAGCTCGAGAAGCTGGCCATCACCGACTGTGTGCCCGCCTCGATCGCCGCAGGATAGCCGCCGAGATGGATATCGCGGAGCGTGGTTTCGGGGATCAGCGCGTCGCCCTGGTCGCGCCCGCCGGTGCCGCCGTCGCCGAGGAAGTGTTTGGTGGTGGCGATCACGTGGTCGGGGGCAAGGAATTCCTTGGTGCCGACCTTGCCCTGGACACCTTCGATCACCGCGCCGGCGTAATCAGCCTGGACCTGCGGTTCCTCCGAATAGCTCTCATAGGTGCGGCCCCAGCGATCGTCGCGGACGACCGCGAGGGTGGGGGCGAAGGTCCAGTCGATCCCGGCGGCGGCGGTCTCGATCGCGGTGACGTGACCGATCTCGCGCATCAGGTCGCGGTCGCGCGCCGCGCCGAGGCCGATATTGTGCGGGAAGAGCGTGGCGCCGGGGATGTTGTTGTTGCCGTGAACCGCATCGGTGCCCCAGATCACCGGGATCGCGGGGCGGCCGTCGCTGCGCGCCATCGACGCGTCGTAGAATGCGTCGGCGAGCTTCAGCCATTCGATCGGCGGAGCGAGATCGTTGCCGCCGGGCCCCGCATTGCCGCCGTTAAGGATCGAGCCGAGCTTGTAGGTGCGCAGGTCGGACGGCTCGATGCTGGCGATGTCGACCTGGATCAGCTGGCCGATCTTGTCGGCGACCGTCATGCGTTTCATGATCGCATCGATCCGCGCCTCGACCTTCGGATCGCGCAGCGGACGCGCGTTGGCGGTCGGCCAGAGTTCGGGGTGCGCGACGGCGGAGAGCTTGGCGGGGGCGGCCGGGGCCGGCTGGACCGGCGCGGGCTGGACCGGTGCAGGCTGGACCGGTGCAGGCTGGGGCGTCGCGGCCGATTGCAGCAACAGCGCGATCGTGAACGTGGAAAACCCTGCCGACATCATACTCTCCCTGGACGATGCGCGACCGCGATCCGCACCTTGACCGACGTGCTACATGGTTGCGGTAACACGATGCAAATCATTTGGTTATTTCTGCGACCAGAGCGCCGGATGCGCGTCGATATAGCCGGCGAGCGCGGTCGTGATCCGTGCATCGTCGGCGGTCGACGGGTGAGCGTGGCAGCCGGTGAAGGCGAGGCCGGTGACCGGGACGAAGGTCACGTTGCGCTCGCCCTCGGCCTTGAGGCGGGCAGCGACCTTGCCGACCTCCGAAGCGATCTCGCCGTCCGCCATGTCGGTCGCCCAGAGGACCACGTGCGCGTCGGGATCGCGTGCGCGGAGCTGTTTGACGAACGCGACGTAGCGGTTTTCGTAATCGGCGTGGAGCGCGTCGCGTGTCTTCCACGGCTCGGTGGGTTTGAGCGGCGTGGTGAAGTCGTTGGTGCCGAGCGCGATGACGAACAGGCTGGGGTGCCAGCTGGGGTCGACATAGCGTTTGGCCGACTTGAACAGCGTGAACGGGTACGCGGCCGGGACGGTGTCGCCGGGCGCGCCGTCATAGTTGCGGACGATTCCGCGGCCCGAGATCGCATTGACCTGGTAGTCGGCACCGTAGCGGCGGGCGGTCAGCGCGGGCATCGCCAGCGAGGTGTCGGTGGTCGCCCAGACCTCGTCCTGCGTGCAGTCGCGCTTGGTCGAGATGTTGCCGTAGCCGACGGTGTGGGAATCGCCGATGAACTCGATCTGGCGCTGGCGGGCCGGGGCGGGGAGGGCGCGCGTTCCGACCGCTGCGTAGAGGCCGCCGAAGACGGTGGGAGCCGCCTGGCTTTCGCTGGCGACATCGACGCGGACGGTGTGGCGGCCTCGGCTCAGGCCGGCGATCCGGTACGTGCCGGGCTTGGGCTTGACGAGTTTGGCGACCGTAGCGCCGTCGACCGAGACGCGGAGGATGACCTCGCCTGCGCCGATCTTCAGCAGGACCGTCGGGCCGCTGAACGCAGCCTCGAAATAGGTGCCCGGCCATTGGCGGGTATAGCCGTCGGCGGTCCGCTCGACCCGGCCGCCGATGTGGATCGGAAGCGCGGCGCCCGGCTTCGTCGTGACGGGGGCGATCGTCGCGGGCTGCGCGACCGCTGCGCTTGCCGACAGGGACGCCGCGCCGAGCAGCGCGAGGATCGTCTTCATGCCTTGACCTTCAACCATGCGGGAAGCTCGTCCTTGGTGATGTAGCGTTTAGACGCGAAGTCGCGGCGCAACTGGTCCGGCGTGTTCTGGTCGGCGCCGGTCAGCCAGCGCGTGTGCCAGGTCATGAACCAGAGCCAGTCCGACGCGGGGCCGAGCAGCGCCGGGTCGGGGACCGGACCGTTCTCGTGCAGGCAGATCGGCAGCGTGTCGCCGACGATCGCCTTCACCTGCGCGAACATCGGCGCGAGATTACCGTGGTCGTTCGCATAGATATCCGCCCCCGCGACATCGACCATCGCCCGGCCCGGATACCAGGCGGGGTCGACGTTCTGCCCCGCCCATCCCAGCACCCAGATCAGGTTGTCGAGCCCGTGGACGCGCGTGAACTGGTCGTACATCAGCGCCCACAGTGCCTTGAACGCGTCCGGGCCGTGCTTCCCCCACCAGAACCAGTCGCCGCTGAACTCGTGGAACGGGCGCCACAGGACGGGTACGCCGCGGTCGCGCAGGTCCGCCAACAGGTGTGCGATCTCGGCCATCTGGCGCATCATCGCGACGTTCTGCGGCGTGCCTAGTTTCAGCGCGGCGGCGACGTCGAAATCCTTCTTCGAATTCTCGTAGCCGGTGCCGATATCGGGCGCGCCCCAGTGCCAGCACAGCGTGACGATGCCGCCCGACCGTGCCCAGGCGGTGGCACGTTCATTGACCGCGGCATTGTCCCGCGGATCGATATAGTCGAGCCCGAGGATCGCGGGCAGCTTGCTGGTCACGCGCTTCAGATAGTCGAGTTCACCGTTGGGATTGGTCGGACCCGAGCCCTGTTCCTGTTGCCCGGTCAGCGTGGCCTTCCCGTACTGGCTCCAGAGATACGCGTAGAGATGCCGCGCGGCGGGCGAGGACTTAGAGTTGCTCAGGCTTCGAGCCGGGACGGCGGCGAGTGCAGGAACGCCGTGGAACAGCCCGAACGCCGCGGTCATCCCGAGCGTCTCACGTCGGTTGAGCATCAGAGCCCCGCCATCACGGCGGCATGCGCATGGATCACGGACTGCGTCGCGGCGTCGCTGTCGAACACCCCGTACCAGCCCTGCGGCTCGTGCGGAGGATCGCCCATGTAGCCGAGGTCGCCACGCTGGAAGCGGTGATCCGCGTGCGGCGTGCGCGCCTCGCCGTTCCACGCCCAGAAGTTCGAGCCGGCGAGCGGTCCGCCAGCCTTCGCATTGGCCTCGATCGCAGCGTAGATCTGGCGATAGAAGCGATCCTTGTAGACCGTCGTGATGGTCGGATCATACGCGGTCTTGCCGTCGCGCGGATAGCCGAACTCCTCGATCACCAGCGGCTTGCCGAGCGTCGTCGCGAGCCGGACGTGCGTGTCGATATAATCCGCCACCTTGGCCGCGCCCGCGTCATAGGTGCCGGCGAGGTCGCCCGCATCCATCCAGCTCCAGTTGTTCGGCCAGATATGCGTGGTGAGGTAGTCGATCGACGGCGAGCGATGCGCGGCGAGCACGACGTCCTCGCGCTCGATCGAGCCCTTGAGCCCCTCCGACCCGGTCGAGACGAGGTGGTTGGGATCGAGCGTCTTGATGTACCGCGCGGTCTCGTCGATCCAGCGGTAGAAGTTCGGCAGGTTCGGCACGGCCACCTTGTCCGACCCCGCCGGCCGCGGTTCGTTGGCGAGCTGCCACGCCATGATCGTCGGGTCGGCGGCATAGGCCACGCCCGTGACGCTGTTGGTACGCGAGACGACCGCGCGGATATAGTCGCGGTACATCGCCTGCGCCTGGCCGCTGGTATAGAACGCCGCGTTCCAGTCGGCGAATGCGGGCCAGGGGTGCGCGGGGTCGTTCATGTCGATGTACGTGCCGCCATTGACCCACGACAGGTAGGTCATCATCCCGCCCGACCATTCCCAGAAGTTGGTCAGGTAGATCACGCCGGTCATGTCGCGCTTGGCCATCTCGGCAAGCGTCCAGTCGAGCCCCTTGAGCAGATCCTCGTTATAGGTCGCACTCTTGTCGCGGAACCCGGGCGTGATCGAGTTCTTCAGCGGCGACAGCTCCGCCGAGCCGAGAATCCGCAAATTGCGCACGCCGAGCGCCTGCAACCGATCGAGTTCGCGCCCCAGCCGCGCGCGGTTGCCATAGGCGGTCGGCGCGCCGAGCCACGCGCCGTACCAGATGTTCGCGCCGGCATAGCGATACGGCTTGCCGCCGCGTTGGAAGCCGATACCGTCGACGGTGACGAACGGCGATGCCGGCTGTTCGCTACCAAAATGCGGCGTGCTCGCGCAGCCGGCAACGAGTGCCACGCCGGCCAGCAAAGCCGCCCGCCTGTCGATTACCGCCAATGCCAGATCCCTCTTCTTGTCGTGTTTTGCAAAGGTATAGCCACCGACCTGCCTCGGCGCGACCCTTGGTTCACCCGCGGCCGGCAGGACCTTAAAATTTCGTCCGATCGATCGCCGCCCCGGACGCCGAGACACCGCGCGATGCCTTGAGCACCAGCGGATTTGACTCTTAAATCTACATATGTTGATTACGCTCATGGTCCGTGATCGACGCCCCTCGAAACAGATGCTCGCGCTACTCGCGGCGATGTCGGAGCATCCTCGGCAATGGCGACACGGGTATGATCTCATGAAGACTATCGGCGTAGCGTCGGGGACGCTCTACCCGTTGCTGATGCGGATGACCGATCAAGGATTGCTGGAGGCCGAGTGGCACGACCCGTTGCAGTTGGGGCGCCCCCCGCGTCATGCCTACCGCCTGACGGCCGCCGGCATGGCGCTGGCGCATTCGATCCCCGTCGACTCACCCCGGTCGCCCGGCAAGGCCGTAACGATATGAAACCTGCGATCTCGCGAGGCGTGATGCGGATCGCCCTCCGCTGCCTTGGCGACCGTCGTCACGAATGGGGGAGGGCGATGCAGGGCGAATTCGAAGCATCGGTCGCCGACGCCAGGCCGCTGTCTTTCGCGCTCGGCTGCCTTGTCGCAGCAGTGCGCCAGATGCCGGGCGAGGCCGAGGGGCGGTTTGCCCTGGCCAGTCATGCGCTGGCCATCGGGCTGATCCTGCCCCTGGCGGCGCTACTGAGTGCGGGCGCGGTACTTGGTTTTCCGTATCTCGATTTCGCGCATGACGACCTTTTCGGCATTCTGTCGATACAGGGCGCGCCATCGACCCTGCTTAACGACGGCAACCGGGCAGCGGCATCATCGCTGTCGCTCGTCATGATCCTGCTTGCCGGCGCGAGCGTCCTGATCGGGTGGGCGATACTGGACCGCGATTGGGCGCGCGTCGCCGCCTGCGAACGCTTCCTCGCGGCGGCGGCGTCGACCTTGACGATCGTCACCGCGCTGCTCGGTTTCGACGTGACGCGACTGATCCTGCCGATCATGGGCTTCACGACCGAGCACGTCGCGGTGCTGCTGCTCCTGCACTGGCATTGCGGCATGTCGGGGGAGGGGGCGACGATGACGCCGAACACCCATCGCTAGACCGCAGACTCCTCGTACACGTCAGGCTCGTCGTCCACGTCACGCTCGCTGAAGGTCGCTGGTGCATGCGTTCATCCGTTGATAGGGCCCAAGATGGCACGGCGATCGTCCATGAACCCGTCGATGGACGGTTCTCAGGCACCGAAATCGTGTTCCACCGTCTTGCCCTGGCAGCGGCGCTATTAAGCTGGACCGCCACCGCCACCGCCAGCGCCACCGCCAGTGCCCAGTCCGGCTCGCCGGCGAAGCCTTCGGTCGACGCCGACGTCATTGCACCGCCCGGACCGGAGGATTCTCACGCCGAGATCGTCGTCGTCGGCCGACGCGGGCAGGTGGATACCAGTATTCAGGTGCTGGCGACGCTGGACGCGGCGGCGATATCGGCGACCGGCGCCACGTCGATCGGCGAACTGCTCCGCACCATCCGCGGTGTCACCCAATCGGGCGACGGGCAGGAGCCGATCTTCCTGCTCAATGCGCAACGCGTGTCGGGCTACCAGGAGATCGGCAATCTGCCCCCGGAAGCGATCGAGCGGGTGGAGGTGTTCCCCGAGCCGGTCGCGCTCCAATATGGCTATCCCCCGACGCGGCGGATCGTGAACTTCATCACCAAGCGCCGTTTCCGCCAGCTCGCGCTGAAACAGGCCGACGGGACGTCGACGCGCGGTGGTGCCGACAATGCCAATGCGCATCTCGATTTCACGCGGCTGCACGACGACAGCAGGCTGACCCTGTCGCTCGATGCACGGCATACCGATGCGCTCCTGCAATCGCGGCGTCGCGTCCTGCCCGATCCGGACGTGCCGTTCGACGCACCGGGGAACCTGACGGGCACGGGTGCGGCAGGCGAGATCGACCCGGGTCTGTCCGCGCTCGCCGGTCAGCTGGTGACCATCGTGCCGGTGCCGATCGGATCAATTCCGGTCGGCAATGCCGGCCTCGGCAGCTTCGTCGCGCAGGCAAATCAGCCGCGGCTGTTCGACCTGTCCCCGCTGCATACGCTCGCGCCGTCGAACGATACCGTCCACGGCGAGGCGGTGATCGGCAATCGTATCGGGCGTACCGTGTCGGGCTCGCTGACGCTGACCGCGGACCATAGCCGCGAGGTCACCGTGTTCGGCCCGGCCAGCGCGACACTCGTCGTTCCCGCCGGCAACCCCTATTCGCCGTTCGCGAGCGACGTGCTGCTCCAGCGCTATCTGGTCGAGGCGCCGCCGCTCCGCCAGCGTACGTCCGTCACCACGCTTCACGCCGGCGGCGTGGCGCGTGGCGCCTGGCACGGCTGGCAATGGGACCTGACCGGCACGCTCGACACGCAACGCAAGAACGGCATCGTCGCCAAGGCGATCGACGTCACCGCGATCAACGCGGCGATCGCGGCAGGAGCCGACCCGTTCCAGCCGCTGGATCCCGCCCTCGTCGCCGGCCGTCTCGTCGATCATACGGTCCAGTCGACCTATGGTGCCGGAGCCAAGTTCGTCGCGACCAATCGCCCGATGCGCCTGCCCGCCGGCTCGGTCTTGCTGACGGCCACCGTGGAAGGCGAGAAGATCGGCACCGACAGCAGGACGCGTGGCCCCACCCCCTCGGCGATCGCCTTTGGCCGCAGCCGCATCGAGGGCACGGTCGCGCTCGACCTGCCGATCGCGTCGCGGCGCGAGGACGTGCTGCCCTGGATCGGCGACGTCTCCGCCAACGCGTCCGCCACGCTACGCCGCGTCGAAGGGTTCGGTACGCTGTCCGATACCACGCTGGGCATGAACTGGGCCCCGTTCACCGGCCTTCAGCTGTTGGCACAGTATAACCGCTCGGCCGCGGCGCCGACGCTGGACCAGCTTGCCGCGCCGCAGATATCGGCACCGCAGGTATCGCTGTTCGATTTCGCGACCGGCCGCTCGACGCTGGTTACGCTGTTCCTTGGCGGCAACCCGACGCTGGCCGCCGAACGCCGGAGCACGCAGTCGATCGGCGCGACGGTGAAGCCCTTTGCCAAAAGCGAGGTGCGGATAGGCGCCACATATGAAATGGCGGAGATCCGGAACGGCGTGCAGACGATCTTTGCACTGACCCGCGCGACCCAGGCGGCGCTGCCCGATCTGTTCGTCCGCGACGCGACCGGCGCGCTCGTGTCGGTAGCATTCCGTCCGACCAACGTCTTCCGCGAACGCCGACGGACGCTGAACCTCACGCTTGCCGCCAATGGCCAGCTCGGCCGTGCCATGCCGCCGACGACGCCTGGCGGTCGCCCACCCGATCGCCCGAGCTTCTACGGCGGGATCGGGCCGACCATCCGGTTTTCCGACCGGCTCGAACTCCGACCCGGCGCGCCGACGCTGGATCTGATCGCGGGCGACACCGTGTCGGGCGGCACGACGCAGCGACTGGCCGGCTATGGGTATGGCGGGTTGAGCTATCTCGGCAACAGCGGCACGTTCGATTTCTATTGCACCGGCAGCGCCGGCGTGCGCGGCGCGGTTGCCGCATCGACCCTCGAGTTCGCATCCTTGTGCAAGATCAACGTCACCGGCTCGCTCGGCATCCACCCCTTCCTTCCGCGCCAGGCATGGACCCGGAACCTGGTCCTGAAGCTGGAAGTCGCCAACATAACCGACGCCCGCCAGCGCGTGCGCGACGCAAACGGCCTTGTCCCGTTCCGGTATCAGCCGGACCTGCTCGATGCCGTCGGACGAAGTGTCGTTCTCTCGCTCCGCAAGCTGTTCTGACCGCGACGGCGACGGCGACGGCGGCGTTGACGGAGACTTTATACTAGGCCCGGCGTACCAGCCCAGCGCCTGTCGGCCGTGTCGCAGAGCAATGTGCCGATACCGCACACGGCAACGACGTACGCGAACGAAGGCGGCTGCTCGACTGCATGGGAGGAGGGCTGACGCCTTGCATTCAGACGTATCTCACCAGCGCGCATTCTTACGCCCGCGACCGCAACGTCCCCACCGGCGGAGGCGAGCGCGATTAGACCGCTGACGACTTCGCGTCGATCACGACCGAAGACGCCCGGTGCAGCGGTTCTGCGGCGACCGCAACCGCGCCGATCGGTCGGCATCATAGAAACCGCAAACTCTATCTGTTCGAACGCGTTGTGCCGATCCGACTTCGGGAACCGGATGAACGCTCGCCAAGGGACGACGCGCTCCCGTTTCCCTTCATGCCTCATCATCCTGGACGAACGAAAGGGCCTCGGCTGATCCGACCTTCTGCTCGCCGGCAAACAGCTTGTTCAGCCGGTCGTCGATCTCGCTGCGTTGATCGCGCGACGCGATCCGGCGGTATGGCCCGATGGCGAGTTCGTCGCCGATCGCACCCTTGATCCGGGTAAGCGCATCGTCGCTTAACACGTTTGCGCTGCGCAATTCGATGCACAGCTGGATCAGGCCGACTGCGGTAGCCTGCGCACGCAGACCGACGTTGGTGACGTCGTGATGAAGCCGTTTCTGTTTCTCGTAGGTGCTGCTCATCAACCTCTCCGTTGGTGGGTGTCGGGATCTGTCGAAGGCCACATTCCGCATTTCCGTCGCCAAGAGCAAGCGCCGGTCGAGTGCAGGGATCGGACCGCGTTATAGCTGAACGGCCACATCGCGCTCGCGGATCCGCAACGGGCGCATCGTCGCCAGGTCGTAGGCGTGTGCGGAACGCCCGTTGAGGTCAGCGACGACCAGGATGCGTCTTTCGACGCCGGTAACCTTGGGCTGCTGGCGCACTCATCGGCATCACTGCGCCTTGGGAACGGCATCCTTCGGGGCAGGCGTCTCGCCCGCCTGCGCGCCGTTCATGCTCTGCACCTCGGCGGTCGTCTTGAAGTCCACCAGCTCGACCTGAAACACCAGATCGGCGTTGGCGGGGATCGGACCCGACGCCTGCGCGCCATAGCCAAGCGCTGCGGGGACGCAGAACCGTCCGACCCCCGACCTGCCCAGCATCCGCAGGCCTTCCGAAAAGCCCGGGATCACGCCGTTGACCGGCAATGGCGACCGCATCCCCTGGTCGAACACCGCGCCCGTCGCCGCCAGATAGCCGATATAGTTCACGAGCGAGACGTCGTTCTCGGTCGGCTTGGCGCCCGGTCCCGCGCGCAGTATCGTGTATCCCAGCCCTGACGGCGTCCGGGCCGAACAGAGCCGCTGCCCTGCTGGCACGATGGGCGTCAACGGCAGCGCGATGATAGCGGTGTTCGCCTTGGCCGGTGCGGCCGCCGAGGCGCGCGGCCTGGCCTTGCGGGCTGCTGCTGCGGCGTCGGCGGGTGGTGCCGCCAGCAACGGCAGGACGATGGCGATCGCGACATGGCGCAGGATGCGGGGAAAAGCGTTCATTTCCGCGGCTATATCCAACGCGAGGACGACGCGCCACAACCAGATGAGGTTCGTCGATAGGGTGGGCAGATAGCGCTGGACTTCCGTTCGTCCTCGCATAGCGTTGCAAGCTGATGCCGCTCACCCGCACCCCGTTTGCCGACCGCGCTGCAATCCTGCCGGCGTTCCACGTTGGAGCCGTACCATGTCCGATCGCCTGAAGATCCTGTTGCAGCACCTGCTGCCGAAGACGCGCCTGACCGATTTCGCCGGTGTCGTCGCACGCTGGGAGTCCGGCTGGGCGACGCCTCGGCTCATCCGCTGGTTCGTCCGTCGATACGGCGTCGACATGACCGAAGCCGCCGTTCCCGATCTCGCCAGTTACCCCAGCTTCAACGCGTTCTTCACTCGCCCGCTGCGCGTTGGCGCGCGACCGCTGGCCGCGGCCGATTTCGTCTGCCCGGTCGACGGCACGATCAGCCAGTTCGGCGCGATCGAAGCGGGCCGGATCGTGCAGGCCAAGGGGCAGTGGTTCACGACCACCGAACTGGTCGGTGGCGACGCGGCGCTCGCGGCCGAGTTCCACCACGGCCGCTTTGCCAACCTCTATCTGTCGCCCAGGGATTATCACCGCTTGCACATGCCGTGCGACGGCAGATTGCTGCGCATGATCTACGTACCGGGCACGCTGTTCTCGGTGAACCCCGCCACCGCCCGCAACCTCCCCAACCTGTTCGCGCGCAACGAGCGCGTCGTCTGCGCGTTCGATTCACCGGAGCATGGTACGTTCGTGATGGTGCTGGTCGGCGCGACCATTGTCGGCAGCATGGCAACGGTCTGGCACGGCGTAGTCAATCCCAAGCGCACCGGCGAGGTCGCCGAATGGACCTATGCCGATCAGGATATCGTGCTCGCAAAAGGAGAAGAGATGGGCCGGTTCCTGCTCGGGTCGACCATCGTAATGTTGTTCAAGCAGGATGCGATTGCCTTCAACCAAGACTGGATACCGGAACAGCCTATCCGTCTCGGCGAAACGATGGGCCACATCCCAGGTGATCTCTCGGCGTCACGCACCGCGAGACCGACGGGCACTCCAAGCTAGCGACGTTAGTGGAGCGGTGTGGCAGCGCGGGCCATTTCGGATTGGTGGGTCTGGGTAACAGTGCGCAGCAAAGTTACAGATGAACATTGCTAAAGCGCGGAACGCAACCAACACCGGCGCCTATAACTTCGTAAATCCGTCGAAGAACTCGCAGGCGGTCCGGGACCCGCGTCTCCGGACAAGATCACGCCGTCCCATCCCAAGATGTAGTCGCTCGTCGCCGCGATCACCAAGCAATCAAGGCGCCCGTGCTCGACATTCTCGAGATCGACGGTTCGGGCCGCTACGACCATTATTCGGAAGGCTTTGGCTGCTTTTCGTCGGAGATCGAGATGAAGTTCGCGCCAATCGGCTTCTCGTTCTTTGGCAACGTCGGCAATCGGCACTGAATGACAGAGGCCGCGACGCGCTCGAGCGCGTCCAGTTCCGAGACGTGCGCTGCGTGCTGGCAATATCACCGCTGCGCTTCCGCACGACCAACGGGTCGAGCGAGATTTGCGTGCGCCGTTGAGGAGCGGGTCCGGCGTCGACATCCGCCGCCCGCGATTGTGACGCTCCATGACAGCCGGAAATTCTCGAGACACGCGCACGGCCTAACTGATCCGCCCGAGTGGCGTACGGCGTGTCGCCACCATCTCGGGGAACCAAAGTGGGCAAAACTACTTTCACGCGCGGCCTGTTCGGCTGCTCTTTGTATCTGATCGCGTCTCCTGCATTCGCACAATCGACCGGCACCAAGGATTTTGACGAGATCGTCGTTACCGGGAAGAAGGGCGATCCCGCCGTCGGTGGCGTCGTCCTTCCGGCAACCTCCAAGGCAAAGGTCGGCCTGAATGCGGAGTTCATCCAGCACGAAACGCCAGGCCAGTCGATCAACGACACGATCAACATGCTGCCCGGCGTCAGCTTCCAGAACAACGATCCCTATGGTTCGTCGGGCGGCACGCTGAGCATTCGCGGGTTCGATGCCAGCCGCGTGTCGGAGATGTGGGACGGCTTTCCGCTCAACGACACCGGCAGCTATGCGATCTATTCCAACCAGCAGCTCGATCCCGAACTGATCGGTCAGGTTGCGGTCAGCCTCGGTTCGACCGACGTCGACAGCCCGAGCGCGTCGGCGACCGGTTCGACGATCAACTACACCACGCGCAATCCGTCGGAGGATTTTCACGTTCGGATGGCCGGTTCGGTCGGCCAGTACGATTTCTTCCGCGTGTTCGGCGCGGTCGACACCGGCGTGTTCACGCCGTTCGGGACGCGTGCGTTCTTCTCGGCCAGTAAGTCGACCAACAATGTCGTGTTCACCGATGCGGGCAAGATCGACAAGACGCAGGTCAATGCAAAGATCTATCAGCCGATTGGCAACAACGGCGATTTCATCTCGGTCGCCGGTCATTACAACCGCAGCATCAACAACTTCTTTGGATCGGTACCGCTGAGCGATGTCGGTGCTAGCGTCGGCACCGGCTCGGGCAACCGCTTCCCGCAGACGCGTGACGAGCGCTTCTACGACGTGGGCAATTGCGTCAGCAGTGCAGGCGTCGCCTGCGGTTTTGGCGCATATGATTATCGCTACAATCCGTCCAAGACCGCCAATATCCGCGTCAATTCGCGCTTTACGCTGACCGACAAGCTCACCTTCACGGCGGATGCTGCGTATTCCTACACGTTGGCGAATGGTGGCGGGACGGCAACGGCATCGGAGGGCTTCGCGACGATCGGCGGACAGTCGGTCGCGGGTTATGTCGGCAGCACGCCGTATTTCGGCGGCGTAGATCTGAACGGCGACGGCGATACCAAGGATAGCGTGTTGATCAGCGCACCGAGCACGACCGAAACCAACCGCTATCTGCTCAACCTCGGTTTGCGGTACGACTTCAACGACATGCAGACGGTCCGTATCGGCTACAGCCTGGATTACGGCCGGCACCGGCAGACCGGCGAGCTGACCACGATTGGCGGCTACGGCTTTGCCACGACGCCGTTCCCCAGCGAGGATCCGCTGCTCGACTCGACCGGCACCGCACTCCAAAAGCGCGATCGCTTCTCGAAGGCGATCCTGAACCAGGCGTTCGGCGAATATCGGGGGCGGTTCTTCGACAGCAAGCTGACCTTGAACGCCGGCATCCGCGCGCCGTTCTTCACGCGCGATCTGCACAACTACTGCTTCACCACGAGCGCCACGGGGGCCTTGATCTGCTCCGGCCAGAACGCCGCGACCGATGCGATCATCGCGGCCGCCTATCCGAATTACCAAGGGCCGCAGGAGCGCAAGTTCAACTACAACCGCGTCCTGCCCAGCGCAGGGCTGGTCTATCAGCTGGTAGCGCCGCTCGCCGTGTTCGCGAATTACTCGAAGGGCATGCAGGTTCCGGGTACGGACAACCTCTACAACAGCTTCTATTATGTCGAGGGTACCAGCGGTGCCGAGGGTGCCAAGCCCGAGACTACCGACAATTTCGATGCCGGGCTGCGCTACCAGATGGGTCGCCTCCAGGCCCAGGTGTCCGGCTGGTACACCGTGTTCCATGACCGGTTGGCATCGTCTTACGATCTCGAAACCAACACGACGATCTATCGCAACCTCGGCACCGTCCACAAATACGGCGTTGATGGCAGCATCAGCTATCGTCCGATCGACCTGGTGACGCTCTACGCGTTCGGATCGTATCTGAAGTCGAAGATCCTCGATGACGTGCAGGCGTCCGCTACCACCACCTACTACACCGCAGGCAAGCGCGAGGCAGGTGCGCCGACCTATACTTTCGGCGGTCGTGTCGAGGGGAATGCCGGCCCGGTCCGGGTCGGGATCGAAGCTAAGCGTACGGGCGAGCGTTACGTGAACGACCAGAACCTGCCGGTCGTGATCTCGGGCGTCCA
>JAYVRZ010000281.1:0-6363 GCA_043775965.1 Sphingomonas sp.
CGCCGTCCTGCTGCGCGGCCTGGTCGATCTCATCGAGGCGCACATCCTCGCCGGCGAGCGCATCCACCATGACGATACGACCGTGCCGGTCATGGCAGCTGGCAAGACCATAACGGGCAGGATCTGGGCATCCGTTCGCGACGACCGCCCCTTTGGCGGCACCGACCCGCCGGCCGTCTGCTATTACTACACGCGTGACCGTACAGGCGCCCATCCGCAGCGACAGCTCGCTCGGTATGCCGGCATCCTGCAGGCTGACGCCTATAGCGGCTATGACGCGCTCTACGCTGCAGGCCGCAAACCAAGGCCCATCCTGGAGGCAGCGTGCTGGGCACACGCCCGTCGCCCGTTCTTCAAGGAGGCTCGCCTGAGCCGGACACCGCTCGCGGTCGACGTCGTCACCCGCATGGATGCGATCTTCGCTGCCGAACGCGTGATCTGGGGTCGGAACGCTAGCGAACGGCTCGCGTCGCGGCAGGTCCACGTGGCCCCGCTCGTTGTCGAGCTCGAACAGTTCCTGCGCCAGCAATATGGCCGTCTGTCGCGCAAGGGCGATCTGGCCAAGGCCATCAACTACATGCTGGTACGCTGGGACAGCTTTGCCCGCTTCGTGTCTGACGGCAGGATCTGCATGACCAACAATGCGGCGGAACGCCGGGTCCGAACCGTCGCGGTCGGGCGCCGGAACTGGACCTTCTGCGGCTCCGACCGCGGCGGTGACCGCGCGGCCGCCATGTACACGCTGATCCAGACCTGCCGCCTCAACGACGTCGACCCGCATGCCTGGCTCCGCGATGTTATCGCGCGGATCTCCGACCATCCGCAGACACGGCTTCACGAGCTATTGCCGTGGGAATGGAAAGCTCGACAGCAGCGTCCCGAAGCCATGGCGCAAGCCGCGTAGCATCAGTCGCGCCAAACCAGAGGGCGCTCACCGAATGCATACGATTCCACTTTCGGCTGAGCGGGCTTGGCAGGCCTACACCGACCCGAACGAAATTACGCGGTGGAACTTTGCAAACGACGAGTGGCATTGCCCCAAAGTCAGCGTCGATCTGCAGGTGGGTGGCAAGCATTCTGCGCGGATGGAGGCGAAGGACGGCAGCTTCGGCTTCGATTTCGAAGCGATCTATATTGAGGTCGACGCGCCGCGCGCCGTGGCAATGGAGCTAGGCGACGGGCGTCAGTGCCGGACCACATTCCATCCCACCGGCACAGGAACTCGGGTCGAGACGACGTTCGATGCCGAGGCCGAGAACTCGGTCGAGATGCAGCGCGATGGTTGGCAGGCGATCTTGTCCAACTTCAGAAAGCGTGCGGAACAGATGGCGGCGGGTTGAGCCGTCCGGGACCTCAAAATTTATTGCGACGTTGCGTCGAACCTGCGCGACGGAGAACGTTGCCGCGACATGTGCGTCCGATCCCATAGTCGCCGATCGAGCGACCAGGCACCGCCGCCGCGCACGACCAGCGGAAGCAGTAGCGCTGCCCAGGATAGGTGTGTCGGCCAAGCGTCCGGATAGACGAAGATCTCGATGACAGCGGTCATGCCGAGCAACGCCAGCGCGGCGGGTCGCGTGAAGAGGCCAAGTACGAGCAGGATGGGGAACAGGTGCTCGGAATAGGTCGCGGCATGCGCGGCGATCATGGGCGGGATCAGCGGCAGCGCGTACTCGGTACGGAACAGCTCGTACGTCCCGTCAGTCAGCGTCAACAGCCCCTCGACTTTGGTACGGCCGGATTGCAGAAATACCGAGGCTATACCGAGCCGTGCCAGCAACAGGAGCGCGGCATCCGGTACCAGCCGATGCAACCGGCCAACGACGCGCAGATGCAGGGTCTCGATCATGGTGAATTTCCTTGGCGGTGCCGGACCGCGATAGGGGCGGTCCGGCGACATCATCAGACCTTGGGCGCAAGTGAACCGAAGCCCTTTGGCGTCTTGATGGTCGTGCAGTTCCCGGCCTTGACCAGCTTCCATGCATCGCCCTGGTAATTCACCTTCGAAGTGCCGGCGCAGCTGGTGCCGGCACCGGCCTTGCAGTCGTTTTTGCCCGCTTGGGACACGCCGTAGCATTTCTCCATCGGCTTGGCGGTCTGCGCGGTGGCGGCGCCGGCCGCCAGCGTGGCGATGGCGAGCGAAGCGGCGATGGTGGCTGTGGTGCGCATGTCGGTTGTCCTTGAAGAGGCCCTGGTGCGAGACCTGACCGGAGGGACTGGTCGGGCCTCGCGGTGATCGGCGGGGGGGGCGTCATACCGATCACGATGCCGGTTCGCGGACACCAAGGGCTTGGTTACACGGGCAGTTACGCCGGACTTTTTTTATGTGATCGCCGTTAATCGTGTAACCTTCCGGACAAGGCCGTCGAACTTCCTGTCGGGGAGCGCGAATGCGAGCGAACGAAGATCAGTTGCGGGCGTGGATGATCGGTGGCCTCGACGGCGACGCCGCCGCGCATGCGTCGCTGCTCCGTGCGCTCGTGCCGTTGCTCCGAAGCTTCTATCGCCGGCGCGTGTCCGCCGGCCCCGATGATATCGAGGACCTCGTGCAGGAAACGCTGATCGCCGTACACACCCGCCGCGGGACTTATGATCGCGACCGCGTCTTTGCCGCATGGCTGTTCGCGATCGCGCGCTACAAGATGATCGATCAGTTTCGCCGCAACCGGCGCACCGTGCCGATCGAGGGGCTCGAGGACATGCTGGTCGCCGAAGGGTTCGAGGACTCGAGCATCGCGCGGATGGATATCGACAATCTGCTGGCGACCCTGCCGGTCAAGCAGGCGCGTGCCATCCGCGCTACCCGGATCGACGGGGCGAGCGTCGCGGAGGCCGCGAACGCCGCCGGGATCGGCGAATCCGACGTGAAGGTGTCGGTCCACCGCGGACTGAAGGCGCTCGCCGCGCGCATCGCAGGGCAACGCTTATGAACACCGACGATCTGATCGCCTCGCTGAGTAACGAGGTGCGGCCGGTCGGGCGTCACGCGGTCGGCTTGCGGCTCGCGCTGGGCGTGATCGGCGGCGCGGTGGTGTCGATCCTGCTGATCTCGGTCACGCTCGGCTTCCGTCCCGATCTTTGGCTGGCGATGCAGGGGCCGGCCTTCTGGATGAAATGGGGCTATACCATCTCGCTGTCAGCGGGCGCGATCTATGCGACGGCACGGCTTGCACGACCCGATCCGGGCAGTCTGCGGCGGCTTTGGCTGATCGCGTTGCCAGTGCTCGCGCTGGCTGCGCTTGGGCTAGGAGAGCTGATCACCACGCCGCGAAGCGAGTGGCTCGCAATGTGGCTCGGCCATACCTGGACGAAATGCCCGTGGCTGGTGCTGGCGCTCGCAATGCCGATCTTCGTCGGCTTGCTCTGGTCGTTTCGTCAGATGGCACCGACCCGGCTGCGCGCAGCCGGTGCCGCCGCGGGACTTGCCGCGGGCGCGTTCGCGGCGACGGTCTATTGCCTGCATTGTCCCGAAGTGTCGGCGATCTTCGTGCTGACCTGGTATTCGCTCGGCATCCTTCTCGCCGCGTCGCTCGGCGCCCTAGTCGGGCCACGCCTGCTGCGCTGGTAAGTTTGCGCGCGGCGTAACCGATACGGGGATCGCGGCGAACTGGAGGCGCCATTCAGGCGATATCCTCAGGGAGACTTTTCGATGATCACCATTCCTAACGGCGTCAGCTTCGCCGCCGCCGCCGCAGTCATCGCCATCAGCGCGACGGCGCCAACCGCAGCGATCGCCAAGGGCGGCGCCAAGGTGCACTGCTACGGCGTCAACACGTGCAAGGGCACGTCCGACTGCAAGACCGCAAAGAACGATTGCAAGGGCCAGAACGACTGCAAGGGGCAGGGCTTCAAGGAAATGAGCGCCAAGGGCTGCAAGAGCGGCGGCGGCAGCCTGACCGCGCCGAACTGACCGTCGCCGGGCCCGGTCCGCGCAAGCGGTACCGGGCTCGCCTTCTTCCACCGACAGTGAGACCCGCCATGCCACCCGCACTCTTTTCCGGTTTCGGTATCGGCCTGCGCAAGCCGCATTATGCCGAACTCCTGCAGCAGCCGGTCGACGTCGATTTCGTCGAGGTGATCTCGGAAAACTTCATGGTCGATGGCGGTCAGCCGCGCCGTATCCTGCGCGACGTCCGCGAACGCTATCCGGTCGCATTGCACGGCGTGTCGATGTCGATCGGGTCGGCCGACGGCCTCGACCGGGTCTATCTCAAGCGGCTACGCGCGCTGGTCGACGAGATCGAACCGTTGTTCGTCTCGGATCATCTGAGCTGGACCCGGATCGACGGCTTTAACGCGCACGACCTGTTGCCGCTGCCCTATACCACCGAAGCGCTCGATATCGTCTGTGCGAATATCGATCGGGCACAGGACGCGCTCGGCCGGACGATGCTGATCGAGAACCCCTCGAGCTATATCGACTTCCCCGGCGCCGATATGACCGAATGGGAATTCCTCGATCATGTGGCAGCGCGCACCGGCTGCGGACTGCTGCTTGACGTCAACAACGTCTTCGTCAGCGCGACAAACCACGGGTTCGACCCGGTCGCCTATCTCGACGGCTTACCTGCAGACCGTGTGCGGCAAGTTCATCTGGCCGGGCACAGCCAGGGCAGCGACCTGCTGATCGACACGCACGATACGCCAATCTGCGCGTCGGTGTGGGATCTGTACGCGCATGTCCTGCCGCGGCTCGGCCTCATCGCGACGATGATCGAGCGCGACGACGCCATTCCGCCGCTCGCCCACCTTTTGGCCGAACTCGCAATTGCACGCAGCATCGGCTGCCTTGCGCTCAAGGCGGCGGCATGAGCCTCATCGACCTGCAACGCGACATGCGGACATGGCTGCACGCGGGCGATGCGGCAGCGTTGAGCGCACCCGCCATGCGCGCCGGGCTTGCCGTCTATCAGAACAACTATCGCGCGCAGCTGATCGAGTGTCTCGAGACGAGTTTTCCGGTAACGTGCGACTGGCTGGGCGAAGCCGCGTTCCGGGCTGCCGCCGCGTGTCATATCGATGCCTTACCGCCGAGCAGCTGGACGCTCGACGCCTATCCCCGCGACCTGCCCGCAACGCTTCGTCACTTATATCCCGACGATGCGGAGGTGGCCGAGCTGGCGACGCTGGAACTCGCGCTGGCCGAGGCATTCGTCGCCGCTGACGCCGACGCTATCGACACGGCCTGGTTGGCGGGCGTCGACTGGGACCCGGCTGTCCTGCGGTTCGTGCCCTCGTTCGACATCTATTACATGACCAGCAACGCCCCGGTGCTCTGGTCCGCGATCATCAGCGGCGAGCCGCCGCCTGCCGCTGCAATGCTGCCCGAGCCCGCGGGACTCCTAGTCTGGCGACATGATGACGTGTCGCGGTTTCGCACGACCGACCAGACCGAGATGCAGGCGATCCTGCGCGCACGTGCGGGCGTACCGTTTGCCGATCTTTGCACGTATCTCGTCGACGACCTCGGCGAAGCGGAGGGCGTCGCGGCGGCCGGACGTTGGCTGGGGCAATGGATCGGCGAGGGACTGATCACGGCCATCGAAGGAGAATTTCCATGCGTAGACTGACCTGCCTCGCGATCGCTGTGCTTGCGACCACGACCGCTCCCGCATTCGCCGCCGTTCCGCGGCATCCGACCGTCGTCGAACTTTATCAGAGCCAGGGCTGCTCGTCGTGCCCGCCGGCGGATCTGGTGATCAATGCCGTCGCCGATCGTCCCGACGTGCTCGCGCTCAGCTTTGCGGTCACCTATTGGGACAGGCTTGGCTGGAAGGACACATTCGGCGACCCCGCCTTCACGCAGCGCCAATGGGACTACGCAAAGGCCGGCGGCCGAGGCAACGTCGCCACGCCGCAGGTAATCGTCAATGGCCGCGGCGTGCTGACCGGCAATCGGAGAGGCGACGTCGATGCGGCGATCGCCCGTTACGATCGCGGGGTCGGTGGGCCTGAAATCCGGAGTGACGGGCGTACGGCAGTCGTCGAGCGCGGCGTAGGGAAGGGGACGCTGTGGCTGGTCCGCTATGATCCGCGGACGATCCCGGTGCCGATCCGCGCCGGCGAGAATGGTGGGCGCACGATCCCCCATCGCAACATCGTTCGCCAACTCGTCGCGCTCGGTAGCTGGTCTGGGCAGAGCGCACGCTTCACGCTGCCCGCCGAACGTGCTGGATTGCGGACCGCGCTGTTGTTGCAAGCCGGCACCGGCGGCGCGATCATCGCCAGCAGGAGCCTGTAACCAAGTTTGCGGCACCGAGGATGCCGATCTGAAGGTGTCGTACCCCCATATGTGGACGGCTCCCGCCTTGCAATGGCCGAGCGAACGTTTTGATCAGATCGTTTGCGTCCATATGTCCGGCC
>JAYVRZ010000282.1:0-4947 GCA_043775965.1 Sphingomonas sp.
CTGCTGGCTAAATCCCGCCGCTGCTTCCCAACATAGGACGTTGTCCACGCGAATGGTCTTGGGCGCGCCGCGGATCGACGAGATCCGTGCCATCGCCTCGACCACCTGCTCGCCCTTGATCCCCTGGTCTACGTCGATCGCCAGCGCTTCGCGGGTGAAGGCGTCGACGACCGTCAGCGCCCGTAATCGCCGGCCGTCGAACAGGGCATCAGATACAAAGTCCATCGACCACATGTCGTTGGCCGCCAGTGCCGCGGGTTGTCGATCCCGGTTGGCAGCGCTGACGTTGCGTGTGGATCGGCGTCGAAAGGGGGGGGGCGGTAGATTTTCGCCAAATTATTGGATTAGCGTCCAAGATTTGCAAAGCTAGGGGTCCAGATCGGCGCTGATCGTACCCGGATCCTAATCCGTATTACTCTGGGATAATAGATGGTCGCCTTACTCATAGCGGGGTCCCTGTTTCGGGGCCGATCCACACATCTAGCATTCTCCAGCCCGAGGACCGGGCTGCGTGAAACTGCGTCCCTTGCGGGCAACCGTCAATCCGGCTTGACCGGAACCCGCTGGGACCGGAAAGGCGGAGCAGACCGCTAACGCCAGTTTTGGAGCTATCATGGACCACCCGCGAGAATGGTTTCAGCCCAAGGTCGTAGGCATCGGCTGGACACCGCGAACCTGGGAGGGTTGGGCGATCATCGTATTGGTGATCGCAGTCGGTGCCGTCGTCGGGCGGATCAACACCTGAACAGTCGCCTCGCGGCGGCGGCATATTGCGCGGTACAACGAACCGGGCTTAGGCTTCCGCGATGGAAAACACCGCACCGTCGCTCGACCTATTCATCCGCCTCGAGATCGCCCTAGAGGAGCGCAACGAAGCTGCCGACGCCTTCGACCTGTTCAAGCAGGACGCAGTGATGGCCCACGCGCCGGCACCCGGCGACGAGCCGGCCATCACCAGCGACGACGCTGCGGATGCAGCGGCCGGGGAAGTCGACGAGTTCAGCGCCGAAGTCAGGGGCCTGCTGAATGATGCATCCGACACGGATCTGACCACAGCCTACGAGCAGTCGGGCGGCGAGGTTGGGCATCCGGTGGCCGAAGCGCTACTTGGCGAGATCAAGCGTCGCAGTCTTGGGATCTGATCGATGTGTAATCGCGCCCGGTTCGACGGCGAGCCCGAGACCATCACCGAACGGTTCGGTGCGGAATGGCTTGCCGACAAGCCGATGGACAACCGGTTCGACCCGAAGGAACTGCGCCCGTTCGGTCGGGCGTACGTCGTGCGGAACGAAGGCGACCGCCGCGGACTCGACGTGATGGAATGGGATGTCTTGGCGGGGCAGGCGAAGCAGGCCGGTCGCAAAGTTGCGCAGACCAACGTCCGCACGCTTCATCTCCCGCAATGGCGTTCGCTCGTTACCGACCCAGCGAACCGCTGCCTGATCCCGCTGACGGAATTTTGCGAGTGGGCGCGCGAGCCTACCGACCTCGGAGACAGCAAGAAGCCGATCAAGGGGGAGATGTGGTTCGCGGTGAAGGACCAGCCCGTGTTCGCGATCGCCGGTTTTTGGCGGCAGGTTGGCGAACAGCGCTACTTCGCGATGGTCACCTGCGATGCGAACGAATTGGTAGCGCCAGTCCACCCCAAGGCGATGATCACGATCCTGCGACCGGACGATCATGAGCGGTGGTTAACCGGCAGCTATGACGACGTTCTGTCGTTGCAGCGGCCATATCTTGCGGATCGGATGACGGTACGGGGACCGGTGTTCCCGACGCGCACGGTGACGCCTCGCCTGATCTAAGCACGGTTTCCTTGGTCCGGCTCAGGTTTTGGCCAGACCAGGTTGGGCCGGATCGACTTCCACCTCCGTATCGCTCGGTTCGAAGCGGATCGTCCAACGAGGATAGCCGTCCGGCGAAACTTCAATGTCAGGCAGGCCGATCGGATCGGTACCCGTTTCCACCCAACCAGCACCGTGGCACCGATCACATGCCTTTCGCTTGCATCGGAAGCTGACGAGATCGATCTCAGTGTTCCACTGACCGCGGCCCTTGCAGACTGGGCACATGGCATCAAGGCTGCCATTACGCGGTTGAAGGGGCACGACGTCGAACGCGTGGGGGCTGTCGGGTCCATCACAGAGAACGACGTTGCTGGCATGGCTCATGGCCGCTTCCTCGTTCCGAACCCCAGCGAACGCAAGGACTTCAGTACCGCCGGCATTATTGTGCGCGGACCGTCGGCACCTCGGCGATGTTGGTCGTCCATGCAGGAGACCGCATCTCCGACCGCATCTTCCACTCGCGCTTGAACCCCTGCGATGCCGTAACTGCCGTCCATGTTCCGAACCTGCCGTTGATCGCGTCGAGTGCGCCCATCAGCCGGTCCCGCTTGGCCGTGTCAGCCTAGAACAGCGTGCGCGGCCGCTCGTCCTCGGGAAGCAGACCGTCGAGCATGATGCCGGCTTTCGTATAGGCGTAGCCGTCGCGCCAAGCCTTCTCGGCACCGCGCTTGGCCGCCGCGATTAGCTCGAGGCTGTCGTTCGTCATCGGGTGCAAGTCACCATGCGCGATGCGCCGTACTGTGGTCGGTCGGGCTTGTGCTTGTTCGTGTGGAAGAACGCTGTCAGCCGTGCCGCGACGAGCCTGTGGGATCTGAGCTTCTCGCCGACGCGGAGGGCATATTGCGACCGCGCGCCCATCATCCGCTCAAAGTCGCATATCGGTGTTCCGAAGGACCGGGTGACGGCCATGCCTTTCCGTCGTGGCTCGACCGCCTCCACCGCGTTGGACGGCACGCCGCGTAGCTCGGCAACCAGCCGCTCAAGGACGACCGTCCCGACGGCGCGGGCCTGTTTCATCGGCATGTCGCGAAGCGCCCCGGCGGTGTGGATCCCTAGGTCGGTCAGCTTACGCGCGGTCGCGCCGCCGACGCCCCACACGTCACCGACGGGGAAGGCATGCATCACGTCGTGCCGCACCCGGTCGTCGCGGAGATCGGCCACACCGTCAAACTGCGGGTTCTTCTTAGCCGCGGCATTCGCCAGTTTCGCTAGCGTCTTAGTCTCCGCGATGCCGACGCACGTGGGTATCGTCGTCCACGGCTGGACCTGCCTGCGCCCGCATCGCATTCGCGTGGGCAACTAGATCACGGCTCTCGAAACCGGCGAGATCGAGGAATGTCTCGTCGATCGAGTATATCTCGAAGTCACGAGCGAATGTCTCGCATGCGGCAATCACCCGGCGCTGCATGTCACCGTACAGCGCATAGTTCGACGACCGGACTTGGATGCCGTGCTGCTTCACCTTGTCGCGCAAGTGATGGATCGGATCGCCCATCTTGATTCCCAGCGCCTTCGCCTCTGCGGACCGGGCGATCGCGCATCCGTCATTGTTCGACAAGACGATGACCGGCACACCGACCAGGCTCGCGTCGAAGGCCCGTTCGCAGGATACGTAGTAATTGTTGCAGTCGATCAAGGCGATCGGCGTGCTCATGCCATCTTGCGCGCGACGCCGACCACGGTGCCCCAGATCTCCACATGCTCGTCGACCAGGATGTCGGCGAACCCTTCCGCTTCGGGGACAAGCCAGGGGCGGCCGTCGAAATAGCGCAGACGTTTCAGGGTCCGCTCACCGTGCACCAGTGCCACGACGATGGCACCCGTCCTCGGCGCCTTGGCCCGGTTCACGACGAGCAGATCGCCGTCGATGATTCCGGCACCCGCCATCGACCGTCCCTCGACTCGCATAACATAGCTGGCGGCTGGGTGTTCGATAAGCCACGCGCTCAAGTCGATCGGATCCTGCATGTCGTCTTGCGCAGGCGACGGGAATCCCGCCGGCGTGTGGACCAAGAAGAAGGGCACCTCGCACGGCACCAGTTCGAAGGGAATATCGTGAAGTCGCAGCGCGTCGTCACGATGGTGCAGCGGGACAACGACCCGGCGGCTCGGGTTTGTTGAGGGCATGACCTATAGGATCGCGGCGAAGAGGAGCTGGTCGTGGTGCGCAGCCAGAACGGACCGTGCGTCCTGAGCGGCCCCGACGGCTTGCCGGTACTCCACGGTTCCGAACCGTTCGGCCTCGTCGAAGCTGAACGGGGCAGGGTCTACAGCCGGATAGACGTTGTCGTATATCACGCGGGCAGCCGCTCTCAGCTGCAGATCATGCTGCATTTCGTTGCTCCATCAGTGTCGAGTCGCCGCGAGCGGCATACCTATAGCTAGGCGCGAACCGGTTTGATTGGCAAGAACATTGCAGGAACATCTATCCGGTGCGATGAGCGGTCCGACGATTCGAAGGACAGGCTTTGTCAGACTAACGTGGCAGGTGGGGCAGGGGGATGGTATCGGCAATGGATGAGCCGAAAATCGAGGGCCCTGCCACCAAGCCCGTTCCGCCGTTTCAACTCGTCGCCGGAGGTGATCCGGCTGGTGGTAATGATGTACGTCCGCTTTCCGCTATCGCTGCGAAACGTCGAGGATCTGCTGTTCGAGCGCGGCGTCGACGTCTGTCATGAGACGGTGCGCATGTGGTGGAACAGGTTCGGCCCGATGTTCGCCGGCGATATCCGCCGTCAGCGGGTAAGTCGAATGCGGGGCTTCCGCCAGTGGCGCTGGCACCTCGACGAGATGTACGTGAAGTTGAACGGGGAGATGGTGTACCTCTGGCGAGCGGTCGACCACGAAGGCGAGATTCTCGAGAGCTACATCACTAAAACTAGGCCACGTGGACAAAGGGCAGCCACAGCGTAACTGATGCGAGCGCGACGAAGCCGAGATATGACTCTGCTGTCTTGTCATAACGCGTTGCGACACGGCGCCAGTTCTTGAGCTTGCTGAACAAGCGCTCGACGAGATTGCGCCAACGGTATTTCTCGCGATCATGCGGGATCGGTATGCGGCGGTTACTTTTGGTTGGAATGACCGCCTCGACATCCGC
>JAYVRZ010000283.1:0-11815 GCA_043775965.1 Sphingomonas sp.
CGGAGCCGGAGCCGGAGCCGGAGCTGGCGCTGGTGCGGGAGCAGGCGCCGGAGCCGGAGCCGGTGCGGGAGCAGGCGCTGGCGCGGGAGCAGGCGCCGGTGCGGGAGCAGGCGCTGGTGCGGGAGCAGGCGCCGGTGCCGGTGCGGGAGCAGGAGCCGGTGCGGGAGCAGGCGCCGGCGCCGGAGCCGCCGCCGTGATCGTTCCGGTCGTTCGGTTACCCGTGGTGCAGCACGAACTCGCGAGCGCATATTGGTCCGCGTTCGTGCCGGTCAGCGTGTAGCCGCTATAGCTGACGCCGATCCCCGTGCCCTCGCCCGTGCTGTCGAACGTCGCGGTCGCGTTCGTGCCGGCGACGAGCGTGACGCCGGTCGGCGTGCCCGAAACGTCGTTCGTGTTGAAGCCGCTGAGCACGACCGCGTTGGTGCCGTCGGCCGCCTTCTGCGCCGTCGGGAACAGCAGCATCCGCTGGGTGATCGCCGCGCCCTCGGTCAGCACGAAGTTGGTCGAGAAATCGGTCGGCGTCGAATAGGATACCGGGTTGTAGTTGATCGTCACCGGCGCCGCGGTCACCGTCGTCGGCGGCGAGAGCGCGGCGAACACGATCGTGCCGCCGTTGACGCCCGGCCCGGTGCCGTCGCCGCCCGAGATCAGCGTCAGGCCGACCGGCAGGCCGAGGCTCTGCGCCGGAACCGTCGTGCCGCGGGTCAGCGTTACCGCCGCGTCGATCATCACGTCATGCCCTGCGCACAGCGCGATGTTGCCGTCGGTCGTGGTGATCGCGTGATACACGTTCACGTTGCGCCCCGCGTTCAGCAGGATGCTGCCGTTGGTAGTCGTCAGGTCCGCGTTGACGTTCACGTCGCGGCCGCAGCACGCGACGATATTGCCGTTGGTCGCGGTGATCGGCGCGTTGATGACGACGTCGCGAAACGCGTTCATCGTCAGCGTCGTCGGCACGCCCGACGCGGTCCACGCGACCGCATCGTTGACGATGATGTCGCCGTTGCCGACCGTCGTGTCGCCCGCCGCGGGGATCGTGCTGATCGTGATGCTGGTCGTCACCAGCTGCGCCGCCAGCGTCGAGCCGGCGATGTTGCCGCCCGCGCCGATCACATAATCCTGCGGATCGATCAGCCACGTGCCGGTCATCCCGCCGGGCGCGAAGGTCGACACCTTGGCAGTGTCCGCGACGTTCACCGTGGCTGCGGAGGTTTCGATGAAGCCGCCGTTGCCGCCGACCGGTGCGCTCGCATCCAGGCCGCCGCTGACCGTCACGGTGCCGGTCGTCATGTCGCCGAGCAGCATGATCGTGCCTGCGCGGTTCTGCAGCGTCCGTGCCTCGACGATGCCGCTGTTGTTGACCGCGGTGTGGAGCAGGTCGCCCGCGCCTTGCGCGGTCATCACGACCTTGCCGCCGTCTGCCCGGATCAGCCCGCCGTTGCGGACGAGTGCGCCCACCGCACCCTTGTCGACCACGACGTTGAGCAGGCCGTCGCCGGCGACGTCGAGCGTGATCGCCTCGCCGCCCGCGAGTACCACGGTGCCGAAGTTCGCCTTGATCGTCCCGCTGTTGCCGACGTTGGCGCCGAGCAGCGCGACGTAGCCGTTCTTCGCGGTGATCGTGCCGTCGTTCTGGACCCTCGCGCCGCTCGTCCCCGCAAAGTTCATCTTGCCCGCTAGGAAATCGGCGTCGGAGATGTTCAGCGTCGACGCGACCAGCCCGCCGACGTTCACGTTCGCGGTCTTGCCGAACAGGATACCGTTCGCGTTGACCAGGAACACCTTGCCGTTGGCCGACAAATTGCCGAGGATCACCGACGGATCCGAGCCCAGTACGCGGTTGAGCGCGACCGAACTGCTGTTGGGCTGGTCGAATACGACGCTATTGCCCTTGCCGATCGAGAAGGACTGCCAGTTGATCGCCGCGCGGTCGCTGGTCTGCGTCACGGTGACCGACTTGTTGCCGGTCGCGATGCTCGCCTGACCCGCGACCACGTCGCCACCGGTCGGCAGCGTCTGCGCCTCGACCGGGCGCGCGGCGATCGTGCCGGCAAGGCTGAACCCGATCAGCCACGCGAACCGCGCAAGACCGGTCGTGCCGAACAGCCCGCCGCGCCGCGTGCGCGAGATCGCGGGCTTGGCGGGGCGGCTGATGTTCCTGATCGTCGAGGGGATGGGGGTCATGGGCGGTATCCTTGGTAGCGGCGCGGCTGGCCGCGAAATTCGGGTCGATCTTGCGATCAGAAGGTCTTCGAAAGCTGGAACCAGGCGCGACCCGACTTGTCGGGTGCCGACGTCGCGTCCTCGTCGCCAAGTTTCCGCGCATAGGTCGCCTTGGCGGCGATCCCGTACGGTCCGGCCCAGCTCAGGCCGCCGCCATACGCGCTGCGTTTCGCGTGGTTGGAGCCGGTGAAATACGGGTGCTTGACGTAATCGACCTCGCCGACGTCGACGAACCCGAACAGCTGGAGCGAACCCGGCACGATCTGCGGCAAGGCGAGCCGTGCTTCGCCGGTGGCGACATAGCCCTGATCGCCATACGCCTCGCCCTCGGGATAGGCGCGCACCGCATAGGCGCCGCCCAATTCCATCTTCTCGGAGATGTCGAGATTGTCGAACGCGATCTGGCCGCGCGCCGAGGCAAAGAACGACAGCGGCCCGGCGATCGTCTGCAACCGCGCGAAGCTGAACACGGCTTTGCCGTAGCTGCCGTCGGTGCGCGCGGTCAGCGCGTCGACCGAGCGATCATAGGCGCCGCGGATGTCGAGATTGCCGACCGAATAGCCGAGCGAATACGCGCTCCAGCCGCCACCGAGCAGCGTGTCGTGCTCATCCCCGCTCAGGCCGATGTTGACGACCTGCGCGCGTCGATAGCTGACGGTGTCGACGATGCCGATCTTGTCCTCGAACCATTTCACGTCGCCGCCGACAGTCAGGTACAGATTGTTGTCGCGCGACCGCAGCAGCGGATAGCTGGCATAGACGCTGGCGACGTCGGCGTTGCCGCTGCCGTCGAGGCTGTCGAATTCCTTGCCGAGCGAATATTCGAGATGCGCGAAGGCGACGCCCAGCGTGACCTGGCCGATCGGCGCCTGGTACGAGGCGCGACCATAAGCGAGGCCGGAGAACGAGGTCAGCGCGCGCAGGCTCAGCACGTCGCCGGAGCCTGTCGGGTTGTTCCAGTTGACGACTCCGCCGGCCCGGTACGCACCGGTGTAGCGGTTGCCGGCATTGTCGGCCTCGACGCTGCCGGTGATGCTCTGGCCGGGGGTGATGTCGACCAGCAGATCCGACGTGCCGACCGCGGTGCCGGGGCTGAGCGTCGACTTGACGCGTACGCCGGGAAGGTCCGACAGCATCAGCAACCGGCGTTCGAGCGGTGCCACCGCGACCGGATCGCCGACATCGAGACCGCTCAGAATGCCGTGCGCGACGCTGTCCGACAGCCGCGATTCGTTCTTCACGCCGACCGCGCCGAAGCGCCCCTCGACGACCGTGATCGTCACGGTACCGCTCTGCACGTCCTGCTCGGGCACATAGGCCTGCGCGACGAAATAGCCGCGGCTGGTGTAGTAGCCGGTGATCCGCGCGGCGAGCATCTTGAGTCCGGACAGGTCGAGCTCGCTGTTCGGCGCGAACCCGCTGGCGGCGACCAGGTCGGCCTCGGGGAACATCGTCGCGCCGGACACGCGGAGCGACTGCACCAGCGCCTTCGGGCCGCCGGTGGCGGCAACGACCACCGGCGCCTTCCGCTCGAACCCGAGATCGGGCGCGGCCTTGTCGTTCAGCGGCGCGGGCGGGATCTGCTGGAGCTGTCCGCCGGCCCCGACGGGGACCTGCGCCTGTGCCGCTTGGGCGGAAATCATCAGCGCAGCCGGGCTCACAGCCGCAAACGCGGCTACCCAAAGGGTCGACTTGGACATGAACACCTCGAAAGTCACCGCGGATAGAAGGCACGAGTCTCCCATCCGCAGCAGCGGGAGTCGTTCGAACTTTAAAGGGGTACCCAAGGATTTTACGGGTCGCCGCGGATCGATCTCAGTCGACTTCCACAGCTGATCGACAACCTGGATTGGGCACATACCAACCAGAGAATAGTCAGTCGCGCGGGTCGCGATCTTTGGCTTTCTCGAAGATGTACTTGATCTATGTATGACAGATCAAATTGATGCAAGCTAAATCGATGATATGATTGTTTAAAAATTACAACCGCGATCAAGTGCTACGGTTTTGCGCTGATTCTTCACCGGTCACGGTATGGCAATCCGGCCTGACAAGTTGCCAACTAAGGGGCCGCTCCACCGTTGACGTCAACGGAATGCGACCGGTCGTACGCGCCAGTATTCGCAGCGACTGCTTACCAAAAGCTTTACATCTTGTTTCAGCAGGCAATTGGCGCATCCGCCGCAGATCTCACGCGGAAATGCAGGCAACATCAACAACTTGGGTGGGGGTGTGGTGCCGGTTGCAGGAATCGAACCCGCGACATCCAGTTTACAAAACTGGCGCTCTACCAACTGAGCTAAACCGGCCCGGTGCGTCGGACGCGTGTCGCCCAATGCTTCAAGAAACGCCGAAGGTCCAGCCCTCGGTTCGCGCGATGTGTGGAGTCAGTGCGGCCGGCGTCCAGAGTTCGGCGCGCGCCGCGTTGCTCCGAAGCCATGCCGCGCTCAGGATCGCGTCGGTCGCGTGATCGTCGTAGCGCGCGAGCGGGCGATGCGGGGCGCTACCGATCGCCGCGAGCGCGGCATCGAGCGTGGTGGCGTCGCGGATCTTGCTGAGGCCCTTGCGGATGCCGGCGGCGCGCGCGGCGATCGTCGTGTAGATCTCGATCATCACGGAGCCGGTCGACGGCACCGGATCGAACGGCCAGATCGGGATCCGTCCCGCCAGCCGGTGCAGCACGCGCATCCCCGTAAGGCTCGACTTGCCGACCTGTGCCGCGCCGACCAGGTTCAGGTTGCTGGTCGGACTGAGCCCCTGGCGTCGTTGCGCTTCCTCGGTCACGCGCAGCCGCCCGCGGCCTTCGAAAAATTCGCCCTTGCGCCCGCCGTGCCGACGCAGGTGCCGCGCGACCTCGACATGATCGACGAAACTGCTCGCGGC
Organism: Sphingomonas sp.; assembly: GCA_043775965.1. GTDB lineage: Bacteria > Pseudomonadota > Alphaproteobacteria > Sphingomonadales > Sphingomonadaceae > Sphingomonas. The sequence goes on from JAYVRZ010000283.1 coordinate 5,107, forward strand.
GAGATGCGGATCGTCCGCGCAGATCGCCTCGACCAGCGCCCATAGCGCCCCCGCCTCCGCCGGGCTCTCCGACCAACCGGGGAAGAACGCGCCGCGATCCACGAACGGCAGCGACGGCCCGAGGTCGAGCCCGACCAGCGTGTCCGCCGGCATCGTGTCCGTCAGCCAGTCCAACGCCGTGCCGCGCGACCAGCCGTCCGCGACGCCGGATCCGGGTGCATCGACCAGCACCGGTGCTCCGGTACCGCGCGCGCAGATCGCGACCGCGATCCCGCGCTGGCGGGGGCCGACCGCGCCCGACCAGTCGATCGCGGCGAAATGGCTGAACCGGTCAGGGACGATGCCCGAACGCCTTTCGCTGCGTCGCCGATGCCCGATCCCACCACGCGCGGGCGATTACATGCGCGACCCGATCGGGATCATGCGCGCCGTAGCGGACCAGCAGGCCGGGCCAGGTTTCGTAATGCGCGGTTTGCCAGAAACTGTCCGGGTCGGTCGCGATCAGGACCGCTTTCTCGTCATGCGGGCTGCGAACGTGGAAGCTGCCATCGACATGGCCGGCACTGACGAACATCTTGCCGCGCGTCTTGATCGCCGGCTGGCCGTAGGACGTCGAAGCCTCGGTATCGGGCAGCGACAGCGCATAGGCCGCGACCGCAGCCCAATCCTTCACGACCGTTTTTCCGCGCGCAGGCCGTCCCAATACGCAAGCCGTTCGGACAGCCGCTTCTCGAACCCGCGTTCGGTCGGCGTGTAGAAGGTCTGCGGGCTCATCTCGTCGGGCCAATAGTCCGATCCCGAGAACGCATCCTCGGCATCATGGTCGTACGCATAGCCCTTGCCGTAGCCGATATCGCGCATGAGCTTGGTCGGCGCATTGCGAATCGACGCGGGCGGCATCAGCGATCCGGTCTCGCGCGCGGATTTCCACGCCGCCTTCTGCGCCTTGTAGACGGCGTTCGATTTTGGCGCGGTTGCCAGATAGACGCAGGCCTGCGCGATCGCGAGTTCGCCTTCGGGACTGCCGAGAAAGTCATACGTGTCCTTGGCGGCGATGCACTGGACCAGCGCCTGCGGGTCGGCGAGGCCGATATCCTCGACCGCGGCGCGCGTCAGGCGGCGGAGCAGGAACAGCGGTTCCTCGCCGGCGGTCAGCATCCGCGCGACATAATAGAGCGCGGCCTGCGGGTCCGAGCCGCGGATGGATTTGTGCAGCGCGGAGATGAGGTTGTAATGCCCCTCCCGATCCTTGTCGTACACTGCGACGCGGCGTTGCAGGAAGTTCGACAGCCCCGCCGGGTCGAGCGGTTCGGGCAGGTTCACCGAGAACAGCGTTTCCGCCTGGTTGAGCAGGAAACGGCCGTCGCCATCGGCGCTCGCGATCAGCGCGTCCTTGGCGGGCGGGGTGAGGGGGAGGGGGCGTTCCATCTCCACTTCGGCCCGGTCGAGCAGCTGCTCGAGCGCGCCGCGGCCGAGGCGCTCGAGGATCAGCACCTGCGCGCGACTGAGCAGGGCGGCGTTCAGTTCGAACGACGGATTCTCGGTGGTCGCGCCGACCAACGTCACCGTGCCGTCCTCGACATAGGGCAGGAAGCCGTCCTGCTGCGCGCGGTTGAAGCGGTGGATCTCGTCCACGAACAACAAGGTGCGCTTGCCGATCCTGGCGTGCTCGCGGGCTTCGGCGAAAGACTTTTTGAGGTCGGCGACGCCGGAAAACACCGCGGAGATCGCTACGAACCGCAGGTCGACCGCGTCGGCGAGCAATCGCGCGATCGTGGTCTTGCCGGTCCCGGGTGGCCCCCACAGGATGATCGAAGACAGCCGCCCCGCCGACACCATCCGCCCGATCGCCCCCTCGGGCCCGGTGATGTGATCCTGCCCGACCACCTCGCCCAGCGTCCGCGGACGCAGGCGATCGGCAAGCGGCGCGTTTTCGGGGTGCGTTTCGGCAGGGGCGGCGGGTTCGAAGCCCGCGAAGAGATCGGCCATGCCGGCAAGATAGGGGCGGGGCCGCGGTTTGCCCATCTCTGCCGTGCCGCCGTGCGCTCTCAGCCCGACGCTCCCGCGCTCGCCTAGCGCACACACCGTCGTCATCCCCGCGCAGGCGGGGATCCAGACCCTCGGACTTCGCGGCCATGACCCCCGCCAGCCAATATGGATCCCCGCCGACGCGGGAATGACGGAGTAAACGGATTTTTTAGCGCTTACCTCTTGCATCGGAAACAGTCTGCGATATATCGCAGTTCATGAATGAAGATATATCGGAGAACACTCAAATGCGTTTTGGTATGGGATACGGAGCATGGACCAGTGGCCCACGGGCCGAGGGTGACGGGGCAGGTCGCGGTCGCGGTCGCCCCGGTAAGGATGGTCACGGCCACGGTCGACACGGTCATCGCGGAGGCCCAGGCGGCCGGCGGCGGCTGTTCGATGGCGGCGAGCTCAAACTGCTCATGTTGAAGCTGATCGCGGACGCACCGCGCCACGGCTACGACCTGATCCGCGAGATCGAGGGGCTGACCGGCGGCGGCTATGCGCCGAGCCCCGGCGTCGTCTATCCGACGCTCAGCATGCTCGACGAGATGGGTCTGATCGGCGAGCAACAGTCGGAAGGCGCCAAGAAGCGCTTCGCCGCGACCGACGAGGGACGCGCGCACCTCACCGAAAATACGGCCGTGTTGGACGCACTGTTCGCCCGGCTCGCAGCGGTCGGTGCGGAGTCCGAGCGGACCGACGGTGCGCCGATCCGGCGGGCGATGGGCAACCTTCGCCAGGTGCTGCAGACGCGGCTGACGCGCGAAGACGTCAACGAGGACACGCTGCACGAAGTCGCAGCACTTCTCGACGAAGCCGCGCAGAAGATCGAGCGCTTGAAGTGAGCGTCTCGGTCGCACGCGTGCCGACGCAATCGGCGAGCAAGTATCTCCAGCAGCTCAGCAAGCACTGGAGCCACAAGATGGAGGTAACGTTCTCCGAACAGGAAAGCCGCATCGCCTTCCCGAGCGGCTCGGTACTCGAGATGCGCGCGGACAGCGACACGCTCGACGTCGCGCTGACCGTGCCGGAGGGCGAGGACGTCGAGCGGATGCGCGGCGTCGTGTCGAGCCACCTCGACCGCTTTGCCTTCCGCGAGGCCCCCCTGACGTTCGACTGGGCAACGGCGTAACCGCCGAGCCCATCGTCCCGCGTCGAAGTCCGTTATCCGCCGCCCCCAGGTCCGTAATCTGCCGCCCTCAAGTCCGTAATCCGCCGCTCCAAACGTCCGTCATCCCAGCGAAAGCGGGGATATCCCCGTGGAGGCCACCACACTCGCCAACCGGGATACCCCAGCGTTCGCTGGGGCGACGAACGCGGGGATGAAGGTAACGGATAGGGGGCAATGGACGTCAGACGGAGCCAATAGACGTCGGACGGAGCCAATGGCTGGGGAATGGGCCCGCCGGCTGCGGCGTTGGCACGACGAACCGAGCGAACCCTTACCTTGGCGAGTCACACCCCAAATACATCATCCCGCCCCTTCGTCATCCCGCCCCGCCCGTCAGTCCGCCCCCCGTCGTCAGTCCGCTCCGTCGTCAGTCCGCCCCGTCGTCATCCCAGCGAAAGCTGGGATATCCCCGTGGAAGCCGCGACGCTCGCCAACCGGGATACCCCAGCTTTCGCTGGGGTGACGGATGTGGGGCGGGGGCGACGGATGCCAGGCGGGGGTGACGGATGCCAGGCGAAGGCGACGAATGCCCGGCGGGGGCGACGGATGCCAGGCGCAGGTGACGAATGTGGGGCTGGGGCGACGGATGCCAGGCGAAGGCGACGGATGTCGAACGAAGATGACGGATGTGGGGCGAAGGTGACACAGGAGCGAAACCAACGGGCCTGGGTCCGAGTCAACGGACGCCGGGCTAGCCCAACAGACTCAGTGGATCAGCGCCCCCGCCGAGCCATCACCCCAAGATACGCATCCAACACCGCCTGGTTGATCGTATCCCAACGATAGCCGGCGGCCTTGTCGTGCCCGGCCCAGCCCATCGTCTCGCGCAGGCCCGGCTCCGAAACGATCCGCCCGATCGCATCGGCATAGCCCTCGATGTCGCAAGGCGGCACCAGAAACCCCGTCACCCCGTCGTCGACCAGCCCGACCGCGCCCGACGCGCGCGCGGCCACCACCGGCACGCCCGCCGCCATCGCCTCCAGCGTCACGTTGCCGAACGTCTCGGTCACGCTCGGGTTGAAGAACACGTCCATCGACGCGACCGCGCGGCCGAGATCGTCGCCCGACTGGAAGCCGGCGAACACCGCGCCGGGGACGCGCCCCGCGAACCATTCGCGCGCCGGACCCTCGCCGATCACCAGCACCTTGTGCGGAACGCCGCGCTGCTCGAGCGCGCGGATCACGTCGGCAAAGACGTCGAGCCCCTTTTCCTTCACCAGCCGCCCGAGAAACCCGACCGTTACTTCGCCGTCCGCGATCCCGCGCGCACGTCGCCAGTCCAGGTCGCGCCGCGTCGGCGTGAAGCGGTCGTGGTTCACCCCGCGCGACCAGATCGCGATCGGCGTCGTCACGCCCCAGTCGCGGACGATCTCCGCCATGCCGCGCCCCGGCACCAGCACTTCGTCGACCCGGTTGTAGAAACGCGTCAGGATCTTCACCATGATCGGCTCGAAGAACGCCATCCTGTAATAGCGGAAATACGTCTCGAACCGGGTGTGCAGCGACGCGACCGTGGCGATGCCGTTGCGCCGGCCATAGCTGATCGCGCGGTGGCCGAGAAAATCGGGGGCCGAGACATGGATCATGTTCGGCGCGAACGCATCCAGGTCGCGGCGGATCGCGGCCGGCAACCCGCGCGCCATCTTGTATTCGCCCCGCCCGGCCGGCAGCGGCAGCGACGGCACCGCGACCAGATCGCCGGTCGGCGGAAACGCCGGCTTGGCGTTGGTCGGCGAGTAGACGCGCACGGTCGCACCCTGTGCCAGCAGATGGCCGACAAGCAGGTTCAGCGCCTGGTTCGCACCATCGCGCACGTAATTATAGTTGCCGCTGAACAGGGCGATGCGCAGGTCGGTGGCGTGCATCGTCGCGCGGATAACGCCGTGCGCCGCCAAGCGCCACTTAATCTGTAACATACGCCAGCCGGCAACACTGTCGGGCCCATTGATGTTCCCGTATCGTTCTCGTACATCGGCGGCATGGCGAAACCCCAGAAGCGTTACGTATGTCAGGCCTGCGGATCGGTGTCGCACCGCTGGGCGGGGCAATGCAGCGATTGCAGCGAGTGGAACACGCTGGTCGAGGAGGCGAACACCGCCGCCACCCCGTTCCATTCGAAGCATAACCTGCAGACCGGCGGCCGCGCGATCCAGCTCGTCGGGCTCGATGCGGAGATCAAGCTGCCCGACCGGATGGCGACCGGGATCGCCGAGCTCGACCGCGCGCTGGGCGGTGGCTTCGTCGAGGGTTCGGCGACGCTGATCGGTGGCGATCCGGGTATCGGCAAGTCGACCCTGCTGTTGCAGGCGGCGGCGAAGATGGCGCTCGCGGGAAAGTCGGTCGCGTATGTCTCGGGCGAGGAAGCCGCCGACCAGGTTCGCCTGCGCGCGCGGCGTCTCGGGCTCGGCAACGCGCCGGTTCAGCTCGCGGCGGCGACGTCGACGCGCGACATCCTGACGACGCTGCAGGCGAACCCGCCGACGCTGCTGGTCATCGATTCGATCCAGACGATGCACTCCGACCTGATCGAGGGCGCGCCGGGCACCGTCAGCCAGGTCCGCGCCTCGGCACAGGAACTCATCCGCTTCGCCAAGGAACGCGGCACCGCCGTCGTGCTGGTCGGCCACGTCACCAAGGACGGCTCGATCGCCGGCCCGCGCGTGCTCGAGCACATGGTCGATACGGTCCTGAGCTTCGAGGGCGAGCGCAGCCATCAATACCGCATCCTGCGCGCGATCAAGAACCGGTTCGGCGGAACCGACGAGATCGGCGTGTTCTCGATGCAGACCGAAGGCTTGGCCGAAGTCGGCAACCCCTCGTCGCTGTTCCTGACGCACCGCGACGACGCGATGACCGGCGCGACGGTATTCCCCGCGCTGGAGGGGACGCGGCCGGTGCTGGTCGAGATCCAGGCGCTGACGGTGCGGCTCGCGTCCGGCGCAACCCCGCGGCGCGCGGTCGTCGGCTGGGATTCGGGACGGCTGGCGATGATCCTCGCGGTGCTGGAGGCGCGATGCGGGTTGAGCTTCTCCAGCGCCGAAGTGTATCTGAACATCGCCGGCGGCTACCGCGTGCAGGATCCCGCGGCGGATCTGGCGGTGGCGGCGGCGCTGATCTCGGCGATGGCGGAGCGGCCGGTGCCGGTCGACTCGGTCGCGTTCGGCGAAGTCGCGCTATCGGGCGAGATCCGTCCGGTGGCGCATGGGCCGTTGCGGCTGAAGGAAGCGAGCAAGCTTGGCTTCGAACGCGCGATGGTGCCGGCGTCGATGACCGGCGAGAAGAGCGGGATGCGACTCTCGGGGTTCAAGACGCTCGCGGCGTTCGTGGATCACATGATCGGGCGGGGGTGACCTTGCTTCAGGCGTACCTTCAGCGCGCCAGTGATAGTACGGCGGTGACGTGGAGATACCGCTGACAGATGCGTCGTCGAAGACATTTATCTCGCTAGCAGCCCCTCCCCGGCGGAGGCCGGGGCCCAATTGGAAAGGCGGATGTAACGGGGCA
>JAYVRZ010000284.1:0-5944 GCA_043775965.1 Sphingomonas sp.
CAGGCTTCAAGCTGCCGTTCTGAACGGTTTCCGAATTAAAGCCTCCCCCCTACTAAATTGTTTCCCCGCGAAGGCGGGGACCCAGACTGGGCTCCCGCCATCGCGGGAGAACAAGCTTTTACGCCGACACTGGCCGCAGCAGCGTTAGCCGTGCCTTCCCGTGTACCCGCGTGGCGTCGACTTCGAAGCCCGCCAGTTCGACGACCTCGGCCTTCGCCGTCTCCAGGCTGATCCACGTAGCCGGGCCGGTCCACCCAAGCCGCGAGAGCTTGTCGAGCGCGACCAGCCCCGCACCGGTATTATAGGGCGGATCCATCAGGATCACGTCGAGTGGTGCCGGCGCAGGCCCGAGCGCCATCACCGACGTCGCACGAACATCGCCGCGAATCTCCAGCTTGCCGAGATTAGCCTTCAACGCATCGACCGCCAGCTTGTCAGACTCGACGAACATGCACGTCGCCGCGCCACGCGAAAGCGCCTCGATCCCGAGCGCACCCGAGCCCGCGAACAGGTCGGCAACCGCCAACCCCTCGAAACTACCGACTCGGCTCGTCAGCATCGAGAACAGCGTCTCGCGCATCCGGTCTGCGGTCGGGCGGGTCGAATCACCCTTGGGCGCGACAATCGGGCGTCCGCGCCATTGGCCTGCGATGATACGCATCAGCGTTTCCCTCCACGCGGTGTACGGGGCGCCTTGGGCGGATGACCGCGTCCGCCCGATGGGCCCTTGCCGGGCGCCGCCGGGCGATTGCCGCGCTCGGGCCGAGCAGGACCCTCCGATCGCACCGGCCGCGGTTCGGCGCCGGGCCGTCCCTGCGCGCTACGGGCGGCGCGCTTGTCGAGCGACCCGCGTGCCCGCGAATCGTCGGCCTGAGGACGGAAACCGCGCTGCGGCTCCTGCCGCTGCAGCGGGTTCGCGCGGGGTGGCGCAGTACCGCCAGCACCGACGCGCGAAGGCGCAGCACGATCGCGGGGCGGCTTGGCCGCGCGGAAATGCTTGATCTTCGGGCTGGTGCTCAGCTCCTCGCCGCGATCCGCGCGTTCCTGCCGCACATACGGCTTGGAGGTGTCGCCCGCGGTAGGCCGGGCGTGATGCGCGGCCGTCGGCCGCGCGCCAGGGCGCACGTCGGGCCGTGCCCAGGGATCGTTGACGTCGCCGCGCTGCATCGCTGCCGTAGGCCGGATCCGCTCGGGACGGGCAGGGCGCACCGGACGGGCAGCCGGCGCCGCGCCGCTGGAAAAGCCGGAACTCGCCGGTGCCGTGTACGGCGTCCGCACCGGCGCCGAGCGCGTATTCGACGTCGGCCGCGCGCTCGGTGCCGGGCGAGGCGCGTTGCTGCCACGCTGCGACGAGCGCGTGCCGATGCCAGCCCCCGCGCCGGCACTCGCGCTGATGCCGATGTTCGCCCGCGCACCCGGACCCTCGGGCTTGCCGCGCGCGAGCTCCTTCTGGAACGCGACGACGTCGTGCTGGAGCACCTCGCCGATCTGGCCGGGCGGAAGCTCGCCGAGAATGAACGGGCCGTAGCGCGTGCGGATCAGCCGCGAGACCTGAAGCCCGAGATGCTCGAGCACGCGGCGGACTTCGCGGTTCTTGCCCTCGGTCAGGATCATCTCGATCCACACGTTCGCGCCCGTTCGTCGCTCGATATTGGCGTTGATCGAGCCGTACCGCACGCCCTCGATCTCGATCCCCTCGATCAGCTCGTCGAGCTGCTGCTGCGTAATGTTGCCATAGGCGCGCGCGCGATAGGCGCGCTCGACGCCGGTCGCGGGCAGTTCGAGCTGGCGCTTGAGCCCACCGTCGGTGGTCATCAGCAATAGGCCCTCGGTGTTGAGATCGAGGCGGCCGACCGGGACGAGCCGTGGCAGGTCCTGCGGCAGGCGGTCGTAGATCGTCGTGCGCCCCGCCGGATCGCGCTCGGTGACGAGCAGCCCGGTCGGCTTGTGGTACAGGAACAGCCGTGCCGAACTCGGCGCCTCGACCGGGTCGCCATCGACCGTCACACCGTTGAGATTGCGCAGGATCGTCGCGGGGGTATCGAGCGTCGAGCCGTTGAGCGCGACGCGCCCCTCGGCGATCATCCGCTCGATATCGCGGCGCGAGGCGATCCCGGCGCGGGCGAGCAGCTTGGCGATACGGTCGCCCTTGATCGGTGCAGTCGGAGTTTCGAGGGAGGTTGCGGGCGCGTCGTTCGACGGGCTGGCAGTCGGGTTATCGTCTTTTGAAGTCGTCATGGCGCGGCTGATACTATGGATCGCCTCGAAGCGCGAAAATATTTGCGACCGTTCGTGCCGCGACGCGTTAGGACACGCGAGCGTAACGACCCTTCGTTCGCGTCCGGGGGCCTCGCGGCAATGTTGTTCGGGAAGAAGAAGCGGCAGATCGTCCGGCTCCTCGTCGTCGAGGACGAGCCCCTGGTGGCATTCGATACCGAGTATTTCCTGACCGAGGCGAAGTTCACGATCGTCGCAACGATCGACCGTGTGGCTGAGGCGCTAACGATCCTGGCAAGCGATACCTTGGTCGATCTGGTGCTGGTCGACGTAAACCTCGCGGACGGATCCGGCATCGACGTCGCGCTGGCGGCGCAGGCGCACGGTGTGCCGGTCATGTTCGTGACCGGCAGCTGCCCGGTCGAAGCGAAGACGCTCGCCGCGGGCTGCCTGTCGAAGCCCTACACGCCGCGCGACCTGATCGCCGCGATCGAGGCGATCGAAGCGACGCTGGGTGGCGGCAAGCCGAAGCGTATCCCTTCCGGGTTCATGCTGTTTCCGGCAGCCGTCTAGCCACTGGCATAAGCAAGGTTTCCCGCTAGGGTCGCGCCGAGGTGGCAGCCGGAGACGGCCGCCATGATCGGTCGACCGAGTGGGGAGCGTAAGGCACATGGAACGAACGGCGGCGACCAAGGCCGGCATCGGGGGTAGCTGGATCGACGGCATCCGCCCTTATTTCGAAAAGGCGCCGCTCGCCGCGTTCTTCCTCGGCGTGTCGTCGGGTTTCCCGTATGCGATGATCGGCGCGACGCTGACAAGCCGCCTCGCGCAGGATGGTCTCGACAAGAAGACGATCACCGCGTTCACACTCGGATTCCTGGTCTATAATCTGAAGCCGTTATGGGCGTGGATGGTCGACGGCGTGCGGCTGCCAATCCTGGGTCGGATGGGGCAGCGCGTGTCGTGGTTGGTGTTCGCCGGCCTCTTGGTGATCGCGGCCGTCGTAAACTTGGCGCTGGTCGATCCGGCGGCCAACATCTCGGCAACCGTCGTCGCCGCTGTCCTCGTCGGGATCGCGGGCGCGACGTTCGACATCGTCATCGATGCTTACCGGATCGAGCAACTGAAGCCTTACCAGCTCGGCGTCGGGTCGGGCATGACGCAATATGGCTGGCGGATCGGAACGGTAGCGGCTGGTGCACTTGCGCTGGTCCTCGCATCGCGGATCGGATGGTCGGGCGCCTATCTGGCATGCACTGTTTTTGCGTTACCCGCGATGGTGACAGGCCTATTGATGGGCGAACCGGAACGTCACCGTGAGCCGACATCGAAGCGCGGGATGAACGAGATCGCGGCGTCGATCGTCGGACCCTTCGCGGAGTTCTTCCGCCGCGAGGGTGCGGCGATCATCCTGATCTTCATCCTGATCCACAAGATCGGCGATACGCTCGGCCAGATCGCGTTGCGACTGATGCTCAACGACAATGGCTTCAGCAACGACGAAATCGCGCTGTACGATGTCGGCGTCGGCTTCTGGGCGTATCTGATCGGCATCTTCATCGGCGGCGCGCTCTACGCTAGGCTTGGCCTGAAGCGGTCGGTGCTCATCAGCCTCGTGCTGATGGCGGTCTCGAACGGCAGTTTCGCGCTGCTGGCAGGTGCCGGCCACAGCAATGCGGGGCTGGCAGGGGCGATCGCGTTCGAGAACATCGCCAGCGGCATCGGCGGCGTGACCGTCATCGCCTATTTCTCGGCCTTGTGCGACTTGCGCTTCACCGCCGCGCAATATGCGCTGATCTCGGCTGCGGCGAGCGTGGTCGGCCGGTTGCTGACGGCAACCACGGCCGGCGCGCTGGTCGAGCGGTTCGGCTATGTCGACTTCTACTGGCTGACCACGGTCGTCGCGCTGCCCGGCGTGCTTATGTTCTGGTGGATGAGCCGGTCCGGCCTGATCGACCGGTCGATCGGCAGCGCGGGCGTGGATGGCGAGGGTGACGCTCGGGAGGGGGCAGCCGCCTGAAGCCGCCCTCGCCTGTCTACATCGTGATCGGCCGGCCCTCGTCAGCGAACGCCGCCGCGACCGCCCCGGCGCTCGCGAGGACGCCGTCGACGCGGCGGACGCCGAGCAGGTCGCCCATCAAATACCGCGCGACCTCGGGCGTCGTCTCGACCCGCGCGAGGATCGACAGCATCGCCGCCTCCGCATGCGTCATCCGCGCGCAGCAGCACGGCGCGATCGCGATCGTGCCCGCCGACGTGCCGGCAAGATCCGCCATCAACGCGCGCAGCAGCACCAATGGCCGCCGGAAGCTTTGCCCGAACGCGGTGAACATCGTGTGCGCGGCGCGCGCATCGGCGAGGCCCTGTGCGCCCATGCGCCGCATCGCGAACAACGCAATTCGCGCGTTTTCACAATCGGGTAGCGCATGCGGCAACAATGTCGTCGCGCTGGCGAGGGCCGTTGTCGAGGCTGGGGGAATATAGGTCATTCACGCGACTCCGTGGTGGTCGCCACAACGTCGCGTGTTCGTTATTGATAGTCAATATCAATAAGAGCCTAGTCTGGCAGTTGGTTGTTCGCCGCGAGCACTTCACCGGCAAGATAGAGCGATCCGGCGATCAGGACGAGGTTCGGACCGTCGCTGCCCGCTGCGATCAGTCCCAGTGCACCGGCCGGATCGGACGCGGTTTCGCCGGTCTTGCCGAAACGTCGGGCGAGGTCGGCCAGTGCCTCGGGGGCATGATGCGCGTGACCGGGTACGGGTATCGCAATCACGTGGCCTACCGAGGGCGAGAGGATGCGAAGGACCGCCTCCGCGTCCTTGTTCGCGAGCATCCCGAGGATCAGCGTGACCGGGCGACCCTTCGCCAAGCTGCGGAGCGCGCGGGCGACCGGTTGCGCCGCGTTGGGATTATGCGCGCCGTCGAGCCACAGGTCGCTGCCCCGCGGCAGGCGGTTCAGGAGCGGCCCGTCTGCGAGCCGCTGCATCCGCGCGGGCCACTGTGCCCAGTCCGCCGCGGCGCGCATCGCGGCCTCGGGAATGTTCAACGCGCCCTGGTGGCGGATCATCGCGATCGCTAGCGCCAAGTTGCGCGACTGGTGTGCGCCGACGAGGCGGGGGCGGTTGGTGACGACCGAGAAGCCGGTGTCGTCGTAGCGGACGGTCGAGCGTGCGGTCTCGCTGGTCCAGGCCACGCCGCGTGCGACGACGGGAGCGCCCGCGGCGTCGGCAACGGCGGCGATCCTGGCGCGGATCGCCTTGGGATAGTCCATCGTCACGAGCGGCACGCCGGGCTTGGCGATGCCTGCCTTCTCGCCGGCGATCGCCAGCAGCGTGTCGCCGAGGAACGACTGGTGGTCGATCCCGAGCGCGGCGATGCCGGTGACGACCGGGTTCGAGATGACGTTGGTCGCATCGAGCCGGCCGCCGAGTCCGACCTCGACGATCGTCGCGGCGGCGGGCGTGCGCGCGAAGGCGAGGAAGGCGACGGCGGTGGTGACTTCGAAGAAGCTGGCCTGGAGGTCTGCGGCTTGGTCGAGGACTTCCTCCAGCAATACGGCGAGCAAATCGTCTTCGATCAGCTTGCCGGCGAGGCGGATGCGTTCGTTGAAGCGGACGAGGTGCGGGCTGGAATAGACGTGGACGCTGTGCCCGGCGGCCTCGATCGCGGCGCGGAGGAAGGCGCAGGTCGAGCCTTTGCCGTTGGTGCCGGCGACGTGAAACAC
>JAYVRZ010000285.1:0-7532 GCA_043775965.1 Sphingomonas sp.
CAGAGGAGCGCCGCGCTGGCGGCGGATAGCAGGCGGTCGCGCGGGTTCTGGTGGGCGCCGTACATGCAGGGTAGTTGGGGAGGCGGGCATTGTGCGGCAACTGCGTGCGAGCGCGCGAGAACGCGCCTCGGTACTCCGCACGTATTCGGTACTTGTCCTGCTTCGACAGATGCACCTCCCCGGCGAAGGCCGGGGTCCAAGTGGAAAGGTCGATGTAACGAAGGACCGTCCGTCGTTACTTCCGCTTCTCAATTGGGCCCCGGCCTGCGCCGGGGGGGTGGTCGCTTTGGCGAAATAGAGCTCGTTTTATAAGTGTACCGGTCCGACATGGCAGACCTTCACGTTCGGCAGACACCAGAACGGGCGGTGCGACCTAAGTCACACCGCCCGTTCTTGGCGCGCGACGCGGGAGTAAATCCCGCGTCGTCGGTCGGCGCTGGAGCGCCGCCGGCTGGGCTTGCTGTTGCGCTCGGCTTCGCCTTGCGCAGCGGCGTTCGCCTACAGCTTTGCCGTCAATTCCGGCACGATCTTGAACAGATCGCCGACCAGGCCGATGTCCGCGACCTGGAAGATCGGCGCGTCCTCGTCCTTGTTGATCGCGATGATGACCTTCGAGTCCTTCATCCCCGCGAGATGCTGGATCGCCCCCGAAATGCCGACCGCGACATACACTTCCGGCGCGACGATCTTGCCGGTCTGGCCGACCTGATAGTCGTTCGGCGCGTAGCCCGCGTCCACCGCGGCACGCGAGGCACCGACGCCGGCACCGAGCTTGTCGGCCAAAGGATCGATCGTCGCATGGAACTGCTCGCTCGAGGCCAGCGCACGGCCGCCCGAGACAATGATCTTCGCGCTGGTCAGCTCGGGACGCTCGTTCTTGGCGATCTCCGAGCCCGCGAAGGTCGACAGGCCCTTGTCGCCGGTCGACGCGACCGCCTCGATCTCACCCGAGCCACCTTCGGTCGCCGCCTTGGCGAACGCCGTGCCGCGGACCGTGATGACCTTCTTCGCATCCGACGACTGCACCGTCGCGATCGCGTTGCCGGCATAGATCGGCCGCGTGAACGTGTCGTCGCTCTCGACCGACAGGATGTCGCTGATCTGCATGACGTCGAGCAACGCGGCCACGCGCGGCGCGATGTTCTTGCCGTGCGTGGTCGACGGCGCGAGGAACGCGTCGTGGTGGCCCATCAGCTCGACGATCAGCGGCGCGACGTTCTCGGCGAGCTGATGCGCGAACGCAGCGTCGTCGGCGACGTGCACCTTGCCGACGCCAGAGATCTTGGCGGCTTCGGCAGCGACGCCGTCGACACCCTGCCCGACGACCAGCAGGTGGACTTCACCCAGCTGCGATGCGGCGGTCACCGCGGACAGCGTGGCATCCTTGACGGCCCTACCGTCATGTTCGACCCAAACGAGCGCCTTCACTTCACGACTCCCATTTCCTTGAGCTTGCCGACCAGCGCGTCGACATCGGCGACCTTGATCCCGGCCGAGCGCTTGGCGGGCTCGACGACCTTCAGCGTGGTCAGGCGCGGCGTCACGTCTACGCCGAAATCGGCCGGCGTCTTCTGCGCCATCGGCTTCGATTTCGCCTTCATGATGTTCGGCAACGACGCATAGCGCGGCTCGTTGAGGCGAAGATCGGTGGTGATGATCGCGGGCAGCTTCAGCGTGTCGGTCTCGGCGCCGCCATCGACTTCGCGAGTCACGTGGACCGAACCGTCGGCGATCTCGACCTTCGACGCGAACGTGCCCTGGCCCCAGCCGAGCAGGCCGGCAAGCATCTGCCCGGTCTGGTTGTTGTCGTCGTCGATCGCCTGCTTGCCGAGGATCACCATGTCGGGCTTTTCCTCCTCGACGATCTTGGCGAGGATCTTGGCGACGCCGAGCGGCTCGACCTTGGTCTCGCTGACGACGAGGATCGCGCGGTCTGCACCCATTGCGAGCGCGGTACGGAGCGTTTCCTGGCTTTTCTGCTCGCCGATCGAGACCACGACGATCTCGGTCACGCCCTTGTCTTTCAGGCGGATCGCTTCCTCGACCGCGATCTCGTCGAACGGGTTCATGCTCATCTTGACGTTCGCCAGATCGACGCCCGTTCCGTCCGCCTTCACGCGAGGCTTCACGTTGTAGTCAAGCACGCGCTTGACCGGCACCAGCACCTTCATCGGGATTCCTTCCAAGGTGAAATCATTCGTTTCGCCAACTGGCGTTGGCGCGACAGATGGCTGTTTCAAGCCGTTTTCGCAAGTCTGGTACGGAAACATCGCATTGACGCTACGGCATGGGGAGCGAGTAGCCGGACGGGTCGTAATTACGGCCGAAGTCTCTCGATCCTCACCCGCCAGGGGGTGGTGGCTGGCGTAGCCAGACGGGGGGAGAGGACGGGGTAACCTCTGTTCCGTATCCTCCCCCTCCTTCACCTTCGACGACACCTACCCCTTGCGGCGGAGGATTGGGATGCCGGCAATCAAACTCAACGAAAAAGGGCCCGGACGTTTCCGTCCGAGCCCCGTTTTTCGCGAAGTCAGTATGCGAAGGGGGCGGTTACGCCGCGACCTTCTGCACCTCAGCGACGATCTTCTTGGCCGCATCGCCAAGGTCGTTCGCGGGGACGATCGCCAGGCCGGAGTTCGCGAGGATCTCCTTGCCCTTCTCGACATTCGTCCCCTCGAGACGGACGACGAGCGGCACCGACAGGTTCACTTCCTTCGCCGCGGCGACGATGCCGTCGGCGATGATGTCGCACTTCATGATGCCGCCGAAGATGTTGACGAGGATGCCCTTAACGTTCGGATCCGCGAGAATGATCTTGAACGCCGCGGTCACCTTCTCCTTGTTGGCGCCGCCGCCGACGTCGAGGAAGTTGGCCGGGAACATGCCGTTGAGCTTGATGATGTCCATCGTCGCCATCGCCAGGCCGGCACCGTTGACCATGCAGCCGATGTCGCCGTCGAGCTTGATATAGGCAAGGTCGTACTTCGACGCCTCGAGCTCGGCGGGGTCTTCCTCGGTCTCGTCGCGAAGCTGCAACAGGTCCTTGTGGCGGAACAGCGCGTTGCCGTCGAATGCAACCTTCGCGTCGAGCACCATCAGCTTGCCGTCCTTGGTGACGGCGAGCGGGTTGATCTCGATCTGCTCGGCATCGGTGCCCATGAACGCATCGTACAGCTTGGACGCCGTGCTGGCCGCCTGCTTGGCGAGATCGCCGGTCAGTTCGAGCGCGGCGGCGACGGCGCGACCGTGGTGCGGCATGAAGCCGGTCGCCTGGTCGATGTCGATCGACTGGATCTTCTCGGGCGTGTCGTGCGCGACCGCCTCGATGTCCATGCCGCCTTCGGTCGAGGCCACCATCATCACCCGGCCGGTGGTGCGGTTGAGCGTCAGCGCGAGGTAGAATTCCTTTTCGATGTCGACGCCGTCGGTGACGTACAGGCGGTTGACCTGCTTGCCGGCATCACCCGTCTGGATCGTGACGAGCGTGTTGCCGAGCATGTCGGTCGCCGCCGCGCGAACCTCGTCCTCGGTCTTGGCGAGGCGGACGCCGCCCTTGGCATCGGGGCCGAGCTCGACGAACTTGCCCTTGCCGCGGCCGCCGGCGTGGATCTGCGCCTTGACGACATAAAGCGGTCCGGGAAGCTTCTTCGAGGCCTCGACGGCCTCCTCGACGGTCAGCGCCGCGAAACCGGCGGGGACGGGGACGCCGAACTTGGCCAGCAGTTCCTTGGCCTGGTATTCATGGATGTTCATCGGGAAGGCTCCACGCAATTTTTAGGAAACTCGGGAATTGGTTGGGCGTAAAGCACAGGGCGCGGGCCAAATCCACCCTTAAGGCACATGCAGTTGCGTCGCGTTCGCAATAGAGTCCGAAGACTGCTGGTTTTCTGCGTTTTTCGTGGCGACCATGTGGGACAATTCGCCTTTTGCCGTGTCGCATTCGCAACCCTATATGCGGAGTATGGCGATCTGGTACGGCATCCTTCTGTTTCTCGGCACCGTGATCGGTATGGAGGCGTTCGCCTACGCGGCCCACCGCTGGATCATGCACGGCTTCGGCTGGTTCCTGCACGAGAGCCATCACCGTGCACGGCACGGTAACTGGGAATTGAACGACCTGTATGCGGCGATCTTCGCGGTGCCGTCGTTCGTGTTGCTGCTGGGCGGCGTGCAGCTCGGCTGGTGGCCGGGGTTCGCCTGGATCGGCGCGGGCATCGCCGCCTATGGCGCGATCTATTTCGGGTTCCACGACGTGATCGTGCACCAGCGTATCCCCACCCGGTATCTGCCCAAATCGAAATACATGAAGCGCATCGTCCAGGCGCACCGGCTGCATCATGTCGTCGAGACGAAGGAAGGCAATGTCAGCTTCGGCTTTCTCGTCGCGCCGAGGCCCGAGGATCTGAAGGCCGAGCTGAAACGCCGTTCGCGGGCGGGTATCCGCGCGCCGGCCAAGGCCCGCGCGTTTGGAGAAAAGTAACCCTTTCGGGAGCAGTGTTCCGGACATGACACAGCCCGTCCCACTCCCGCCCACCGATTCGACCGGCGAAGAGCCCGGTGCCGAGCTTCGTCAGGCGTTCCGCAAAGCCGTGAAAATGCGCGCGCACCTGCGCGATCGTGGCCAGACGCGGTTCGAGATCGAGGTCACCGACCTGTCGCTCTCGGGGTTTCGCGCGGAGACCAGCTTCACGCTCTGGCCGGGTACCGTGGTGTGGCTGACGCTCCCGGGACTCGCCGCGCTGGAAGCGGTGGTCGCCTGGCGGGACAAGTTCAAATATGGCTGCGCGTTCGCCAAACCGCTGCATCCGGCGGTGTTCGACCATATCGTGGCACTGTCGCAGCGATAGGTCCGGCTACGTCCGGGCCGATGCGCGTCGCGCAATCGCAAGCGCGGCCGGCGGGTCGGTGAAGCCGAACCCGTCCGACGACGGCTTTGCCGACGTCTTGCGCGGTATATCCTCTCATTAGCGAGGACGTCGGCAAAGCCGCCGTCGTCGGACGGTGCTCGCTATGCTTGACCGCCGGCCGAGTCGGACGCTGACCGCTTCGCGGTCATCGGCGCGGACTTGGCCGCACCTGCGTCCATCATCAGTCGAACAGACTCGACACCGACGTCTCATCCGCGATCCGCTTGATCGCCTCGCCCAGCAGCGGTGCGATCTGGAGGTGGCGGATCTTGCCGCCCGCGCCCTTGATCGCGTCGTGATTGCCGATCGAATCGGTGATTACCAGCTCACGCAGTTCCGAACCCTCGACTCGTGCCACAGCACCGCCCGACAGCACGCCGTGCGTGACGTACGCCACGACGTCCTCGGCACCCGCTTCCTTCAGCGCCGCCGCCGCGTTGCACAGCGTGCCGGCCGAATCGACGATGTCGTCGACCAGGATGCAGAAGCGCCCCTCGACTTCGCCGATGATGTTCATCACCTCCGACTCGCCCGCGCGCTCGCGGCGCTTGTCGACGATCGCAAGCGGCGCGTTGTCGAGCCGCTTGGCGAGCACGCGCGCGCGCACCACGCCGCCGACGTCTGGCGACACGACCATCAGGTTCTTGCCCTTGAACCGCGCGAGGATGTCCGCGGACATCACCGGCGCCGCATAGAGGTTGTCGGTCGGGATATCGAAGAAGCCCTGGATCTGCCCGGCATGCAGGTCGACCGACAACACGCGGTTCGCGCCCGCGACGGTGATCAGATTGGCGACGAGCTTGGCCGAGATCGGCGTCCGCGGCCCCGGCTTCCGATCCTGCCGCGCATATCCCATATACGGGATCACCGCGGTGATGCGCCGCGCCGACGCGCGCTTCAGCGCGTCGATCATGATCAGCAATTCCATGAGGTTGTCGTTGGCGGGATAGCCGGTCGACTGGATTACGAACACATCCTCGCCGCGGACGTTCTCGTTGATCTCGACGAAGACCTCCTCGTCCGCGAACCGCCGCACGCTGACGTCGGTCAGCGGCGTCTCGAGATAGGCGGCGATCTCCTGCGCGAGTGGCAGGTTCGAATTGCCGGTCATCAACTTCATGAAATCGCTCCACCCCGAGTTGGACGCCCCTTAGGCCCCGCGTCCCGATGGGGAAAGGGGTCGAAGGGGTTTGCCCGCGCTGCGGTGGCTTCGTACAGCGCAAGCATGACCGTCATCACCCGTTTCGCCCCCTCGCCCACCGGCCGGCTCCACGTCGGCAACATCCGCACCGCGCTCCACAACTGGATGTTCGCGCGGGCGCAGGGGGGCACGTTCGTGCTGCGCATCGACGACACCGATCCCGAGCGCAGCGAAGAGCGCTACGTCGACGCGATCCGCGCCGATCTCGACTGGCTCGGGATGACGCCGGATACAGAGGAGCGGCAGTCGGCCCGGTTCGCGCTGTACGAGGCGCGGTTCGCGGAGTTGGTCGCCAGCGGGCATGTCTATCCGGCGTACGAAACGACGCAGGAGCTGGACCTCAAACGCAAGATCCAGGCAGGGCGCGGACTGCCGCCGATCTACGACCGCGCGGCGCTGGCGCTCGACGACGACGCGCGGGCGAAGCTTGAGGCGGACGGCGTGAAGCCGCATTGGCGGTTCAAGCTGGATCACGAGTCGGCGATCGACTGGGACGATCTGATCCGCGGCGCCCAGCATTTCGAGGCGCGGACGATGAGCGATCCGGTGGTGCGCCGCGCCGACGGGTCGTGGCTCTACATGCTGCCCTCGGCGATCGACGATGCCGAGATGGGCGTGACCCATGTCGTGCGCGGTGAGGATCATGTTTCGAACACCGCCCTCCAGTTGCAGATGTTCGTGGCGATGGGTGTCACGCCGCCGCAGTTCGCCCATGAGGCATTGCTGACGGGGGCGGAGGGCAAGCTGTCGAAGCGGCTCGGCTCGCTCGGCGTCGATCATTTCCGCGAGATCGGGATCGAACCCCAGGCAGTGCGCGCGTTGCTGGCCCGGATCGGGACGAGCGACCCGGTCGAGCCGATCGCCGACGCCGCGCCGCTGATCGCGGGGTTCGACTTTGCGCGGTTCGGGCGGGCGCCGGCGCGGTTCGACGAGGCGGAACTGGCGGCGTTGAACGCGCGCATCCTCCATGCGCTGCCGTTCGAGACGGTGTCCGAGCGGCTGCCCCAGGGCATGGATGTGGCGGCGTGGGAAGCGGTGCGGCCGAATCTCGTGACGCTCGCCGATGCGGCGGATTGGTGGGGCGTGATCGAGGGGTCGGTTGCCGCCGAAGGCGAAGTTGATGCGACGTATCTCGACCAGGCGCTGGCGGCGGCCGGGGAGATCGACTGGTCGAACGATCCCTGGCACGCACTGACGTCTCGGTTGAAGGCTGAGACGGGGCGCAAGGGCAAGGCGCTATTCCTGCCGCTGCGCCGTGCGCTGACGGGGCGCGATCATGGCCCCGACATGGCGGCGCTGCTGCCGCTGATCGGGCGCGAGCGGGCTATGGAGCGACTCGCGGCGCGCTGATCTCGCGGTCCCGAAAGTCCGGTCCCTCCGAAAGCATGTTCTCCCGCGAAGGCGGGAGCCCTTCCTTGTTCTCC
>JAYVRZ010000286.1:0-8150 GCA_043775965.1 Sphingomonas sp.
GCGTGGCCAAGGCGGCAGGCGTGAGTTCGCCGCGCAGGGCATGCTCGAGAAGGCGCGGCACATAGGCCTGGCCATGTTGCTGGGTCTCCTGATGAACAAGGGCGTCACGGTCCGGACGGCGCAGCAACATGGCCAGGCCTATGTGCCGCGCCTTCTCGAGCATGCCCTGCGCGGCGAACTCACGCCTGCCGCCTTGGCCACGCATCGCTTCTCGCTCGAGGATAGCCCGACGGGCTACCACATGTTCAAGCACAAGGAGGACGGCTGTCTTCGCGCCGTCTTCATGCCGTGAAGCGGTCGCCGACCCGAGCCGAGTCATGATGATCGAACAGGTCCTCGGCGCGGCGCTGATGCTGCTGTTCCTCACCGATGTCTTCCTGACGGTGCTGTACGCCCGCGCCGGCTCGGGGCTGATGGCGCCTCGCTGGAACCGCGGAATATGGGCGCTGCTCCACGGCCTAGCGAACCTGCTCGGCAGGCGCCGCGGCACGTTGCTGTCGCTGGCCGGCCCGCTCATCGTCGTGTCGCTGATCGGTTTCTGGGCGATGGGTCTGACGGTGGGCGCGGCGCTCATCGTCCAGCCCGAGCTCGGTACCTCGATCCGTCCCTCCAGCGGCGAAGCGCCGAGGGACTTCGTCACCGCGCTGGTCGTCGCCGGCAACAGCCTGTCGATCGTCGGTGGCGGCGACTTCTCGCCGCACACGAGCGGCACGCGGCTGCTGTTCCTGATGAACTCGCTGATCGGCGCTTCGGTGCTGTCGCTGGTGCTGAGCTATCTGGTCCAAGTCTATTCGGGCTTGCGCGAACGCAACGCGCTCGCGCTCTCGATAGAGCTGATGACCGACGACACCGGCGACGCGGCGGTGATGCTGGCGCGGCTCATGCCCGAAGGCGATCCAGCGAACGTGACGGGCGAACTGGGCAACCTCGTCCGTTCGCTCGCCGCGACCAAGGAAGCGCACCATTTCTACCCGCTGCTCTTCTACTTCCGCTTCGAGGAGCCGCGCTACGCCGTATCGCGATTCTGCTTCGTCCTGCTCGACGCGACCACGCTGATCGAGACGGCGCTCGATCGGCGGCGCTATGGCAGCGTCACGGGCTCCGCCCCGGTAGCCGCGATACGCCGCGGTGCCACGATGCTGCTCGAGACGCTCGACTCGAACTTCCCCACGACCAGCGGCGGCGATGACGCTGCCGACGCCTGGCGCCTTCGCCAGAGCTATCTAGCCGCAACGCAAACCCTTGCGAGCGCCGGTATCGCGGTGGGGACGGAAGGGGTCGATGCGTATGTCGCCGCGCGCCAGCACTGGGAGCCGCTCGTCTCGCGCGTTGCGCCGACATTGGGATACGCGATGCCAGAGATCGACCGGCGGTCTATCGCGACCCAGGCGGATGCCCCGAATGACCCTGCTTCGTGAACGCAATACCGCGTCAAAGGACCTGACTCATGGTTGACCAATACACGGCATCCGCTGCGAAAGCCCTGTTCGTCCGCCTCACCGCCAAGGACGGGAAGGGCAACGAGGTCGAAGCCTTCCTCCGCGACGGTCTCGCGGCAGTGCTGGAGGAACCCGATACCACCACCTGGTATGCGCTGCGTTTCGGCGATCACGACTTCGCGATTTTCGACACCTTTCCGAACAATGCCGGACGCCTCGCCCACCTCGCAGGCAAGGTCGGCCGCGCTCTGGTCCTCCGCACCCCCGAACTGCTTGAAGGCATGCCCAAGATCGAACACGGCCATGTCCTCGCTTACAAGCTGCCCGGTGAAAGCGGCCAGGTGCCGGAATGATGGAGGCGCCGCGGATCGAGCGCCGCCCATTCGGCACCGCGCAACGCGACGTCGCGGTGATCGGCCAGGGCAGCTGGTACATAGACGACGCGCACTGGCCGACGGCTGTGACTGCGCTTCGCCGCGGCCTCGATCTCGGCATGACTCATATCGACACTGCCGAAATGTACGGCGACGCCGAACTCGTGGTAGGTGAGGCGATCGCGGGGCGGCGGGATGAGGTTTTTCTTGTCTCGAAGGTGCTCCCCACCAACGCCTCCCGCCGCGGGACCGTGGCGGCGTGCGAGCGCTCGCTCGCGCGGCTCGGGACTGACCGGCTTGATTGCTACCTTTTGCATTGGCCCGGCTCGCATCCGATCGAGGAAACCTTTGCCGGTTTCGAGCAGCTGCGCGAACAGGGCAAGATTCTGTCCTGGGGCGTCAGCAACTTCGACGTGCCCGACCTGGTGGCCGCCTGGAAAGCCGGCGGCGCGGGGCGGATCATCTGCAACCAAGTGCTTTATCATCTCGGTGAGCGGGCGATCGAGCACGCCGTGCTGCCTTGGTGTGCCGAACACGGCGTCGCGGTGACTGCCTATAGCCCGTTCGGCCATGGCGATTTTCCCGGCCCGCGCACGCCGGGGGGCCGGGTGTTGGAGGAGATCGCCGCAGACCATGGCGCCACCGCGCGCCAGGTCGCGCTTCGCTTCCTGGTGCGGGACCCGAACGTGTTCGCGATCCCCAAGGCCTCCAGCATCGATCACGCCACCGAAAATGCCGGCTCCGGCGCGTTGCGGCTGACGCAGGCCGAACTCGCCCGGATCGACGCAGCGTTCCCGCGCGGACCGAAACCGTCGCGGCTGCCTATTCTGTAGCTCCGGGCAACCGTGTTGAACGCCCGGGCGTATCACAGACCAGGAGGTTCGCATGCCAGATACCAAGGCCTCCGGCTTCGTCCGCATTCGCGGTGCGCGCGAGCACAACCTCAAGAATGTCGATGTCGACATACCGCGGGACGCTTTGGTCGTGTTCACCGGCGTGTCGGGGTCGGGCAAGTCGTCGCTCGCCTTCTCGACGCTCTACGCAGAGGCCCAGCGCCGCTATCTGGAATCGGTCTCGCCCTATGCGCGCCGCCTGTTCCACCAGATGGAAGTACCCAAGGTCGACGAGATCGAAGGCCTGCCACCGGCGGTGGCGCTGCAGCAGCAGCGCGGATTGCCGACCACCCGCTCGTCGGTCGGCAGCGTCACTACGCTCTCCAACCTGCTGCGCATGCTCTATTCGCGCGCTGGCGACTATCCGCCGGGCCAGGCGCATCTCGATGCGGAGAGCTTCTCTCCCAACACGCAAGAGGGCGCCTGCACGCGCTGCCACGGCCTCGGCCGGATCCACGAGGTTACCGAGGCTTCGATGGTGCCCGATCCCTCAAAGACGATCCGCGAGCGTGCGGTCGCCGCCTGGCCGATGGCGTGGGGCGGCCAGAATTTGCGCGATATCTTGATCAGCCACGGCGTGGACGTCGACACGCCGTGGCGTGACCTGCCGAAGAAGGTGCGCAACTGGATCCTGTTCACCGAGGAGCAGCCGCAGGTCCCGGTCTATCCCGGCTGGACCCATGACGAGATCCAGCGCGCGATCCGGCGCAAGACCGAGCCCGCCTATATGGGCACCTTCTCGAGCGCGAAACGCCATGTCACCCACAGCTATGCCACCACCCAGAGCGCGATGATGAAGAAGCGCGCGGCGCGCTTCATGATCGCCCGGCTCTGCCCGGTCTGCGACGGCAAGCGCCTGCGCCGAGAGTCACTGTCGGTCCGCTTCGAGGGCCTCGACTTCGCCGATATGAGCCGCCTGCCGATGGGGCGCTTCTCGACGATCTTCGCGCCCTATGCCGAGGCGAAAGCCGGCAAGCTCAAGACGCTGCGCAAGACCCACCCGGAAAAGGCGCTGGTGGTCGAGCGCATTGCCGGCGATCTGTGCCGCCGGCTTTCGGTGCTGCTCGATCTCGGCCTCGGCTATCTGACGCTGGAACGCAGCACCCCTACGCTGTCGCCGGGCGAGCTGCAGCGGCTGCGGCTGGCGACCCAGGTCGTCTCGAACCTGTTTGGGGTTGTCTATGTGATGGACGAGCCGTCCGCCGGGCTCCATCCCGCCGATACCGAAGCGCTGCTACGCGCGCTGGACGGCTTGAAGGCGGTCGGCAACTCGCTGTTCGTGGTCGAGCACGAGATGGACGTCATCCGCCGCGCCGACTGGATCGTCGATGTCGGTCCCGCCGCTGGCGAGCATGGCGGCACAATCCTGTACAGCGGCCCGATCGAAGGCCTGCGCAAGGTCGCGGCATCGGAGACAAGGCGCCATCTGTTCGACGAAGGTGGCGGCATGCCGAGCCGGCAGCGCGAGCCGACGGGCTGGCTGCGGCTGGAGGGAATCTCGCGCAACAATCTGAAGCAGGTCGATTGCGCGATCCCGCTCGGCGTGATGACCACGGTTACTGGAATCTCGGGTTCGGGCAAATCGAGCCTGATCAGCCAGGCGATGGTCGAGCTGGTCGGCGCTGCGCTGGGCGCCCCGGTCGTTGCCGAGGAGGAACCCGATGCCGAAGCCGCGCTCGAGGACCGCCCCGCCGATGCTACTGAGGGCCGGATCGTCGGTGGTCTCGAAGGTATCAAGCGGCTGATCGAGGTCGACCAGAAGCCGATCGGCCGCACCCCGCGCTCCAACCTCGCCACGTACACGGGCCTGTTCGACCATGTCCGCGCGCTGTTCGCCGCCACCCCCGAAGCCCGCAAGCGCCGCTACGATGCTGGCCGCTTCTCGTTCAACGTCGCCAAGGGACGCTGCCCGCGCTGCGATGGGGAAGGCTTCGTGATGGTCGAGCTGCTTTTCCTGCCCAGCGTCTACGCGCCGTGTCCCACCTGTCACGGCACACGATACAACCCCAAAACGCTCGAAATCCGCTATCGCGGCAAGACCATCGCCGAGGTACTCGCCCTCACCGTCGAGGATGCGTGGGCGTTCTTCGACGACGCGCCCCATGTCTGCCGGTCATTAAAGGTGCTGCGCGAGGTCGGGCTCAACTATCTCCGTCTTGGCCAGCCCGCGACAGAGTTTTCCGGCGGCGAGGCGCAACGAGTAAAGCTCGCCACCGAGCTCCAGCGCGCGCAACGCGGTGGTGCCCTCTACGTCCTTGACGAGCCGACCACCGGCCTCCATCCGACCGACGTCGAGCGTCTACTCGGCCAGCTCCATGCCTTGGTCGATGTCGGCAACAGCGTTGTCCTGGTCGATCACGACATGAAGGTCGCAGCGGCAAGCGACTGGGTGATCGATATCGGCCCCGGCGCGGGCGACGAGGGCGGGCGGATCGTCGTCAGCGGTCGGCCGGCGAAGGTCTCCGCCTGCCGGGCAAGCCGCACCGCACCCTATCTCGATCGCGCCCTTGATAGAGGAGCGGTGGCGACAGGGGCGTGAGATGCTCGCCTGCCAATCTTGCCCCCCGAGGCGATAGTCTCGAGCGTGGGCATAATGCGTCCCTTGCGCCGATGAGCAGTACGCGAGTCATCGGCTGTCCCCATGTGAGGAGACCGCTCTCCTGTCGCGGAGCGGGCATCTTCGACCGTCACGAATGACCCGACGCGTGGATATAGGCGCTTGCTCGCGACGTCGGCTCGCGCACCCATGCCAGAGGTACAGCGTCCGGACGCTCACTCGAACTCCTGCAGCAAGCGCTTCCTTTTGCAGGAAAACGCGCCGAATAGAAATTCAGGACCGCGCCAATCCTCCTGCCGCCCCGCGTGGCACTGCTGCCGGGCCGCTTGGGGAAAGGGAGTGGCAGGTTCCGGCAGGACCCGCCGTTCACGCGCCAGCAGGGAACGGCTTAAGTTGGGCGCAAGCTGCCGTACGTGCCCCCCTTCCGGCCTGACCCACTTCTGGCCGCACAGAGACTGCGAGGCGCTGCCCGAAACCGACAGCTCGTTCAGCATCATCGACGACCGATCAACCACATTTCCAAACCGCCGGTTTACTGCGCCTGCGTACACTCGATTGACCGGTCTTGGCCGATGGAGACGATCGATGGGTCACTCGTCAATGGACCCCGCCTTTCACGAACTTCGGCCTTGGAATGAAGGCCGGCTGATCGGTGCGAAGCGGGCGCTGAAACAGCAACAGGTCTGGGCCATTCGCTTCTGGCTCGACCAGCATAGGCGACTGCGCGACCGAGCGCTGTTCGACTTCGCCATCGACAGCAAGCTGCGCGACTGTGACGTGGTCAGGGTGCGGATAGGGGATGTAGTTTCCGGCGGGCGCGTCCGTGACCGCGCCATCGTGGTTCAGCAGAAAACCAAACGACCGGTTCAATTCGAGATAATGGACACGGCACGAAAGACGATGCGGGCATGGTTGGAGCGTCGTGGGGGGACACTGAACGACTTCGTTTTCCCGAGCCGCAACGACTACATGGACCACATGAGCACGCGGCAATATGCCCGCCTTGTGCGCGAGTGGGTGGTCGGCATCGGCCTTCCGGCGCAGGATTATGGGACGCACTCGCTACGGCGCACGAAAGCATCGATCATCTACAAGGCGACCGGCAACCTCCGCGCCGTTCAGATCCTGCTCGGCCATGCCAAGATCGACAGCACGGTGCGTTACTTGGGCGTTGACGTGGAGGACGCTCTGGAATTGGCCGAACGCACCGAGGTCTGAGCGGACCCAATACGCGACATTTAGGCCGTCCCTGCCGCTCCCCTAAACCGGCCACTTGTTCATCTCGAATTGGGGCTTCCGCAAGGCAGCGAAGCAGCTCTTCCGTTTTCGTGATAGACGCCCTCCATGCTCCGCAACGAAACCACCTTCATCATCGGCGCTGGCGCCAGCCGAGATCTGGGGTTCCCACTGGGCGATGGCCTTCGCAACCTGATAGTTGAGCTGCTGGCGGTCGACGATCCGAACACGAGTATCAATTTTCGGGACCAGATGCTCTCCGAGGTGCTCAGAAACAGATCAACTAGCGAGGCCGGCGCCAATGCATGGACTGACCGGATGCAGGCCTACCGTCGCGCGGCCGCCGTCATCCGGGGCGGTCTCCCCTTCGCCCGCAGCATCGACAGTTTTCTCGAAGGGGTCCGCGACGTGCCGGACATTGAGTTCCTGGCGAAGCTCGCCATCGCTGCGGTGATCCTTCGATCCGAGGCCGGCTCGCCGCTGACCCCATACACCGAGCGTGCCGCGAACGCGGGTGAAATACGCGCGAAGCGGCTCGCCCAGCTTACCGGCGGCTGGCACGCGCAACTGGGGCAGATACTCTTCGAAGGGCATACGCGCGACACCGTGGACGCGGTTTTCGAGCGCGCCTCGTTCGTGGTTTTCAACTACGACCGCTGCATCGAGGAATTCCTCACGACGGCGCTCGAGCGCCGCTTCGCGATCGACCGCGGCAGGGCGCTCAAGGCGCTATCCGGGTGCAAGATCGTCCATCCCTATGGGCAGGTGGGAGCGATCGAGCCGAACACATCGGGCCACATCCCGTTCGGCGGGCTGGAGGACTGGCGACGCCTGCCCGAGGTCGCAGAGGGAATCCGCACCTTTACCGAGGCGATGGAGGAGAGCGTCGGCGACCGGGTGAAGGACTGCGTCGCGGGGGCGGAAACAATTGTCTTCATGGGGTTCGGATGGTTGCCGCAGAACATGGCCCTGCTGCGCGCCGACAATCGCGCCACCGACGCTACCAAGGTGTTCGCCACGACGATGGGCATGCCCGAAGGTGAGGTCGATGTCGTCGCGGATCAGCTAGATGAGATGCTTCGGCGAGGCCGCCACAGCCCCGAATACGCAGGCACCTCACTATCGGCCGCGACGTTCACCAGCGAGAACGGCGACTGCAAGGCGTTGATGGCGAACTGCTGGCTTCGCCTCACGAGCGAATGAATGGTCTCGCGGCGCGAGCAGTCAGCAGGCAGCAAACGCTGGCGGTATCACTCGAAGGCCCGTGCCACGTCGCTCTGACAGATTTACGACCGCTTCGGGGCGTGGCGCACCCTGCCCCTGAGGACCCAGTTGTGGACGTTCAGCCCGGTTCGGCGCGATCCCGGAAGCCGTCATTCGTTCGTCCCGCTCTAAGCTGTGGCTAGACGGACCGACCGACATTGAGGACATTTCTGCCGTTCCCAATCGACCTTTCGAACAGCAGGTCTCATCAGCAGCCGACCTCCGCCGCTTGCTCGACCGGCATTGACAAATAACGGAAATTAGGCCGGGAGCGGCCTGTTTGCTAGCGGCCCTGAATAGTGAAAGCGGACAGTGCTGAGGTGTCGCGGCGGCTGCTCAAGTCTCTGCCCCTGACGACCTTAGCATTTTGATCTGATAAAGACCGCGA
>JAYVRZ010000287.1:0-4716 GCA_043775965.1 Sphingomonas sp.
CGACCTGGTCGGGGGGGATGTCGAGGAACAGCGCCACCACCGCGTGGCGATCGCGTGGGAGCATCTCGGCATAGGCGCCGCGGATCGCGCCCATCAGCAGGCGGTCCTTTACCGGGCGGCCGTTGACGAAGAGATACTGGTGATCGGCGATGCCGCGATTGTAGGTCGGCAGGCTAGCGACACCGCCTAGTACCAAGCCTTCCCGCTCGAGATCGATCGCGACCGAATTGTCGGCGAGCGCGCGGTCGGTGAGCGTGGCCACCCTGCCCGGCCGGTCCTCGACCTGCGTCGCGGACAGCGCGCGGCGGCCGTCATGCTCCAGCGTGAAGCCGATATCCGGTCGCGCCATCGCGAGACGGCGGACGACGTCGAGGCAGGCTGCGTATTCCGCGCGGGGGGAGCGGAGGAACTTGCGGCGGGCGGGGACGCGGGCGAACAGGTCCTCGACGACGACGCGCGTGCCGGGCGGGAGCGCGGCGGGGCCTTCGCGGTCGACGCGGCCATTGTCGACGGTGCGCGCCCAGCCTTCCGCACCGCGGATCCGGCTCTCGATCGTCAGCCTTGCGACGCTCGCGATCGAGGGCAGCGCCTCGCCGCGAAACCCCAACGTCACGACCGACTCGATGAACTCGTCGGGCAGCTTCGACGTCGCGTGGCGCTCGAGCGCCAGGGCCATGTCGGCGGGCGTCATGCCGCAGCCGTCGTCGGCGACTTCGATCCGCGACGTTCCCCCCTCGACCAGGAGAATCGCGACGCGCCCAGCGCCTGCGTCGATGGCGTTTTCGACTAACTCCTTCAACGCGCTGGCGGGTCTTTCCACCACTTCACCGGCGGCGATACGATTGACGAGATGCTCGGGAAGACGCCGTATTGACATGGGTTTGCGTCTAGACCAAGCGACGGCATCCCGCGACCCGCAAACGCCCATTTATCAGGCACCGGTGCTCGAAAACACCGGCGGGGCCCGCGAGATGATGTGTGCGAAATGCCGCCCGTCCGGCGGCCAGGATTACGGGACCCTGATTGAATGGCCTTCTACTCGCGTTTCTTCAAGTTCATGTCGCACGACATGGCGATCGACCTCGGCACCGCGAACACGGTTGTCTATGTCCGTGGCCGCGGCATCGTCCTGAACGAGCCGTCGGTGGTCGCGGTCGAGACGATCAACGGGATCAAGCGCGTCAAGGCGGTCGGCGACGACGCCAAGATGATGATGGGCAAGACGCCGGGCAACATCGAGGCGATCCGCCCCTTACGTGACGGCGTGATCGCCGACATTGACGTCGCCGAGCAGATGATCAAGTATTTCATCCAGAAGGTCCACGGTCCGCGCAAGTTCGCGCGCTGGCCCGAGATCGTGATCTGCGTGCCGTCCGGTTCTACCAAAGTCGAAAGGCGCGCGATCCGCGATGCCGCGTCGAACGCGGGCGCGTCGCAGGTCTGGCTGATCGAGGAGCCGATGGCGGCCGCGATCGGCGCGGACATGCCGGTGACCGAGCCGATCGGCTCGATGGTCGTCGACATCGGCGGCGGCACGACCGAAGTCGCGGTGCTTTCGCTCCGTGGCCTCGCCTACACCACCTCGGTGCGGGTCGGCGGCGACAAGATGGACGAGGCTATCGTCTCTTATGTCCGTCGCAACCATAATCTGCTGATCGGTGAAGCCACGGCGGAGCGGATCAAGAAGGAAGTCGGCATCGCCAAGCCGCCCGCCGACGGCATCGGCATGATCATCCAGATCAAGGGCCGCGATCTCGTCAACGGCGTGCCCAAGGAGATCCAGATCAACCAGGGGCAGATCGCCGAGGCGCTGAGCGAGCCGGTCGCGACGATCGTCGAGGGCGTCCGCGTCGCGCTGGAGAACACCGCGCCCGAGCTGGCGGCGGACATCGTCGACCAGGGCATCGTGCTGACGGGTGGCGGCGCGCTGCTTCAGGGCCTCGACGAGGTGCTCCGCGACGAAACCGGCCTGCCGGTGACGGTCGCCGAGGACCCGCTGACCTGCGTTGCGCTCGGCACCGGTCGCGCGCTCGAGGATCCGCTGTTCCGCGGCGTATTGATGAGCGGGTAAGCGTTTGTTTTTGCTTTAAGACACGCGAACACGAAATCGCGCCGTTCGAGTCGCGGGGGATCGGCCCTCGCAGTTCGGCGGCGCCCGAGACAGGGGGACAGGCGCATGGCGCCAGCCCGCGACCGGCGCACGGGATTTTCGCGGCGTCGGCAATATGGTGTGTTCATGGGCTATGTGCTCGCCGTCGCCGGAGCGGTGGTGGGCTTGGTGCTGCTCGTCGCATCGACCTTTAATCCACCGGCCTTCTCTGCGCTCCGCATGGGCGTGGCGGGCGTGACGACGCCGGTGTCGACCGGCCTCGCCACGGTAGGATCGGGGATCGCCGGCATCCCCGATGCGATCGGCCAGTATTTCTTCGTGAAACAGGAGAACGTCGCGTTGCGCGCCGACCGCGACCGGACGCGTGCGCTGCTGATGCGCGCGCGGACGATCGCCTATGACAATCGCCGCCTGCGCACCCTGCTGGCGATCCGCGACCGTTCGCCCGATCCGGTGGTGACCGCGCGGCTGGTCAGTTCGAGCGCATCGAGTGGACGTCGCTATGCGCTGCTCAACGCCGGCCGGTGGAACGGCGTGCTGCCAGGCATGCCGGTGCGCGGCCCCGACGGGTTGATCGGTCGCGTCGTCGAGACCGGCCCCAATGCGGCGCGCGTGCTGCTGCTGAGCGACAGCGACAGCATCGTCCCCGTCCGCCGGACCCGCGACGGCCTGCCCGCGATCGCGGCGGGGCGCGGCGACGGCATGATCGACATCCGCTCGGTCAACGCGACCAACGTGCGCTTCAACGCCGGCGACCTGTTCGTGACGACCGGCACCGGTGGCATCTACGCACCCGGCGTGCCGGTCGCGCGCGTGACCAAGGCGGGCTCGGATTCGGTCATGGCGCGGACTTTCGCCGACCCCGACACGCTCGATTTCGCGCTGGTCGAGCGGGTGTTCATGCCGGTCCCGCCGCCGCGCCCGATCGCGCAGCAATGACGCCTCCATCGATCAAGGTCCGGTCATGATGCCCCCGCGCGTGGTCGACAGCGTCGACTACAAGCCGTTCGCCAACAAGCTGCCGGTCGGCCAGTCGCGCGCGATCCCCTGGGCGATGGTCATGGCCGGCTCGCTCGTCACGATCGTGCCCGTGGTCGCGACGATCCCGCTGCTGCCGCCGTTCGGGTTCGTCCTGCTTCTGGCGTGGCGGCTGCTCGCCAGGTTCGCGTTCCGGCCCTGGGCCGCGGCGCCGCTCGGCTTCTTCGACGATCTCATCAGCGGGCAGCCGCTGGGAAGTGCCGTGCTGCTATGGTCGCTCGCGTTCGTCGCGATCGACATGATCGAGCAGCGCCTGGCCTATCGCGACCATTGGCAGGACTGGCTGATCGCCAGCGGACTGATCGCGCTGTGCATCCTCGCCGGCCGCTTCATCGCGGTCCCGGTCGGCGCGCATGTCGACACTATATTGATCGCGCAGATCGCGGTCACGATCCTCATGTTCCCGTTGGCGGCGCGGATCGTCGCGGTGATCCAGAACAAGCGCGGTGCCGAATGAGGAATACCCCGCGTATCGTTACCGAGATGTCGCAGGCGTACAGCTTCTCCCGGCGTGCCTGGATGCTGGGCGCGGCGCAGGGCGGCGTCGGGTTGATGCTGGCCGGGCGGATGGCGTGGCTTTCGATCGCGCAGAACGAGCACTATACGATATTGTCGGAGAGCAACCGCGTGAACATGACGCTGTTGCCGCCCCGCCGCGGCTGGATCGTCGACCGCCACGGTGTACCGATCGCCAACAACCGCACCGATTTCCGCGTCGACATCATCCCCGATCGGCTGCGCGACAAGGAGCGCGTGCTGCCACTGCTCGGCCGCATCCTCCAGTTGCCGCCCGAGGAAGTCGAGCGGATCGCAATCGATCTCGAACACGCCGCCGGGTTCCAGCCAGTGCAGGTCGCGGAGAATCTCGACTGGGAGCGGTTCGCCGCGGTCAGCGTGCGGCTGCCCGAACTGCCTGGCGTCGCGCCGACCCGCGGGTTCGCGCGCAGCTATCCGGCGGGCGCCGCGGTCGCGCATCTGACCGGCTATGTCGGCGTACCCAACGCCGAGCAGTATAAGAAGACGCACGATCCGCTGCTGGTCACGCCCGGCTTCAAGCTCGGCAAGGACGGGCTCGAAAAGATGCTGGAGGCCGAACTGCGCGGCGTCGCCGGGGCCAAGCGCGTCGAGGTGACTGCGCGCGGCAAGCTGGTCGCCGAACTCGCGACCAAGCCCGACGTGCCGGGGAAGACCGCGCGGCTGACGATCGACGCGGGGCTTCAGGAATATGCCGCGCGGCGTCTGGGCACCAATTCGGGCTCGGTCGTCGTGCTCGACTGCCGCACCGGCGAGATGCTCGCGATGGTGTCGATGCCCGCCTACGATCCGAACAGTTTCTCGGACGGGATCAGCCACCTCGAATGGCAGATGCTGAGCGACGACGATCACGTGCCGCTGATGAACAAGGTGACGCAGGGGCTGTATCCGCCCGGCTCGACTGTCAAGCCGATGAACGGCCTAGCGCTGATGAAGGCCGGCATCGACCCGATGACGCGGGTCAACTGCTCGGGCGCGATGCGGCTCGGGACCAGCGTGTTTCATTGCCACAAGAAGAGCGGCCACGGTCCGCT
>JAYVRZ010000288.1:0-3801 GCA_043775965.1 Sphingomonas sp.
CCCCTCCCGCAGGCGGGAGGGGAGGAGAAAGCCAAGACCAATCCCTGCGATGTGACCTTACCGGCGACGCCTGAGCCTACCGCGATCGCCGCTTCGCCACGGTCGCGAGGCACCGGCTAGAGCAGCCCGCCGGAGCCCGGTCGCGATACGGCGTTGTAGGCGATTCCAACGCCTAGCGTGCCAACATTCGAGCCACATCCACTCCGCCTTGCACCACCGGTTCCCGAACCCGCCAGCGACGCTCGTATCTAGCGGTTGCCCGGTATCCCCCCGTAGGGCCGATGCCGGGCAGTGCAGATTACAGCGGGGATGCCGGATCGGTGAGAATGCCGCAAGCCGCAGCAGCCTTGCCGACTTCCAACGGGACCTTGGGATCCTTCACCTGACCCGATACGCGGATGAAATCGCTTACGGTCAGTCGGCCTGGCGTCGTGTCGCCTTCGCGCGATGCCTTGGCCGCACGACCGAGTTGCTGGAGCTGACCAAGCGACAGGTTGGCCTCGAGACGGTCGCCGACGCACTGCGACTGTGCAGGCTGGAAGCCATAGCCTTCGAGTGAAGTCGCGATTTTGGCGGACGGATTGACGCATGCGGTGAGGGAAACCGTTCCGATCCCGATCGCAACGATCCCGGCGACCCGCGTGAAACTACCAAGCTTTGACATAAGACTGTCCCTGTTTTGGGCCATACAGCCAGGCCGGAGCGGCTCATGATCCGATGATCCCAAGCACAGAACCGGCCAATCCTTGAAAAGTTTCTAGTATTGTCAGCAGATTAGCCGGTACAAAAATACCAGTGCCGGCAGCATTCGGTCCGCCGCCAGAGGCCGCGAAGTCGGCCTTGTTACGAGCGTAACCGGCAGTTCGACGTGGTAGCATCGATATTAACACGCGTTCGAAGTCGGCAAAGGGCGTTGCCCCCAAACGTCCGACCGTGGTCTCCACCGTATCGGAATACATGTCAGCGATCGGTTCGCGTACCTCACCGTCGGCGACGATCGCTGCCGTCCGGGCAGCGATTCCGAATGCACCTAGACTGGGTTTGGTCTGGACTAGTGCCCCCCGATCCGTATTCTGTGGGCGGGGAGAGTGGGCATGCGATTTGCTAGGGTGTGGGCGGCGCTTGCGATCGTCGTGGCACCGGTTGCGGCGTTCGGGGGCGATACGCCGCACGTTACGCTGGCCACGCCCAACATTTCGGATGGCGCGATCAACCGGTTCACGGTGCGGTTCAGCGATGCGATCGTGCCGCTCGGCGATCCGCGTGCCGCCTCGCCACTCAAGGTCGAGTGCGCGGTGCCGGGCGAGGGGCGCTGGGCCGATCCGCAAACCTATGTCTGGGATTTCGCGCAACCGTTGCCGGGCGGCACGCGCTGCACGCTGGCGACCCGCGATGGCCTGAAGAGCGCCGCGGGCTACGCAGTCGATGCGGACAGCTTCACCGTCGATGCAGGCGGGCCGGTCGCCCGTGCGGTCATGCCCCGCTACGGCGATATCGAGGAGGACCAGGTCTTCCTCGTCGCCGCCAACATGCCCGCGACGCGCCAGTCGATCGCCGCAAACGCCTATTGCGCGGTCGACGGGATCGGCGAGAAGATCGCGGTCGACGTCCTCGCGCCCGACCTGCCGGGCAAGCTGCTGGCCGGAATGGGCAAGTCCTATCAGGTGGCTAATTTCCTCGAAAGCGCCGGGCTGCCCAAGACGCTCCCCAGCGATCCGGCCCTTCGCCAGCGTGCGCTGGCCGGCGTCACCGCGCTGAAATGCCGCCGGCCGCTGCCCCCGGGCCGTGACATGGCTTTGGTCTGGGGTGCGAACGTCGCTTCGGCTGGTGGCAAGCTTGCCGGCGCCGACCAGCGATTCGATTTCACTGTGCGCAAACCCTTCACCGCGCGGTTCGAATGTTCGCGGGTAAACACTGCCGCTGGATGCAGCCCGGTCGAGAAGGCCTATCTGCGGTTCTCCGCGCCAATCCCGATGAGTGCCGCGACCGCGATCCGGCTCATGCTGGCGGACGGCAAGACGATCGCACCGGTGTTTGCCGATGACGACAAGCGCCGCGCGACGATCGAACAGGTGACCTTCGCCGCGCCGTTACCCGCGGCGACGCGCGCGACTTTGTCGGTGCCCGCCGATCTCAAGGACGAGAGCGGCCGCATCCTCGCGAACCGCGAACGCTTCCCGCTCGAGGTGAAGTTCGACGAGGCACCGCCGCTGGTGAAGTTCGCGGCCGACTTCGGGATACTCGAGGCGAAGCAGGGCGGCGTGCTGCCGGTCACCGTCCGCAACGTCGAGCCGTCGTTGCAGGGGCAGACCGCGGGCATCGGCGGTCAGCGGCTGCGCGTCGGCGGCACCGACGGCGAGATCGCCGCGTGGCTGCGGCGCGTCGAGGATGCCGGCAAGACCGACGTCCAGACGATCGAACGCAAGGGAGCCGAGCCGCTCCACATCAACCTCACCGGCGAGAAGGCGCTGCTTGGCGGCGGGACGGGCGATCCGTTCAAGCTGGACCTCCCCGGCAAGGGCAAGGATTTCGAAGTCGTCGGCCTGCCGCTCGGCAAGCCCGGCTTCTACGTCGTCGAACTTGCGAGCCCGCGGCTCGGTCGCGCGCTGCTCGGGCGCGATGCGCCGCGCTACGTCGCGAGCGCCGCGCTGGTCACCGATCTCGCGGTGCATTTCGAATGGGGCCGTGATCGATCGCTCGCCTGGGTCACGCGCCTGTCGACCGGCAAGCCGGTCGCGAATGCGGTGGTGCAGGTCAGCGACAGCTGCACCGGCAAGCCGCTCGCGCGCGGGGCGACCGACAGGAGCGGCGGCCTGATGGTCGCGCGCGGGCTGCCGGAGCCCGAAACCTATGGCAGCTGCAAAGGCGAGGGCGGGTCGCATCCGCTGATGATCTCGGCACGCAGCGGCGACGATTTCAGCTTCACGCTGACCGACTGGGGCGAGGGCATCCGCCCGTATGATTTCGACCTGCCCTACGGCTATTCGGCCGCTACCGACATCATCCACACCGTGTTCGATCGCGCGCTGGTCCGCCAAGGCGAGACGATCCACATGAAGCATATCCTGCGCCGCCCCGACGCCCGTGGCTTTTCGCTGGCACCGGGCTTCACCGGCACGCTCCGCCTGTCGCATCGCGGCTCCGATACGCAGTTCGAGATGCCTGTGACGATCGATGCGAACGGCACCGGCGAGACGGTCTGGACCGCGCCCAAGGGCGCGCCGATGGGCGATTACGACCTCGTCTTCGTGGTCGGCGATACCACCACCGAAACCGCACAGTCGTTCAAGGTCGACGAATATCGCCTGCCGACGATGCGCGCGAGCGTGACCGGCCCGAAGACCGCCTTGGTCAAGCCGCGCACCGCACAGCTCGATCTGTTCGCCGGCTATCTGTCCGGGGGCGGCGCGTCCAATCTGCCGGTCGACGTCCGCATCGGCTGGTTCGCGCATAGCGCGACGCCGACCGGCTACGACAAATACAGCTTCGGCGGCGATGCGATCGTGGAAGGCGTCAAGCCGCTCGACGGCGAGGGAGAGGATGCCAAGACGCCGCTGCCGCCGACCCAGATGTTGCCGGCGACGCTCGGCAGCGACGGCACGCGCCGGATGACGGTCGACATGCCGCAGACGCTGCCCGGCACTGCCGACATGCAGGTCGAGATGGATTACCGCGATGCCAATGGCGAGACGCTGACGGCGTCGAAATCGATCCCGATCTATGCGTCCGCGGTGCAGCTCGGCATCGCCACCGATGGCTGGATGATGCGCGCCAACGATGTTCGCCTGAACTTCGTCGCAC
>JAYVRZ010000289.1:0-25231 GCA_043775965.1 Sphingomonas sp.
CCCCAGCGAACGCTGGAGTCTCCCGGTCGCAAGTCCGACCGTCACCACGAGACGCCGCAGCCTTCGCCGAAGACCCCCGGCAATCGCCGCTTAAACGCCAGCACCGCCGGTCGCAGGCGTCCCCGCCACCGGTGCCTCCGTAACCGGAGCATCCGCGGCAGGCGTCTCGGCAACCGGTGCGGGGATCAACATCGGTGCAGGCTGGGGCTGGCCTGCCTGGCCGATCAGCGCGGTGTTCTCGATCACGTCGAGCGCCTGGCGCGCCACCACGTAGCGTCGCGCTGCGTCCATCCAGTTGCCCGCCTGCGCCGCGCCCGGCAACCGCGCCACTTCCGCGCGCGCCGCCTCGACCTGGCCCGCACCCAGCAGTCGGCGCGCGCGCGCGAGGCGGTCGGCGGGCATCGGCGAGGGCGTGCCGGCCTTGCGCAATACGATCAGCGAGTCGATCTGGTGCTGGATCGTGTCGAGCCAGCCTTCGCCGGTCGAGCTCGTAATGTCCGGTGCGATCGCGTCTAGGCCCTGGCGCAGATCCTCGAGCGTCACCGGCTGGTGCGAGGCCTGGATCAGCTGCGTCGTCGCGCGCGGCTGGGCCTGGCCGAAGCGGAGCCGCAACTGCTCCTCGATATAGCCGAGCCCGACGCCGCGATCGATCGCGCGGCGCGCGGCGAACGCTACCAGCAGCCCTTCCGCGCGCGTCGCCTGCCCACCGGCCGCGGCGGCATCGGTGGTGATCGCCGCAGTGCGCGTCTCGAGTGCGGTCAACTGCGCCGCCAGCGTCGCCTCGCGGGTCGCCAGCACCGTAGTGTCGATCGGTGCCGCGGCCTGCGGCTCGCCATTGGGGCCAAGCGGCTGCGACGGGATATAGCCCGAATTGCCCGCGGCCAGCTTCTGCCCGGCGGCGGTCGATGCCGCCGCCGTCGCGCGCATCCCGGCGAACCAGGGCATCGTCTTCACGGCATAGCCCATCAGGCCGAGCCCGGCGACGAACGCCAGCCCCACCAGGGCAATGATGACACCCATTTTGGGCCCGCGTGCCCGTGGGCGTTCGGTCGGCACGTAGTCGCTCATGGCGTGCTTATCCCCGCCGCGCACGCGATGGTCAATCGCGCGCGTGTTCGCAGCCGCAGCAGCGCAGGCGACCAGCGCCGCATCGCTCGGTTCGGCGGCGACCGCGACGTCGCCCCAGCCAGCGCCAACGGCGTCGCCGACGGCGCGGCTTATGGCGACAACGACGATCCGGCTACGTTCATCGCCCGCGACATCGACCAGCTCGGCCAGTCGTGCTGCGGCGCGAACGGAATGGACCAGAACGACCGCATCTTCGAACAACGCCGCGATTCCGATGTCGAGCGGCACCGCGTCGCTGGCATAGACGGTGATCGCCTCGATCCCGTCGCCGACATCGCTCCGGTCGCGCCCGGCGAGGTGGAGCAGGCGCGCAAAGCCGCGGTCGCGTGCTTCCGCCACCACCGCCCGGGCGTCGTCGGTCCCGGCGACCGCGACCGCGAACCCGGCGCCGGTTGCCGCCTCGGCGGTCGCCGCACCGACAGCGACGACCGGCAAGCGCTTGAACGCGTCCAGCCCGGCGCCGCCATGCCGCACCGCGTTCGCGCTGGTCAGCAGCAGTCCGTCGAAACCGATCGGGCTGGGCGGTGTCCAATAGACCGGCACGACCGCGAACAGCGGCACTTGCCGCACCTCCAGCCCAAGTGCGCGCAGTGCCGCCGCGGTGCGCGTATTGCCCGGCTCGGGCCGCAGTACCACCAGCACCCGGCTCACGCGGGCGTCATGCCGCGAACAACCGTCGCACGCTGGCGGGGGCCCGGGTCAGCAGATCCTCCGCGAGTGCCGTGCCGAGGTCATCGTCGATCGTCCCCTCGATCGATCCGCTGACGTCGCACGTCCCGTCCTCGGCGATCAGTTCGGCGCGCAACGTCAGCGTTGCTCCCGCCAGCGAGGCGAGCGCCGCGACCGGCGAATGGCAATCCGCCCCCAGCCGCGCGAGCAGCGCACGCTCGGTCAGCACGCACGCGCTGGTATCGCCGTGATCGATCGCCGCGACGGTGCCGTGCGCCGCGCTGCCGCCGAGCACCTCGATCCCGATCGCGCCCTGCGCCGGCGCGGGCAGCATGATGTCGGTCGGGATCGCGTGCCCGTCCTCGCGCCCGAGCCGGTCGAGCCCCGCGGCGGCGAGCAAGGTCGCGTCCATCTCGCCGCGCGCCACCCGGCCGAGCCGCGTATCGACGTTGCCGCGGATCAGCACGATCTCCAGGTCGGGCCGCAGCCGGAGCATCTGCGCGCGTCGCCGCGGCGAACTCGTGCCGACCACCGCACCGGGGCGCAGGTCGGCCAGCGTCTCCGCGCCGATCAGCCGGTCGCGCACGTCGGCGCGCGCCAGCATCGCCGCGACCTTCAACGTCTGGGGCCGGATCGTCTCGACATCCTTCATCGAATGCACCGCGCAGTCGATATCGCCGTCGTGCAGCGCGCGGTCGAGTTCCCTCGTCCACAGCGCCTTGCCGCCGATCTCGGCCAGCGCACGGTCCTGCACGCGGTCGCCGGTGGTGCGGATCACGACCGTCTCGATCTCGCCCGGCGCCCAGCCATGGGCCGCGCACAACGCGTCGCGCACCATCGCTGCCTGGGTGAGCGCCAGCGGAGACCCCCGCGTACCGAGCCGAAATCGAGTCATTCCCGCGCCATGCAGAAACGCTCGGGGTTCGACAAGCTTTGGAACACGCACCCGCCCGCGCTATATGACGTCGCAATGATCATCCTCGGCATAGAATCCTCCTGCGACGAAACCGCCGCCGCGCTCGTGACGGGCGACCGCCAGGTCCTCGCGCATCGGCTTTTGGGACAGGAAGCCGCGCACGCCCCGTTCGGCGGCGTCGTCCCCGAAATCGCCGCGCGCGCGCATGTCGAGGCGCTCGAGCCGCTGATCGTCGCGGCCTTGGCGGACGCGAAGCTGACGCTGGCGGATGTCGATGCGATCGCCGCGACCGCCGGACCGGGGCTGATCGGTGGCGTCATGGTCGGGCTGGTCACCGGCAAGGCGCTCGCGCATGCTGCGGGGAAGCCGCTGATCGCGGTGAATCATCTCGAAGGCCACGCGCTGTCGCCGCGGCTGTCCGACCCCGATCTGGAATTTCCGTATCTGCTGCTGCTGGTGTCCGGCGGGCATTGCCAGTTGCTGCTGGTCGAGGGCGTCGGCGCGTACCGGCGGTTGGCGACGACGATCGACGACGCCGCGGGCGAGGCCTTTGACAAGACCGCCAAGCTGCTCGGCCTCGGCTTCCCCGGCGGCCCCGCGGTCGAACGTGCCGCCGCGCTCGGCAATCCGAAAGCGGTTCCGCTGCCGCGCCCGCTGAAAGGCTCGGCCGAACCGCATTTCTCGTTCGCGGGCCTGAAAAGCGCGGTCGCACGCGTGGTCGGCCAATACTCCCCCGAGGATCTCGCCGCCTCGTTCCAGGCCGCCGTCGTCGACTGCCTGATCGACCGCACGACCAAGGCGTTGCGGACCGCGCACGGCGCTACCGCGCTCGTCGTCGCGGGCGGGGTCGCGGCCAACACATCGGTTCGCACCGCCTTGCAGACCCTCGCGAGCGTGCACGGACTCCGCTTCGTCGCGCCGCCGCTGTGGCTCTGCACCGACAACGCCGCGATGATCGCCTGGGCGGGCGCCGAGCGTTTCGCCGCCGGCCTAACCGACCCGCTCGACGTCGCCGCCCGCCCGCGCTGGCCGCTCGATCCCAACGCCGAAGCGGTGCGTGGTGCAGGAGTGAAGGCATGAAGATCGGCGTCATCGGTGGCGGCGCCTGGGGCACCGCGCTCGCGCAGGTCGCCGCGCATGAAGGCCGCGACGTCATCCTCTGGGCGCGCGAAACCGCGGTTGTCGAGGCAATCAATGCGCATCACGAGAACAGTCTCTTCCTAGCCGGCGTCGCGCTCTCCCCGACGATCCGCGCCACGGACGATCTCGCCGCGCTGGCGGACATGGACGCGATCCTGGTCGTCGCGCCCGCGCAGCATATCGGCAGCGTCCTCGCCGCCGCGCCGATCGGCCGCATCCCGCTCGTCCTGTGCGCGAAGGGGATCGAGGCCGGCAGCAAGCGGCTCGTCGGCGAAGTCGCGCGCGCGGTGCATCCCGACGCACCGATCGCCGTCCTCTCCGGGCCGACGTTCGCGCACGAAGTGGCCGCCGCACTCCCTACCGCGGTCACGCTGGCGTGTGAGGATGTCGAACTTGGCGAACGTCTCGCGACCCGTCTCGCCGCGCGTCATTTCCGGACCTACGCCTCGACCGACGTCGCCGGCGCGGAGATCGGCGGCGCGGTGAAGAACGTCCTGGCGATCGGCTGCGGGGTCGTCGAGGGGGCGGGGCTCGGCCAGAACGCCCGCGCAGCCCTGATCGCAAGAGGGTTCGCCGAGATGACCCGCTTCGGCCTCGCCCGTGGTGCTCGTGCGGAAACGCTGGCAGGGCTGTCGGGGCTGGGCGACCTCGTCCTGACCTGCTCCTCAACCAGTTCGCGCAATTTCTCGCTCGGCGTCGGTTTAGGGAGAGGCGTCTCGGCCGAAGCGTTGCTGTCCGATCGCCGCACGGTTGCAGAAGGCGCCTTCACCGCCCCCGTCCTCCGCGAAGCCGCCCGCGACGCGCAGGTCGACATGCCGATCACCGAAGCCGTCTGCCGCCTTCTGGAAGGGGCACCGGTAGGCGACGTAATCGGCGACCTCCTCGCGCGACCGTTAAAAGGTGAAGCCGGCTAACCCCAAAATTGTTTCCCCGCGAAGGCGGGGACCCAGACTGGGCTCCCGCCTTCGCGGGAGAACAAAGGGGCGGGGGCTGACTTTGGATTGCGGTCTAAGCCAGCGCCCTACCGCAAAACCCGCGCCGCGAGCCCCGCGCAATCCGCATCGCTCGCAGTCGGCCCCTGCTTCCCCGAAATCGCCCGCCCGATCGCCTTGAAGATATTCCCTACCGACTTCACCTCAGGCGGGATGGTCACGCGCGGCTGTTCGATCGTGCCCATCAGGAACGCCGACCCCGGCAGTTGCAACAGCGCATGCTGTTTCGGCGCGCCGGTCAGCCGGATATCCAGCGTCTCGCCCGGAAACACCACGCTTCCCTGACCCCGCAACTGGCTGGCGGTGGTATCGACGATCATCGGATCGACCCGCCCGCGCCCGCCCGTCACGTCGAGTTTCAGCACCACACAGCGGAGCCCAGCGCGCTCGCCGTCCTTCGCCAGCAGCGCCCGCGCCGCATCGAACCCCAGCGCGGCGGCGATGCCCTGCGGCAGTTCGCCATCGCGCGCGACGAACCCCACTGTGCCGTTCGCGTTGCCGACCGCCGCGCGGATCGTCTCGCCCGGTCCCTTCAGCCGTACCCGCGCGCTGAGGTTGCCGCTGAAATTCCCGCCCTTGGCCGCCACCGCCTGCACGCCGCTGCCACGCAACCGGAGGTCGATATCGACCATCGGCGTCTTGCGGTCGCCCCGCTGGTCGACCGTCACCTGCCCGGTGACGACCCCGTGCGGCAGTCGTGCGACCAGCTGGTTCAGCGTCAGCAACTGGTGATCGATCGCCAGCACGCCCTTCGCCGACAGGATCGGCGAGGCGCCCTTGCCGCTGACGATCCGCGCGATCCGGAACCCCATCCGCGCGTCGGTGGTGTCGATCTTGCCGATATCGATCCGCGTATTGGGCACCAGCCGCGGCCCGATCCGGCGTTCCAGCGCCGCGCCCTCCGCCTTGCCCTCGTCCGACGCGAGATCACCGAAATCGAACTGGCGAGAGACGATGTCGCCGTCGACCTTGCTGCGTCCCGCCTGCTTGTCGACCGTGACATGCCCGGTGAAATCGGAGCGCCCGACCACGCCCTTCAACTGCGTGACGGTCCATTTCGGCTGGTCGTGGCGGACATGCGCGCTGAACGAGATCGGCTGAGTCCGGAACAGCCCCGCCTCGATGACCGCATCGATCAGCTTGAGGTCGGCCGCGCGCGCGGTCACGTCGAGCGTCATCGCATCGGTATCGAGCGGCTTGTCCATCTGGCCCTTGGCAGCAATCGACAGCTTGTCCCCGTCGATCGACGCGGTGAACGGCCACGGCTTGCCCTGGAATTTTGCCACCGAAGGCCCCG
The DNA here is from genome assembly GCA_043775965.1 of Sphingomonas sp. GTDB lineage: Bacteria > Pseudomonadota > Alphaproteobacteria > Sphingomonadales > Sphingomonadaceae > Sphingomonas. The sequence goes on from JAYVRZ010000289.1 coordinate 6,143, forward strand.
CGACCGCGATCCGCACCGCCGCGCCGCGGATCGTGCCCGCACCATTCGCGCGGATACCATGCACCGGGTCTGAGGCGAACTGCGCTTTGACGAAGCGGTCCTGCTTGTCGTCGCGATACTCGATCACGCTGTCGCTGATCGTCAGCCCGTCGAGATCGGTCGAACTCCCGCCGCCCTTGGGCTTGCCGGGCCGCTCCCAGTTGGTCCGGCCGTTCCTGTCGCGCACCATCACCAGATGCAGCCCGCGCGCCTTCACGTTGCACGGCCCGAACGCACCTTTCAACAACGCGAGCCCCGAAAATGTCGCCTCCGCCTCGCGCAGCTGGACGAAATCGCCTTTGCCCGCCCAGTTCGCCTGCGGGATGCGTATGTCGGTGATTCGGATCGTTGGATTGAACCCGAACGCGTCGACCCGCTCGATCCCGCCGATCGTCACCGGCCGCCCGAACCGCGCGGTCAGTTGCCGCTCGATCACGCCTTTCAGCGATCCCCACGGGAAGGCGGCGAGCGCGACCAGCGCCACCACGAGCACGACCGCCACGACGATCCCGGTGACCCGCACCCAGCGCTTTGCGAAAAATCCCCTCATCGAGACGGCGACGCGCCGAAGGAGATTTCGTTCCGCCTCCGTCAGGATCGCTGCCGTTGATTTCGCGCGCGCGGGTCCGAACTATTAAACACCACCCCGGCGAAGGCCGGGGCCCAATTGGGAACCGTCGCTAACGAAGGGCGGCATTCAATTACAACCACCTTTCCAATTGGGCCCCGGCCTTCGCCGGGGTGGAGAGGGGGAGGGAAGCGCCGCAAACCTCATCCGTCATCCTGACGAAAGTCAGGACCCAGAGCCAGCAACGTTACCGTTCGTGACCCTGGACCCCCGCGTTCGCGAGGGAACGGAAAGCACCCGATAAACCGAGATCAGAAATCGATCGCCATGCCCTTCAGCTCCCAGTCGCCGTAGCGCGTCGGATCGCGCTCTTCCGGATCCACCGCGGGCGGCGCGACCTCGGGTTCGGGCACCGGCGTGGTCTTTGCGAGATATTCGGGTGGCTTCACATGGTCGGGGCGCTGGCCCATCGCGGCTCTCCGGATTTGCGTGTTCGGTTGGTAATCGCCACATGGGCCCTCTCGCGCCGCTTTTCCATGATTGGGCAAGTGTCGCGACCCGAACGCGAAGGACCTTTGATGCCCGACTACACCCACGCCCCCGAGCCGCTCGGCGTCCCCACCCGGCGCGCCGCGCTCCGCCTGCTCGATGCCGTCCTGCGTCGCGGCGAGTCGCTCGAATCCGCGCTCCCCGCTGCGACCCGCGCGATCCACGGCCCAGACCGCGGCCTAGCGCACGCGATCGCCGCCGAGACGCTGCGTCGCCTCCCCGATCTCGACGCGATGATCGATTCGGTCACCAAGACCAACCTGCCCGACGATGCGAAGGCGCGGATGGCGTTGCGGATCGCGCTCGTCCAGGTACTGATCCTCGGCACGCCCTCGCACGCCGCGATCTCGACGGTGTTGCCTTTGGTCGACGGCGGCCCGCGTAAACTCGTCCACGGCGTGTTCGGCACGCTGTTCCGCGCCAACATGCTGCTCCCCGAGGTGCCGACGCTGCCGGCCCCCGTCGAACTGCGCTGGGAAGCCGCGTGGGGCGAGGAGATGGTCGACGCCGCCGGCCGCGCGATCGCGCAGGTTCCGCCGCTCGACCTGACGATCGCCGACCCGTCGGAGACCGAGGGCTGGCGAGAGAAACTCGGCGGCGAAAGCTTCATGCCCGGGCATCTCCGCTTGGGCGACCATGATTCGGTCCCCGACATGGCAGGCTTTGGCGACGGCGCCTGGTGGGTGCAGGACATCGCCGCCTCGCTCCCCGCGCGCCTGCTCGGGAAGGGGGAGGGCCATGTCCTCGATCTCTGCGCAGCCCCCGGCGGCAAGACGCTGCAACTCGCGTCGGCAGGCTGGACCGTCACCTCGGTCGACAATTCGCAGAGCCGCATCAAGCGCCTCCGCGAAAACCTCTACCGCACGCGTCTGAAAGCCGAGGTCGTCAACGCCGACATCCTCGAATGGGCGCCCGCCGAACCCGCGGACGCGATCCTAATCGACGCGCCGTGCAGCGCGACCGGCATCTTCCGCCGCCACCCCGACGTCCTCCACCGCGTCCGTCCCTCGATCATCGCCGAAACCGCGGCGTTGCAGGCGCGGATCTTCGCAAGGGCGGCGGACTGGGTAAAGCCCGGCGGCACGCTCGTCTACGCGACCTGCTCGCTCGAACCATCGGAAGGCGAAGCGCAACTCGACGCGTTCCTCGCGGCCCGCAGCGATTACACGATCGCGCCGATCGACCAGTCCGAACTCCCCGCCGGCATAACCCCCACCGAAAGCGGCACCGTCCGCACGCTCCCCGGTATGCTGGCCGACCAAGGCGGCTGCGACGGCTTCTTCATCACGCGGCTGGTGCGCAGCTAGGCAAGATCGCGCACTGCTTCGTGTTCCCCCGCGAAGGCGGGGCCCAGGATTACTCAGCGAGCCGCCTGTGACCCTGGGTTCCCGCCTTCGCGGGAAAACAAGAAGTAGAGACTGTCACAAACGGGGAGTTCCGCACCCGGCAATCCCGCGCTAGGACACATCCCATGCAACCCGTCCGCATCGCCCCCTCGATCCTCTCCGCCGATTTCTCGAAACTCGGCGAGGAAGTCCGCGCCATCGACGCGGCCGGCGCCGACTGGATCCATATCGACGTGATGGACGGCCATTTCGTCCCCAACATCTCGTTCGGCCCCGCGGTCATGAAGTCGGTCCGCGGCGTCACCACCAAGCCATTCGACGTCCATTTGATGATCTCGCCCGTCGACGCGTATCTCGACGCGTTCGCGGAGGCCGGCGCCGACTGCATCACCGTGCATTACGAAGCCGGCCCGCACATCCACCGCTCGCTCCAGCACATCAAGGGCCTCGGCAAGCGCGCCGGCGTCGTCATCTGCCCCGGTACGCCGGCGAAGATGCTCGACTACCTGATCGACATGGTCGACCTCGTGCTGGTGATGAGCGTCAACCCGGGCTTCGGCGGCCAGAGTTTCATCCCCAGCCAGCTCAAGAAGATCGCGGCGATCCGCACGATGATCGAAAAGAGCGGTCGCGCGATCGATCTCGAGGTCGATGGCGGCGTCGATGCCGAATGGGCCAAGCGCTGTATCGAGGCGGGCGCCGACGCGCTGGTCGCGGGCACCTCGGTGTTCCGCGGCGGTCCCGATCATTATGCCGCCAACATCGCCGCGTTGCGGGGGTGAACGACACGCGTGACCCAGTAAGTGATTCCGCGCCGGACGGGATCGACGAAGGCCGCCGCCTGATCCGGCTGGGCGGCGACAAGGGGCTGTCGCTCGCCGATCGCCTCGCCGAGCGCTTCCACCGGCTGACTTGGCGCACTCCGCTCCACACGCTGCGTCTGAAGGGCCGCTATCCGCTCAAGCTGATCGCGGTGCCCGACGACCCCATCCTCGGCGATATTCCGCGCGGGCATCTGCTGCTGGAGGGCGTGCTGTCGTTCCGCGGCGAGGCGCGCGATATCGAGACGCTCGATCTCGCCAAGCCGCTGCCCAAAGCCTTCGCCGAATACCTGCAGAGTTTCGCCTGGCTGCGCGACCTGTCGACCGTCGCCACGCGCGCACGCGGCGCGCCGATCGCCGAGTATCTGATGGGCCTCTGGCTTACCGCCTATGCCGACAAGCCCGGCGGGATCGCGTGGCGCCCCGACATGTGGGGCCGCCGTATCCTCGCCTGGACCGCGCACGCGCCGCTTATCCTGTCGTCGTCCGACCTGATCTACCGCTCGAAGGTCCTCAACGCGCTGGCGAGAGGCGCGCTCCACCTCGACCGCAACGCCGACAAGGCCCCCGCCGGCGCCCCCCGCATCGCCGCCTGGTGCGGCGTCGTCGCGGCTGGGCTGCTCATTCCCGGCGGCGAACCGCGCCAGCAATTCGGCGAGGCGGGGCTGCTCCGCGCGCTCGGCACCGGGCTGTTCGACGATGGCGGTTCGGTCTCGCGCAGCCCGGCGATGCTGCTCGATTCGATCCAGCTGCTCACGTTGCTCCAGGAAAGCTACGCCGCACGGGGCATGGAATTGCCCGAGACCGCGGTGATGACGCTCAGCAAGATGGTCGCGGCGCTGCTCGGTGTCGCGCACGCCGATCGTGGTCTGTCGAGCTGGCAGGGCGGCGGCCCATCGAGCGAAACGCAGGTCGCCGCGGTGATCGAAGCCAGCGGCGTCCGCACCCGCCCGCTCCGCCAAGCCCGCGACTGGGGCTATCAGCGCCTCGCCGCCGGCACCGCCGTGCTGATCGTGGACGCCGCCCCGCCGCCGATCGCGCGACTCGTCGAAGGCGGCTGCGCCTCGACGCTCGCGTTCGAGTTTTCGGACGGCCCGGCGCGGATCGTCGTCAATTGCGGCGGCGCGCGCGCGGGCATCGCGCAACTCCCGCCCGCGCTCGTCGAGGGCCTGCGCTCGACCGCGGCGCATTCGACGCTGACGATCGCCGACAGCAACTCCACCGCGATCCACGCCGACGGTACGCTCGGCCGCGGCGTCGCCGAGGTCGAGCTAAGCCGCCAGGAATCGGAGGCCGCCAGCCGGATCGAGGCGAGTCACGACGGCTATGTCCGCCGCTGGGGCTTCCTCCACCGCCGCCAGCTGATGCTGACCGGCGACGGCCGCGAACTCCGCGGCGAGGACGCACTGTTGCCGCAGGGCCGCAAACGCCGCACCGGCCTGTCGCTGTTCGCGATCCGCTTCCATTTGGGCGCGGGTGTGCAGGTATCCCCCACGGCGGACGGCCTCGGCGCGATCCTCCGCTTGCCGGGCGGACCCTTGTGGCAATTCCGCTGCCGCGGCGGCGCGCTGGTGGTCGAGGACAGCGTCTGGATCGACGCCGACGGCCGCCCCGTCGCGACGCAGCAGCTGATGATCACCGGCGAGGCCGCAGCCGGCGGGGCGAGCGTGAGCTGGGCGCTGAAGAAGGCCTGACGGTCTCCCAGCACCACTGCTGACCACCGATCGAACGCCACAAATTCACCTCCCCGGCGGAGGCCGGGGCCCAGTTGGGAACCGCTGCTAACGAAGAACGACGCGTCGTCACGGCGACCTTTCCACCTGGACCCCGGCCTCCGCCGGGGAGGCGGTGTTTCCGCGCGCCATTGGTCCCACCTTCGTCATTCCCGCGAAGGCGGGAACCCATATTGGCGAGCTTCACGATAGGATCGTCGACGTGGGAGGATATGGATCCCCGCCTGCGCGGGGATGACTGAGTTGAGGACGAGCCCCCCTGTTCCGCAACGTCAACCGACGCTAAGGCCCGCCGCACGGCGACTCCACGAAAGATCCTCATGACCAGCATCCCGATCAAGCGCGCGCTCCTGTCCGTTTCCGACAAGACCGGGATCGTCGATCTCGGCAAGGCGCTCGCGAGCCACGGCGTCGAGCTCGTCTCCACCGGCGGCACCGCCACCGCCCTCCGCGCCGCCGGGCTCGAAGTCCGTGATGTGTCAGAATTGACCGGCTTTCCCGAGATGATGGACGGCCGCGTCAAGACGCTCCACCCGATGGTGCATGGCGGGCTGCTCGCGGTCCGCGATGATGCGGGTCACGCCGCCTCGATGGCCGAGCACAAGATCGGCGCGATCGACCTCGTGATCGTCAACCTTTACCCGTTCGAGGCGACAGTCGCGAAGGGCGCCGACCGCGACACCGTGATTGAGAACATCGACATCGGCGGCCCCAGCATGGTGCGCTCGGCTGCCAAGAACCACGCCTATGTCGCGATCGTCACCGACCCCGCCGACTATGCGCTCGTCTCGGGCGGCACCACGACGCTCGACGACCGCAAGAAGCTCGCCGCGAAAGCCTTCGCCACCACCGCCGCGTACGACTCGGCGATCGCGACCTGGTTCGGCACGGTAGACCAGGCCGAGGAATTCCCCGCAACGCTCCCGATCACGCTGAAGCGCGGTGACACGCTCCGCTACGGCGAAAACCCGCACCAGTCCGCCGCCTTCTACACCGCGACCGGCAATGTCCGCGGCATCGGCCAGGCGCGCCAGCTCCAAGGCAAGGCGCTCAGCTACAACAACCTCAATGACGCCGACGCCGCGCTCGAACTCATCGCCGAATTCCGCGACGCCGCGCCCTCGGTGGTCATCGTCAAGCACGCCAACCCCTGCGGCGTCGCCACCGCCGCCACGCTCGCCGAAGCCTATGCCGCCGCGTTCGCTTGCGACACGGTGTCGGCATTCGGCGGCATCATCGCCGTCAACCGCACGCTCGATGCGGAAACTGCGCGCGCAATCACCGGCATCTTTACCGAAGTCGTCGTCGCCCCCGATGCGGACGAGGACGCGATCGCGCTGTTCGCCGCCAAGAAGAACCTCCGCCTGCTGCTCACCGGCGATCTCCCCGATCCCGCGCGCACGGGTCTCACGGCGAAGTCGATCGCGGGCGGCTGGCTCGTCCAGGGTCGCGACAACGGCACGCCGGGTGAATTGACCGTCGTCACCAAGCGCCAGCCGACCGAGCAGGAACTGATCGACTGTCGCTTCGCCTGGACCGTCGCCAAGCACACCAAGTCCAACGCGATCGTCTACGCCAAGGACGGCAGCACCGCAGGGATCGGCGCGGGCCAGATGAACCGCCTCGAATCCGCGCGCATCGCCGCATGGAAGGCCAAGGACGCCGCCGACAAGGCCGGCTGGTCCACCCCGCGCACGATTGGCTCCGCGGTCGCGTCCGACGCGTTCTTCCCATTCGCCGACGGTTTGCTCGCGGCGGTCGAGGCCGGCGCGACGGCGGTGATCCAGCCCGGCGGCTCGATCCGCGACGCCGACGTCATCGCCGCGGCGGACGAAGCCGGCCTTGCGATGGTCTTCACCGGCATGCGCCACTTCCGCCACTAAGAGCGCCCGGCTAGCTGTTCCCCCGCGAAAGCGGGGGTCCAGGACCACGAACGCCATCCTTTGTAACCCTGGGCTCCCGCCTTCGCGGGAGAACACCAAGGGCGACGATCCTGCCCAAAAAGCAGGCACCTCCGCCGCACTGCACAAGTTTTAACCGCAAATTCACGTTTGCCCGCCCTCCGGCCACGCCTCGTCCCTCCACGCCGCACTTGGCACGCAGATTGCGAGGCTATCCTCAAGCAACTGGGGAAGGGGGCGCGATGAAACTCGTCATTGCCATCATCAAGCCGTTCAAGCTGGACGAGGTGCGCGAAGCGCTCACCACGATCGGCGTGGCGGGTATGACGGTCACCGAAGTCAAGGGTTTCGGACGTCAGAAGGGCCAGACCGAGATCTATCGGGGGGCCGAATACAGCACCAACATGGTGCCAAAGATCAAGATCGAGGTGGTCTGCGCCGCCAGTCTCGCCGATCGCGTAGTCGAGGCGATCCAGGCGTCGGCGAACACCGGCGCGATCGGCGATGGCAAGATCTTCGTGCTAGACGTCGGGCAGGCGGTGCGCATCCGCACCGGCGAGACCGATGATTCTGCGCTGTGAGGGGGGACGCAATGAAGCATGACATGAAAAAGGCCGCCGTTGCGGCTCTGGGGTTCGGTGCGACGATGATCGCCGCCGCACCCGCCTGGGCTCAGGCCGCTGCGGCACCGGTCGTCGCTACGGTGAACAAGGGCGACACCGCCTGGATGATGACCTCGACGGTCCTCGTCCTGATGATGATCCTGCCCGGTCTCGCGCTGTTCTACGGCGGTCTCACCCGCTCGAAGAACATGCTTTCGACGATGACGCAGATCGGCGCCGTGGCGGCGCTCGCGATGCTGATCTGGGTGATGTGGGGCTATACGCTGGCGTTCGGTCCGGACGTCACCAACCCGCTGCTCAGCAACTTCATCGGCAGCCTCGACAAGGCGTTCCTCAAGGGCGTCACGCCCGCCTCGCAGTCGGCAACCTTCACCGCCGGCGTCGAGATCCCCGAATATGTCTTCATCTGCTTCCAGATGACCTTCGCCGCGATCACAATCGCGCTGGTCCTGGGCTCGGTCGTCGAGCGCATGAAGTTCTCGGCGGTCATGGTGTTCGGCCTCGTCTGGCTGACCATCGTCTACTTCCCGATCGCGCACATGGTGTGGGCATCGAGCGGGTATTTCTTCAAGGCAGGCGCACTCGACTTCGCCGGCGGCACCGTGGTTCACATCAACGCCGGCGTCTCGGCACTGGTCGCAGCCCTGATCCTCGGCAAGCGCATCGGTTACCCGAAGGAGCCGATGGCCCCGCATTCGCTGGTCATGACCGGCATCGGCACGGGTCTGCTCTGGGTCGGCTGGTTCGGCTTCAACGCCGGCTCGGCGCTCGAGGCGAACGGATCGGCTGCGCTCGCGATGATGAACACCTTCGTCGCCACCGCGTCTGCCGCGCTGTTCTGGATGCTTGCCGAGAAGCTCTCGGGTCACAAGGGTTCGGCGCTCGGCTTCTGCTCGGGTATCGTCGCCGGCCTCGTCGCCGTCACGCCGGCCGCGGGCAACTCGGGCCCGTTCGGCGCCATCGTCCTCGGCGCGATCGCCTCGCTCGTCTGCTTCATGGCGGTGTCGAAGCTCAAGCCGATGCTCGGTTACGACGACTCGCTGGATGCCTTCGGGATCCACGGTATCGGCGGCATGATCGGCGCGATCGGTACGGCGGTGGTCTACGCACCGTCGCTCGGCGGCCCCGGCGCGGTCGACTATGCGATGGGCGCCAAGCTGCTGGTGCAGTTCGAGGCGGTGATCGTGACGATCATCTGGGCCTCGGTCGGCACCGCGATCGCGATCTTCATCGCCAAGGCAGTGACCGGTCTCCGGGTCTCGCCGGAAGTCGAACACGAGGGTCTCGACATCGGCGAACACGGCGAACGCGCCTACAACTGAACACCTGATCGGTAGCGGGCCACCCGAGCCCGCACCCACGACGTTCCTCCTGCGGACAACCTTGGCCTGGTGCATCACTGCACCGGGCCATTTTTTGTCGGTCGATCGAAGTGATACTTCGATCGAGATCGACGGGAAGGGGTAGGCTCTTTCCTCGTTCTCCCGCGAAGGCGGGAGCCCAGGACCAAGCAAAGCGTCGGTGCCGATTGGCTAGCCGACCGAATCCCCCTCTCGCCTCCCGCAGGGGTTAGGGGAGGGGCCGACGTACGTGTACGGGCGCTCGGCACATGAGGTTAACTCCTCCCCCGACCTCTCCCGCAAGCGGAAGGGGAGCAGAAGAGTGCCGTCCCCCCGGCGTCGTTCGGCACTCGGATCCCTACGCCGTGAGGACCACCCCGGTTAAAAGACCACCCCGGCGACGGCCGAGGCCCAATTGGGGGCGGTAATAACGCCGGACGATCCCAGTTACATCGACCCTGCCGATTGTACCCCTGCCTCCGCCGGGATGGTGTGGCGTGGTGGAGGAACACAAGACGCGTTGTAGCGGCCTCAGGTCCTGTGGGCGCAAAATAGGACGGCCGGCCTCCCAACCCGTCACCCCGGACCTGTAACGGGGGCCACGGTCCCGCAAAAGTTTCAGCTATCGATTATGCGGAAAGGCGGATGCCGGAACAAGTCCGGCATAACGGAGAGCGTCGAAGGACTGGCATACCCAACCCCTCCCGTTCGCGCCGAGTAGCGACCGGAAGCATCGCCAGGAGCGTATCGAAGCAGGTGTTTCGCGCGCCATGACCTTCGATACGCCGCTTCGACACGCTCGGCAGCTACTCAGATCGAACGGGGCATGACGGGTGGGCGGGGGGCGGATACTCGGTGAGGAGCCCTGTGGGGCAAGACGCAACCTTGCGACCGCCCGCGCCGCTAAACCCGCACGCTCTTCGGCGCCAACCGTCGGATATCCAGCACGTCCACCTGCACCAGCATCACCGCGCCCAAAGCCTTGTCCCCGGTCTCCACCAGGATCCCCTCTCGCGTCGCGCGCACCGTCCGCCAGGACACCTCGCGCACCGCCAGTCGCTTGCCGATCCGCTTGACCGCAGCGACGCGCCCATCGTCCGCGATCGCCAGCGCACCTTGGCCATCGGCACCCACGACGGCGCCGGCCACCGCAAAACCGCGAAGCTGCGCCTGTGCCGCGTCTGCCGCCTCCTCCGGTGTCTCGATCTTCACGACGCGTCGCATCCGCACGACCATCCATCCCAGGCCGGCGAGCAACAGCACGACGACGGCCACGATGCCGCCGACGATTGCAGGCGTCATCGCGGCCCTGCGAGCGCGTCCAGCATCGGCCGGATACCGCGCAAATCATACCCGGCGTCCTCGGCCTGCGCGAGCAGCAGGTTCGGGTTGCGCCCAGCCTTCGCCGCCGCCAGTGCCCAGAGATTGCAGCTCCGCGTCCCCGACCGGCAATAGGCCAGCACAGGCCCAACCGAATCCGTCAGCGCTTGCGTCATCGCGTCGATCTGCGGATGCGAGAAGCCCGCATGCGTCACCGGGATCGCGACATACCGCAGCCCAGCCGCCTCCGCCGCCGCACGAATCGCATCACCCGAAGGCTGCCCCGCATCCTCGTCGTCGGGCCGGTTGTTGACGATCGTCGTGTATCCCGCCGCGGCGATGTCGGCGACCTGCTCGACCGCAATCTGCGGCGCGACCGAAATACTTTCGTTGATTTGCCGTATCATGCGGACTCGCGGATAACCTGGAGGAAGGCATCCCCATAGGCGTCGAGTTTCCGCGCGCCAATGCCTGAAAGCAGGCTCAGCTCCTCCCGCGATCCCGGCCGCTGCCGCGCAATGTCACGCAACACCGAATCGTGGAAGATCACATACGGTGGAACGCCCGCTTCCTTCGCCAGATCGCGCCTCCGCACGCGCAAAGCCTCGAACAGCGGATCGTCGACCGGGTTCGGCGTCGCGCCAACCGCACCCTTGCGCCGCCGCTCGCGCTTGGGCGGTACGACGATCGAAACCGCCGCCTCGCCCTTCAGGATAGCCTTCGCCGCCGGCCCGAACTCGAGACCGCCATGCGGATTGGTGCGCAGCGCATCCTTCAGCATCAGCGCGCGCGACACCGGCTTCAGCAACGCCACCTCGTCGCCCTCGACGATCCCGTACACCGACAACGCCTCGTGCCCGTTCATCAGGCTCCGCTCGCTGGACACGCCCGTCAGGATGCCCTCGATATACCCCACCCCAAACATCTGCCCGGTCCGGAACACCGCCGACAGGAATTTCCGCGCGGTCTCGGTCGCGTCGACCGCATCGACGTTACCCAGGCAATTGTCGCAATTCCCGCAATCCTCGAGCCGCTCCTCGCCGAAATGCTTGAGCAGGATCCGCCGCCGACATCCGGCGGTCTCGACCAGCCCGCCCATCGCGGTCAGCCGCTGCCGCTCGCCCGCCTGCCGCTCGGGCTCGACCTCGCCGATCCGCTGCCGCGCGCGCGCGAAATCCTCCGCGCCCCAGAACAGGTGCGCGATCGCCGGGTCGCCGTCACGCCCTGCGCGCCCGGTTTCCTGATAATAGGCCTCGATCGACTTGGGCAGCCCGGCATGCGCCACGAACCGGACGTCGGGCTTGTCGATCCCCATCCCGAACGCGACAGTGGCGCAGATCACCATGTCCTCGCTCGCGACGAAATCGGCTTGGTTCTTCGCGCGCACCTGCGGATCGAGCCCGGCGTGATAGGCCCGCGTCGGCCGCCCGCTCCGCCCCAGCGCCTCGGCCAGCTTCTCGGTCGCGGCGCGAGTCTGCGCATAGACGATTCCCGGCCCCGGGATCTTCTCGAGGATGTCCGCGATCTGCCGGTTGACGTTGTCGCGCCCCGAAATCGCATAGCGAATGTTCGGCCGGTCGAACCCCGACACAATCAGCCCCTCCTGCGAGATTCCGAGCTGCTCGAGGATATCCGCCCGCGTGTGCGCGTCCGCAGTCGCTGTCAGCGCCAGCCGAGGCACATCCGGAAAACTATCGAGCAGAGGCCGCAGCAACCGGTAGTCCGGCCGGAAATCATGCCCCCATTCGCTGACGCAGTGCGCCTCGTCGATCGCGAACAGGCTGATCTTCGCTTGCGACAGGAGATTGCGGAAGCTCTCGTTCGAGGCCCGCTCCGGCGCAACGTACAGTAAGTCGAGATCGCCCGCCCGAAACCGAGCGATCGTCTCCTCGCGATTGGTGTCGACGCTCGTCAGCGTCGCCGCCTTGATCCCCACAGCGGTCGCCGCGCGCAACTGGTCGTGCATCAGCGCGATCAGCGGCGAGACGACCACGCACGTCCCCTCCAGCATCGTCGCCGGCAACTGGTAGCACAGCGACTTGCCCGCCCCCGTCGGCATCACCGCCAGAGTCCGCTGCCCGGCAAGCACCCGGTCGACGACATCGCGCTGCACGCCGCGAAAATCAGGAAAGCCGAAGATGCGCTGAAGATCGGGAAGGGGGTCGAGTGCCATTGCCGTCTAGGTAGCGATCCGCGGGGCGATGTCGAGGATAGCGGAAGTCTTTCATCTACTCTTCTGTGTTCCCTCGCGAACGCGGGCGCCCAGGATCTAGCAGCGCGACCGCCCGTGAATCCTGGACCCCCGTGTTCGCGAGGAACAGCAGGGGAGCGAAGCGCAATCAATCCACGCGAAGAGGTGATTAGTCATCTTGCTAATTAGTCTGCGCCCTAATATATCCCTCGCATGGATTCGGTCTTCGACGCCCTCGCGCACCCGACGCGCCGCCGCATTCTCGAACTGCTGAAAGGCGGCGCGATGACCGCCGGTGCGCTTGCCGATGCGTTCGCGGTGTCGAAACCGACCATGTCGAACCACTTCGCAAAGCTGAAGGCCGCGGGCCTCATCCAGGCCGAGAACCGCGGTACGTCGATCGTCTATACGCTCGACCTGTCGGTAATGGAGGAAGTGGTGATGGGCTTCATGGGCCGGCTCCGGGTCGGCGATACGCAAGACCAGAAGGGGGACGCATGCGCTACCGAAACCTCGTCATAGCATCGATACTGACCACCGCCGCTCTCGCGGTCGTCGCCGCGGTCGCGCTTGGGCGCGTGCCCGCGGACACGCAACTCCCCACCCACTGGGGTCCGGACGGCCTCGCCGATCGCTTCGCCGACGCCGGCACCGCGCTGTTCATGCCGGTCGCGCTGACGATCGCCATATCGCTGCTGATGGCGGCGCTGCCCTCGCTCGAACCGTTGCAGGACAAGCTCGAACAGTCCGCCCCGCTCTACCGTACCGCGTGGGCAGGGCTGCTCGGCATCATGGCGCTGACCGAAGCGCTGATCGCCGCGCCCGCCCTCGGTGCGACGCTTCCCGCCACGACGATGCTCGCCGGCATGGGCGCGTTCCTGGCAATGCTCGGCAACGTGCTGCCCAAATCACGCCCCGGTTTCTACGTCGGCATCCGTACCCCTTGGGCGATCATCGATCCCGACAACTGGATCGCCACGCATCGCTATGGCGGCCGCATCATGATGGCGTCCGGGCTCGCGCTGATCCTGCTCGCGATCGTCCCGATGCAGAGCGAGGCGCGAGGCTCGTTCGTCGTCGCGATCTTCCTGGTGATGATCGCCACCCCGATCCTCTACTCCTTCTTCTACTGGCGCCGCACGCAGCGGGTCGGATAGGTCCAGATCCGGCCAGTCTATCGCGGTCCGATCATGGACCGCACCGCCGCGCGTCTGCATCCTCCATCACAAATGGGGGACGCGCATGGAACTGAGCATCAGGCTGGCCGAGCTGCAGAAGCGCACGATCGAACACCGTGAAGTCCTGCTGACCGAAGAGGCAGCGAAGACCGCGCTGGTGATGCCGTTCCTCCAGTCGCTCGGCTACGACGTGTTCAACCCGTCCGAAGTCGTCCCCGAATTCACCGCCGACGTAGGCACCAAGAAGGGCGAGAAGGTCGACTACGCAATCTGCGCCGGTGGGAAAGTATCGATCCTGATCGAGTGCAAGCCGTCCTCGGTCCAGCTCAACGTCAACCACGCCGGCCAGTTGTTCCGCTATTTCAGCGTCACCGACGCGCGCCTCGCGGTGCTCACCAACGGCGTCGTCTACCAATTCTATTCGGACATCGAGCGCCCGAACAAGATGGACGACAAGCCGTTCTTCACCTTCACGATGGACGCGATCAAGCCCGGCGACATCCGCACGCTCGAGAAGTTCACCAAGGCCGCGTTCGACATCGACAAGATCGTCCAGGAGGCCGGCAACCTCAAGACGCAGTCGCTGATCCGCCTCGAACTCGAAAAGGAGTTCGCCGAGCCATCCGACGAGTTCGTCCGGATGATGGCGCAGCGCGTCCACGGCGGCCGCCTGACGCCGGCGATCAAGGACGGGTTCGCCAAGCTGCTCGCCCCCGCGATCGCCGCGCTGATCCGCGATTTCGTCAACGAACGCCTGTCGTCCGCGCTCAAGGCATCCAGCCCAATCGAGGACCTGCCCGCGGGCGCGGACGACGATCCCTCAGACGGGGACGGCATCGTTACCACGCAGGAGGAGATTTCTGGCTTCCACATCATCCAGGCGATCGCTTCGCGCCTGGTCGACCCGAAACGCGTGATCGTCCGCGACGCGAAGTCCTATTGCGCGATCCTGCTCGACGACAACAACCGCAAGACGATCGCACGGATGCACTTTAACGGCATCACCACCAAGTATCTCGGCATGTTCGCCGGCAAGGACGAAACGCGGCATTTGCTGTCCGACCTGACCCACATCTACCAATATTCCGCGGCGATCGAGGCGCGGTTGCGCGAACTGGACCCGACGATCCCGATATAAGACCTTCTTCTGTTCCCTCGCGAACGCGGGGGCCCAGGAATCACAGGCGAGACACTGCTTGGCCTTGGCCCCCCGCCTTCGCGAGGGAACAGGAGTGGCTCGGTAGGGGGGGATTACCCATCGGAATTAGAACGGCACCGTTCGACCATAGCTCCACCCCGGCGAAGGCCGGGGCCCAGTTGGGGGACGTCGATAACGAAAGGCGGCGCGCCGTTACTGCAACCTCTCCAACTGGGCCCCGGCCTCCGCTGGGGTGACGGAAGAAGGTATGAGTATAGTCGCCTATTCCGCCGCCAACGCCCCATCCGCTTCCCCAGCGCGCTCCTGCGCCTGCCGGTTCCACATCTCCGCATACACGCCGTCCCGCCGCAACAGGTCCGCATGCGTCCCCTTCTCGACTATCCGCCCCGCCTCCAACACGACGATCTGGTCCGCATGCACCACGGTCGACAGCCGGTGCGCGATCACGATCGTCGTCCGCCCCCGCTCGATCGCCTCCAGCGTACCCAGGATCTCCGCCTCGGTCCGGCTGTCGAGCGCCGACGTCGCCTCGTCCAAAATCAAAATTGGCGGGTTCTTCAGCAGCGTCCGCGCGATCGCCACGCGCTGTTTCTCGCCCCCGGACAGCTTCAATCCACGCTCGCCGACCCGCGTCTCGTACCCCAAGGGCTGGCGCTCGATGAACCCGGAGATCGCCGCGCCCTTAGCTGCCGACTCCACCTCCGCGGCCCCCGCACCCTCGCGCCCGTAAGCGATATTGTAGCCGATCGTGTCGTTGAACAGCACGGTATCCTGCGGCACGATGCCGATAGCGGCGCGCAACGAAGCCTGCGCTACCTGCGATATATCCTGCCCATCGACGGTAATCCGCCCGCCCGTCAGGTCGTAGAACCGGTACAGCAACCGCGCGAGCGTCGACTTGCCCGCACCCGACGGCCCGACCACCGCCAGCGTCGATCCCGCTGGCACGTCCAGCTCCAGATCGCGCAGGATCGGCCGCCCCGCGTCGTACCCGAACGACACGTTCTGGAACCGGACATGCCCCGCGCTCACCGCCAGCGCAGGCGCACCCGGCGCATCCACCACGGTCGCGGGCGTATCGATCAGGTCGAACATCGCCGCCATGTCCAGCGCACCCTGCCGGATCGTCCGATACACCATCCCGAGCAGATCGAGTGGCCGGAACAGCTGCGCCAGCAGCGTCGACACGAACACCACGTCGCCCGCCGAGGCGAGGCCCTTGCTCCACCGCCACACGACGAAGCCCATGCCCCCCGCCATCATCACGTTGGTGATCAGCGCCTGACCAAGGTTGAGCCACGCGAGCGAATTCTCACTCTTCACCGCCGCCTCGGAATAGGCCGTTATCGCGCTGTCGTAGCGCCGCGCCTCACGCTCTTCCGCACCGAAATACTTGACCGTCTCGAAGTTCAGCAGCGAATCCACCGCATGCGCGACCGCGCCGGTGTCGAGGTCGTTCATCCGCGCGCGCAGCGCGTTGCGCCAGTCGGTCACCATCCGCGTGAAGAGGATGTAGCCGACCACCATCACCACAGTCGCAATCACCAGTGGCACGCCGAACTTGGTCCAGAACAGCCCGAGCACCAGCACAAGTTCGAACACGGTCGGCGCGATGTTGAACAAAAGGAAATACAGCATCGTGTCGATGCTCTTGGTGCCGCGCTCGACCACCTTGGTGACCGCACCCGTGCGCCGCGACAGATGAAAATCGAGACTCAGCGCATGCAGATGGCGAAACACCTGTGCCGCCAGCCGCCGCGACGCGTCCTGCCCGACCCGCTCGAACACCGCGTTGCGCAGATTGTCGAACAGCGTCGTCCCGAACCGCGACGCCGCATACCCGACGACCAGCAGCACGACGAGCGTCAGCGCGGTGCGATCGTTCCCCGCCATCCGGTCGACCGCGTATTTCAGCGTGAATGCCGCCCCGAAAACCTGGATCAGCTTCGACGCGATCACCAGCGTCATCGCGACGACGATCCGCGCCTTCAGCTTGGGCTGTCCCGCCGGCCACAGGAACGGCAGGAAGCGGCGCAGCGTCGGCAGCAAGGGCTGGTCCGCGCGGGTGGAGGTGTACGTGTCAGGGGGCATGGATCGATGCGATGTAGGTGCAGTCAAGCCCCGGCGAAAGCAGTTGGGGGAACAATCCTGCCACTTCGTCGCTTTTGGTATCGTGTCCGACGTCGGCCACAACGTCTTCCACCGCGATCCACTGGAGAATGAAATGGAACCGCTGTTCTACGTCATGGCCATCATGGGCTGCGGTGACGGCAACGTGAACTGCACCGAGGCGCGCGTGATCCCGGCGCGCTACGAAACGATGGCCCAGTGCCGCGCGGCACTGCCCGATCAGTTGGCGCAGAACACTGATGTTCCCTACCCGATGATCGGCGCAAATTGTCGTGCGCAGGGCCAGCTGATGGCGAAGACCGGAAGAGCCAAGACGCTCGGCTAATTGTTTCCCCGCGAAGGCGGGGACCCAGACTGGGCTCCCGCCTTCGCGGGAGAACAAAGTTGGCTAGCTCTACCGAGGCCGTGTCCACAACTCCGTATCCCGCGGGGTCCGCGGATACAGCCGCTTCCGACCAGCCGCCTCCCGCGCCGCCGTCACGATAAACCCCAGCTTCTGCATCCCCGATGTCGTCACCCGGTGATCCCACGCATGCTCCCCACGCGCCGCCACGGTCCGCCCGATCGCGCCATAGATCCCCGCCGCCGACAGCACCGCCCACGCCGACCGGAACGACAGCGCTGGCGTCCCTTCCCGAGCGCTAGCCTCGAACGCCGCAGCCCGATCCGCCATCCGCCGCGTCAACACTGCAAGCCGTGAGCGAAACGGCGGCTTCATGTGCTGCCCCGGCGGAAAGTCCATCTCGACCAGCCAGTCCTCGGGCAGATAACAGCGGCCCACCCGGTCATCCTCCTCGACATCGCGCGCGATATTGGCGAGCTGGAACGCCATCCCCAGATCGCACGCGCGATCGAGCGTGTCCTCGTCGTCCGGGTCGACGCCCATCGCGATCGCCATCATGCACCCGACGACACCCGCGACATGATAGCAATATTTGTAGAGGTCGTTCTCCGACCGCGGTCGCCACTCGCGCGCATCCAGCGCGAATCCCTCGACCAAGTCGCGCGCAAACCGCCTCGGTAGCCGGGTCTCCGCCGCGAAGATCCGCAGCGCATCGAACGCCGGCTCACCGACCACTTCGCCCGCCAGCGCCTGCTCGGTCATTGCCGACAGCGCGACGAGCCGGGCAGGGGCGTCCTCGACCACGGTCATGCCGTGGCCATGATCCTGCCCATCGGCGATATCGTCGCACCGCCGGCACCACGCATACAGCAGCCAGGCCCGCTCCCGCGTCGGCTTGTCGAACAACAGGCTGGCCGCAGCAAAACTCTTCGACCCGCGCGAAATCGACTCGTGCGCGGTAGCGACGATCGCCTCGCGCGAGGGCAGGGGGGGGGTCACGTCATCATCTCGCACGCCACCACCGTTAGATGCGCCACCCCGGCGGAGGCCGGGGCCCAGTTGGGGGACAGGACTTGGCTGACGCGGCGCGTCGTTACCTCTACCTTTCCAACTGGGCCCCGGCCTTCGCCGGGGTGGCGGCACGCGTCGCGGTGGCGGCAGCTGTTGTAGGGAGCACTCAATCTCACAGATCGGCCGCGTTCATCCGCACGATCGGCTGCGTCGGGACATGGCGCCCCATCCGGTCGAGCAGCACGTCCAGCGTATCCGCAACGATCAGCAGATCCCGGTGCTGCGGCCGCAGGAACCCGACCTCGCCCATCTTCTCCCAGAACGCGATCAGATGATCGTAATAGCCAGCGGTATTCAGCAGTCCGACCGGATCCGCATGATAGCCGAGCTGCGCCCAGCTCAGCGCCTCCCACAGCTCGTCCATCGTCCCCGTTCCGCCCGGGATCGTCACGAACCCGTCGGAAAGATCGGTGAACATCTGCTTCCGCTGATGCATGCCGCTGACGACGTGCAACTCGGTAAGCCCCCGATGCGCCACCTCCGCATCGACCAAGGCCTGAGGAATAACCCCGATAACCTCGCCGCCGCCCTCGAGCGCGCCATCGGCGATCGCGCCCATGAGCCCGGTCCGCCCGCCGCCATAAACGAGGCCGATCCCCCGCTCGGCAAAAGCCAGCCCCAGCGCCCTAGCGCCCTCGATATAAACAGGATCGGCCGGCGTCGCCGACCCGCAATACACAGCAAGACGTTTCATTTGCCCGCGTTAGGGGATGTGATACCCGGTCACAAGCAGGGTACCCGGCCGATTATGGGGGTGCCGCCGCAATGGCGGCACCC
>JAYVRZ010000290.1:0-3757 GCA_043775965.1 Sphingomonas sp.
ACAGCGTCGAGCGTCAGCCGATAGGTTGGCTGCGTCACCAGCAGACGTTCGCACGGCCCAATTACCGGCGCTGGACCAGCGACATGCTGCCAGGCGAACCCCTCTATGGTGCCGAAGCGATGGAACTTGGGCAGCGCATCAACTCGCCGCAGTGATCGGCAGCGATGACAGCCTTCCGCGTACGCCTCCGGTAGCGGCCGCCTTTCTTCGCACAGTCGGCGTTCGGACGTGATGGCAAACAGGCGACCGATGAGCGCCATGCGGATCAGCAGTTCGGGTGCGATCGAAGGCCGTCCCTTGGGGCTATAATGCGCGGCCAGTGCGTCACGCAGTTCGGTCATATCAAGAAAGCGGTCGATCCGGCGTAGAACATGGTCGGGGGGCATCATCGCACCCAACGCGCGCCAGCTTGCACCTTTGCCGCTCTGCCGCTGCTCACCCATCATGGCCGCTGCTCCTTGGTTCGCTTGCAAGCAGAACCCGCGAGGGCCAAGCCCGGCCCGCTAACGATCGAGCCACGTGGCTTTTTCAACAGTCCCATGTGGTTTTAGACAGGTCAGATAATGAGCGACTGGATCGATCAATGCGTGTGGGGGCGCGGCAGCTCAGTTCCGCACGAGGATTGCTGACTAATGTACGCGCGAAGCTGGCGGATGCTGCTATCAACCAGACACTTATGATCGATCTTTCACTGCATGGTAATGGTGACCTTCCTGGTGATCTTCGCTTCCTTGGCGGCGGTGGCCGGGCGACATCCCTCATTCTCGCACGGGATTGGACAAGGCACCCCCTTGGTCCTCCTGCCGGCTGGCCGGACGCACTGAAAGCAACGCTCAGCACGATCCTGAACTCGCCGGAATCAATGATCCTGGCGTGGGGCCGTGATGAACTGACGTTCTTTTTCAACGACGCGTATTCTCCATTGCTAGGACCTCGCCTGTCCTGGGCGATGGGAGCACCGTTCCGCGAGGTATGGGCGGATGCTTTGGATCAGGCCATGCCGATCATCGAGGATGCGTTTGCGGGCAACAGCCGGCGCTTCACCGATTTGCCATGGAAGCTCGACACCGATCGCGGCGTTGCGGATACCTGGTTCACATTCTCGTATTCACGCATTCTCGGTGCTTCGGGCGACATCGCTGGCCTGTTCATCTTCACCAACGAGACGACCGCCCGCGTCCTTGCCGATCGCGCCCTTGCCGACAGCCAAGCCGAACTTATCGCTCTGAACGCAACGCTGGAGCGACAGGTGGTCGAGCGGACTGCCGAACGGGACAGGATGTGGGACACATCGCCTGATCTGATGCTGGTGATCGATTTCGATGGCATCTTCCGGCGGGTCAATCCGGCCTGGACGACGCTGCTCGGCTACGATGAAGCCGAGTTGATCGGCCATCACGTCAACGACTTCGTGGTGCCGGACGACCATGAGAAAACCGTGGACGCTTATGAGGCATCAGCCGAAGGCGGTGAGCCTCAGATCAAAAACCGGTATCGGCATAAGGATGGCACGGTGCGCTGGATATCCTGGGCGGCAGCGCCCGCCGGCAATCTGACCTACGCGACCGGTCGTGACGTCACCGCACAGGTCATTGCAGAAGAGGCACTCGCCCGATCCGAAGACGCGTTGCGTCATGCCCAGAAAATGGAAGCAGTCGGCCAGCTCACCGGCGGTCTCGCGCATGATTTCAACAACCTGTTGACCGGGATGATGGGCAATCTGGAGTTGCTGCAACTCCGTGTAGCACATGGGCGTCTCGACGATCTGGATCGTTTTATCGACGCAGCGCAAGGTGCCGGGCGTCGTGCCGCCTCGCTGACGCAGCGGCTACTCGCTTTTTCGCGTCGACAGACGCTCGATCCCAGGCCCACCGACGTCAATCGCCTGCTGCAGGGGTTGGAGGACATGCTTGCGCGGACAGTCGGCGCAACCGCACCTGTGGAGGTCATAGGCGCTGCCGGATTGTGGACCGCCAATATCGATGCCGGCCAGTTGGAAAACGCCGTATTGAACCTATGCATCAACGGTCGCGATGCGATGCCGGAAGGCGGCAAACTTATCATCGAAACCGCAAATACGTGGATCGACGAGACGATCGCGCGGGACCGTGACCTTATCCCGGGCCAGTATATCTCGGTATGCGTTACGGACGCCGGGACAGGCATGACGCCCGAGGTCATCAGCCGCGCTTTTGAACCGTTCTACACCACGAAACCGATTGGCCAGGGAACAGGTCTTGGCCTGTCGATGGTCTATGGGTTTGCAAGGCAGTCCGGCGGGTCGGTCAGCATCTATTCGGAGGTTGGCCAGGGCACGACCATCTGCGTCTATATACCAAGGCATCTCGGCGACGCCGATGATGTATACGCCGAAATCCGACCCAACATGCCGATGACATCGGAGGGGCAAACGGTCCTTGTCGTTGATGACGAGCCGACCATTCGGCATCTCATTGACGAGGTGCTCGACGAGCAGGGCTACACCGTCCTCAGTGCCGGCGACGGCGCCGCTGGATTGGAGGTGCTGCAGTCGGGTGCTCGGATCGAGCTGCTGATCACCGATGTAGGTCTTCCAAGCGGGATGAACGGCCGCCAGGTTGCAGACGCTGCTCGCCTAATCAGGCCAGGGTTGAAGGTGCTGTTCATTACCGGGTTTGCCGAGAATGCTGCCGTTGGGAATGGGCATCTTGAACCGGGCATGGAGCTCCTGACCAAGCCATTCACCCTTGAGGCGCTGTCGGCAAAGGTAGCCGCGATGCTAAATCAGGCATCATAGCCCGCCCGGTTTTGCATCAGCGGGAAACCCTATCGGAGAAAGACGTTTATCTCGCGCCGCGGTCGTCCTCCGACCGAAGCCGGTCCGCCCTTGCTACCCCGTGGGGGCGGGCCGTTACTGTCTCCATCGGATACCGAAAGCTTCGTGTAAGCCGCGTACAGAGCTACCTGAAAAGGCGAGTTTGCCCAGTCCCAGCGGCTCATGGGAACCGATACCGACACCCTACGTTGCACGCTCTGCGTGAGCCCTCTGGCATTCGCCGGAGGTACACTTGAAGCAACGTGAAAACTGGCACCTGACCGATACGCTCGAGTATGAGCACGGCCGGGGCGATCCATTTGCCGCAGCCGTCCGTGCTACCCGCATGCCCATGGTCGTTACGGACCCGTCACAGCCTGACAACCCTATCGTGTTCTGCAATGTCGCGTTTCAGACGCTGACCGGTTACGAACGCGAAGAGATCATCGGCCGCAATTGTCGCTTTCTGCAGGGGCCCGACACGGACCTGAAGACCATCGAGAAGGTCCGCGCAGCGATAAAAGGCGAGAGCGACGTCGATGTCGATCTGCTGAACTATCGCAAGGACGGAACGACGTTCTGGAATGCGTTGTACATGTCGCCAGTCCGCGACAAGGAAGGGATCGTACGCTTCTTTTTTGCATCCCAGATGGATGTGACAGAGCGCGTCGAAGCGCAGGAAGTAATCAGCCAGCAGAAAGAACTGGTGGAGCGTGAGGTCGAGCGACGAACAGCCGATCTACGCGCTGCGCTGGATGCCAAGACCATTCTTCTCCACGAAGTCGATCACCGGGTGAAGAACAACCTGACGATGATCGGGTCTCTCTTGCGGTTACAGGTTCGATCGATCGATGATCCGGTTATGACCGCAAAGCTCGACTCCATGTTGGAGCGTGTTGATGCTCTAGCCGTGGTCCATCGCCAACTATATCAGTCGTCGGACATCTCGTCGTTTGATATCGG
>JAYVRZ010000291.1:0-5729 GCA_043775965.1 Sphingomonas sp.
GGGACGCATGCTCGTCATCGAAACCTTCGAACGCTGGCGCCAGCCCCGCGCACCGCCGCATGACACCAACCCGACCGGGACCACCGCGCCATGACCCGGTATGGCTCGCCCTCATTCCGCTGCGCGACCTGTGCGCTTCCGGCGATGATGACGCTCGCGTCGACGATGTCGTCTAGCGAGCTGAGCGCCCTTCCACGTCGTTGTTCAGACCCAAATGCAGGCCACACTTGCGGCCTAAAAGCTACCCTTCAGCCCACCAGTACCCGCCCGGTCGGCCGTTGCATGCCCCTCACACCGACGCGAAAAGCGAAAAACCCATAGACCAGCATTTGCGGCCCGCGGCTTCATGCTTTGGAGGATATCGTACATCTACCAATGCCCGATTTCCTTCACATTCCCGGTCATTCGTGACCAGTTTTTAGCTCCCCAACTTCGGCCATCCGTTCATACCGCCTGCTAGGCCCTCAATGGAAGATGGATCTCGGCCGGCTGCCGAACTGGCGAACCGAAGCGAACAGCGGTCTGGTGAGCAGGTTCAGGCCTGGCTCCGACTTCCGCTATTCCGGGGAGGGCTACACCTTGCTCGCGCGTCTCGCCGAGGCGATAACCGGGCAGACCGCGGCGGAGGTCGTCGGCTCCCGCGTGCTGACGCCGGCAGGCATGACGCGAAGCAGCTACGGCTGGACAGCCGGGCAAACACCCATGGTGGCATGGGCCGATGATGCTGGCGGCGAACTGATGCCGGACGCGGGTCCCGCCAAGTTCCACGCGAGCCGGGACGCTGGGCCCCGGCGACCAGTCGAAACGTGGACACAGGGCGATCGGATTGCAGCGGCCAAAGCGCTTGGCAAGCCGACTTTGCCCATCTTTATGACCCCGAACATGGCGGCGGGACTGTGGACGACTGCCGGCGACTACGCCCGATTCCTTAGCTTCGCTCAACGCTACCCGGACATGAACACGCCGACCGTGACAGTCGAAGCCGGTCTTTCCTGGGGCATGGGGTGGGGACTCGAACATTTGGGCTCGGATCGCTTCGCGTGGCACTGGGGTGCCAACGACGGCGTCGCCAACCTGTTCGTTCTCGATCTCGCCAGCGGCGCCGGCTTGGTGGTGCTAACGAACGGTGCCGGCGGCCAAAGGGTTTATGAACAAGCCGCCCGCGTTCAATTCGCACGCGAGTTCGACGCGCTGACGTGGTTGCAACCGTGACGTCGACTTGACCCAATTCCGGTCATTCACACGCTCCCATTCGCTGCCCGGAAACCGCTATTCGTTCATCTGCCAAGCGAGCACGCTTGAGCGGCATTATGCGCGGCCTAGCCCATAGACTGAGGTGCGCCACGCTCGGCCAGCGACCTTGTTGGCACTTTGCCGAGGAACCGGCGTAACTTACTATCGAGCAGCCTGAGTGGCTGGCGCCAAATACAGATCATCTCCCCCATCTCGCGCACCGTCTCGTTGAACCGCGCGATCACGTGCGAGGCCCCCCCGGGTGGGGTAGATGGCGCCTTCAGCCGCCCTGCTGTCAAACGAATTGCCTCCGCAAAATTGCGATTATCGTTTGCCTAGCGCCGGCGAAGGTGCTGTCAGTCTAACGCGAACCGCTCTCCACACGATGCAGTTCAGTCGTTGAGCGCGGCGGCCTAGCTCGCGAGGATCTGCCACTCCGCAAGTGCTGCGGAGCGTCGGTCCTTGTAGGTCTGGCGGTCGACGAGGTGGCGTTCGAGATTGAAATGGTTGTGCACGTTGGCGTGAACAGAGGCGAACTTTTGCAGGGTCTTCATTCGCCGGAAACGCAGCATCGCGCGCTCCCTTCGTCGGAACGACAGGTGGCTGTTCTCAACCCGGTTGTTCGCCCACCGTCCTACCTCCTGCTTAGCGGCATTGCCCAGCTCCTTCATCGCGGCACCATAGGAACGAAGCCCGTCGGTAGTGATCGCCTCAGGCCTGCCGTGACGTTTCAGCGCCTTCTTCACGAAAGTGAGCGCTGCATCCTTGGTTTTGGTAATGTAGCTCTCGAGGATCTCGGCCTCATGATTGACCGCCCGCCAGAGGTACACCATCTCGCCGTCCAACTTCACGTACATCTCGCCGAGATGACAGCGCCAGTGGCGGAAGCCCCGCATTCGACTTACCCGCTGACGGCGAATATCGCCGGCGAACATCGGGCCGAACCTATTCCACCACATGCGCACCGTCTCGTGACAGACGTCGATGCCGCGCTCGAACAGCAGGTCCTCGACGTTGCGCAGCGATAGCGGAAATCGGACGTACATCATGACCACGAGCCGGATCACCTCCGGTGACGAGTTGAAACGGCGAAACGGGCTATGCGGAAGTGCCCTCGATTTTCGGCTCATCAAGAGCCGGTATCATCCCCCCGCCCCGCCTACCACGTTGGTCTGACAATGCCCCGAGAGGCGCTCGACACGTCCGTCCCGCAATGACCGCAGGCATCTGCAATCCGGCGGCTCGGTCCTGTCCGGCATCTCGGTCAGCGGCCGGGTTTTGCCTTCTCGAGAAAGCCGCGGCCAAGCCGATAGTTTGCGCCGCTTCCGGTCACGACCGATCCCGTCTTTCGACGGCGGGATATGCGAGTTGACCGACGTCTTGCGGGGCTTGCCCACCAATGCTTTGACTTCTGTGATCCGCACCACCGGCCGCTCGATCATATCCTGTTGCTGCGCCGGCAACGCATCCTTGTCAGCGTCACTCAGACCAAAGCGAGGAGGAAGCGGCATCTGCTGGATGAATCAGTTACCCACGCCCGCCGCAACCCTTTCCGCCAACCCCGTGAGCAATTACTTGGGATCAGCTTACTCTCCTGTCCCGGTATAAGGCACCACCTGGATTGATGCCCGGCGCGGACTGACTAACATTTTTTCCGGACGATGCCGGCTGGAACGGCCACGCAGACTCAAATACTTCAAAAGGCGCATTTGGTATCTGCGGCAGCAAGCTGGTCTGGCGAGAGACGTCGCGCTGTCGGATCCGGCCATATGCGTCGCGTCCGAAGCCCGCACAGGTGGGCAGACTTTTTGGAGACGGTTATGATAGACGTAGCAACTCTGACCGACAGTTCCGACCTAATCGGGAACGGCCCGGCCATTCGGAAGCGTTGGAAAGACGATGGCGTGCTGTTCTTTCGTAATTTAATGGACCCCGAGTTGATCGCATGGGCGCGCGAGAAATATCGCGAGGCGCTGATCGCCGAAGACCTGATCGATCCGACGTCCGAAGTCCCGAACTGGACCGGTGTGAAACCCAAGACTCGCCGGCCGTGCGACGCGCTCGGCACCACGGTCTGGCACGAAGTGGTCAAGCAGCCGGAGCTCAACGCTGTAATGCACGATGTGTTCAATGCCAGGCCGGTCTGGATTCCGATTGTCGCGCACCGATCTGGAATGCCGACGGGGCCGGTCAAGGAGGGACAGGATATCTTCAGCGGCCGGCATCAAGACGGGTATTACAACGAGGGTATCCAGTTCGCGATATGCTGGATGCCCATCCGTGACGTCGACAGGGATTCGGGCAGTTTCGCTGTGGCGCCCGGCACGCATGATCGCGGCGCGCTTCATGTCGAGGCGCTCGACGACACGATTCCTCCAGGCATCATCGACGACGATGTGTGGCGTTCCGCGGATTTCCGCGTTGGCGACGTTCTGATTTTCAATTATCTGACCGCACACGCCACGCTTCCCAATCCGTCCAATTCGATCCGCATGTCGCTAGACGTCCGCGCCGTACCCGCATGGGCGCCCCAGCCGATCGTCGGCACGGTCGACAAGGTCGAAGGTCTCGACGTCACGATCAACACCGACGACGGCAAGAAGGTCATGGTGCACATCACCAGCAACACGCTCGTTCGCGACATGAACCCCAGGCCGCGGATCCATGTGAGCGCAATGGAAAAGATCGCCTTTCCGGGCGCGCGCGTGATGGCGATGGCTGGCGACGATGCCAATGCGACGGTGCTTCGCCGTAACTTCTACTGACGGGTTCGCAGGCGCGCGAGGCGGCTGGCCGGTAGCGTCGGGTAGCGGTGTTTGGTGATCGCTGCCCGATGGCGCGGCGGCGGCAATGGCGCGTGCTGGCCAGCCGGCGGGTAGAACCAAAATTGCCATGCGCGCTTCCGGGCGATAGGCATCGAATTCTCGATGCCCGCAAAGGATCAAGAGTGACCCGGCCAGCGCTTTCCGCCTCGCGCAGCATCGACGTCCTGGAACTGTTGGGCAATTTTCCGGAACGGGGCTTCACTCTTTCAGAGATCATGCGCGCGACGAAGATCAACGTGTCGTCCTGCCACGCGGTCCTCGCAGCGCTGACCGCACGCGGCTATCTAACACGGTCCGTTGCCAACCGCACTTATAGTCTCGGCCCTTCGCTGATCGCGGTCGGTGAGGCCGCTAGGAAAAGCCAGCCGATCGTTGCCCGGCTCGAGGCTTCGGCCAAAGCGCTGGTCGCGGACCTGCGCTTGCCGGTGCTGCTGAGCACGGTCGTCGGCGACGAAATCCTTGCGGTACTGTCGCTGGAAACTTCGACCGGGCGCGATGCCGGGATGCACGTTGGCGAACGCCTGCCGCTGGTCGCACCGGTCGGCGCACCGTTCCTCGCCTGGTCGTCGGAAGAGGTGTTGACCGCCTGGTTCGCACGCCGCGCAACACCACTTGATCCAAGCCATGTCGCAGAACTGCGCCGCGACCTCGAACTGACGCGCGAACGCGGCTATCACATCACGCTGCGTTCGCCGCGCGGCCCAACGATCGGCGCCTTGTTGACCGAGATGGCGACTAGCCACCGAATCGCCGAGTACAAGGGCGAGGTCAGCCGCCTAATCGAAGCGTTCGACCATCATATGTGCCAGCCCGAAACCATCGGTGACGACACATCGTACGACGTGCTCCAGATCGCCGCGCCGGTCTTCGACAGGAATGGCGAGGCGGCCTATACGCTGTGCCTTGGCGGCTTCCCGCACCGGCTGTCGGGCGATGCGCTGAAGGACCATTCTGACCGGCTGACTCGAACGTGTCTTGAGGTGATGCGCGGGGATCGAGCCGACGCGCGCCGACAGGATGCGCACCCGGGAACCATCGTCCCGGTTCCATGACGAGGCACCCTCAGGCGCTACTCGCTTCCGGCAGGCCGATCATGCCGAGACACAACAGCCCAGCCACCAGTGCCAGCACCGCGGCCAGCATCGCCGGTATCGGGCCGATGCCGACTCCCGCCGCCAGAAGGCTCGCAAACCCCGTTGAGCCTAGCACCAGCCCGGTCAGTCGCGTGGCCTGAGTCAGCGCACCCGCGGCAGCGGCGCGTTCGATCGGGACCGATGCGATGATATGCCGCGCGATTGGCGAGGAATAGAAGCCGAACCCGACCGCTGCGATCGTCACGCGCCACATCACAACGGCATGGCTTGGGTCCGCGGGGAGCAGCGCGAGAGAGACCATTCCGACGACACTGATGGTCATCCCGCCGATTCCCAGCCACCCGGCGAAGACGCGATCGGACAGATACCCGACACCGGGCGCGACCAGCATCATCACCAGCGGCCACGGCGCCAGCACGATCCCGCTTTCCGCGGGCGAATATCCATACGCCTGCTGAAGGCGGAACGGCAGCGACAACAAGAGCGTGATGCTCGCCATCGCGCTGACCGTCGATCCCAGAGAGCCAAACCCGATATCGCGGCGCCGCAACAGGTCGACCGGCAGAATCGGATTGGG
>JAYVRZ010000292.1:0-2160 GCA_043775965.1 Sphingomonas sp.
TATCGTTTACCCATTTTAATTGTTGGCCGTCAGTCGCGTCGCCGACCCTTTCCGCGTGCGATCCGGAATGGCGGGTCCGCGACTGCCTGCTTTCGGAAGGTGGATAGCGCGTGCGACGCCACACGACGCCGACGCCCTTCACCTTGGCGGTCATGCGAGCTATCGCAGCGATGGCTTGGGGATAAGTATGGGATCGATCAAAAGCACGCTGTCGGACCGCCAGGCGATATGGGCGTTCGTTGCCGGCTGCATCGCGGTTACGGCTGGCGTCGTCGCGCATCTGCCGATGTTCGCGATGGCGCGTTCTATGCACTATCGCCTGGCCGGTATGCCGATGGACAATCTGATGCTGGGCGGCATGCTGCTCATCGTCGTGGGAACGCTGGTGGCGGCCTATGGCCTCATGCCGCGCAACGTGGGCGCGCAGCGGACCGCTGCTGCGCAGATCGTGGTTGCCGCGCCAGAGGATGCGCCCCTTGGACCGGCTCATTGGGGCTTGATGGCGGTGCTGGTCATCGCACTGGTGATCGACGTGATGAAGCCCGCCTCGCTTGGCTTCACCGTGCCGGGCATGATCGCCGAGTATGGCGTGCCTAAAAGGACGGTATCGCTGGTCCCCTTCTTCGCGCTTGCCGGCACCGTCACCGGATCGGTGCTGTGGGGCTGGATCGCCGACATCTATGGACGCAAGGCGTCGATCCTGCTGTCGGCGGTGATGTTCGTCGGCACCTCGATCTGCGGTGCGATGCCAAGCCTCGCTTGGAATATAGCGATGTGCTTCATGATGGGTGCGGCGGCCGGCGGCATGTTGCCCGTGACCTATGCGCTCCTCGCCGAGATGATGCCGAGCCGCCACCGTGGCTGGAGCCTCGTATTGGTCGGCGGGCTTGGCGCGGTGGGTGGCTACTTCGCCGCCAGCGGCATGTCGGCGATCCTGCAACCGATCTTCGGTTGGCGCATCCTGTGGCTCGCTAACCTGCCAACCGGGCTGACGCTGGTCTTGCTCGGCACACTGATCCCAGAGTCCGCTAAGTTCCTGCTGGCGCGTGGTCGCGTTGCAGAAGCCGAGGCCGTAATGCAGCGGTTCGGCGCAACCGCACGCAACGCGCCGATGCCGGGTGTAACGCATTATAGCGGATCGCAGGCGCTACGCGGTGCCAAACTATACGGTAAGCTTACCGCGCTCAGCATCTGCGCGCTGTCGTGGGGACTTATCAACTTCGGGCTGCTGCTGTGGCTGCCCGCCGATCTGGTCGCAAAGGGATATTCGGTCGGGGTGTCGAGCCGCCTGCTCGCCGAAAGCGCGCTGATCGCATTTCCCACCGTGTTCATCGCGGCACTGCTCTACAGCCGGTGGAGCACGAAATGGGCATTGGCGACGATGATCGCGGTGACACTGGCAGGGCTGTTGCTAGTGCTCCGCCTCGAACTGGCGGGCAGCGGCAGTCCGGTGCTGCCGGTCGCACTGCTCATCGTCGGCTCCAACGGCATCATCGCCATCGTCCTGCCCTATACGGCCGAGAGCTTCCCACTGCGCGTGCGCGGCCGTGCGACGGGCTGGGTGGCGGCGTGTACCAAGGCAGGCGGCCTGTTCGCGCAGGCACTGACGATCAGCGGCATCACGCTGTCGATGGGTACGTCATCGCTGCTAGTCATGGTACCAGCCGCGCTGTCGTTAGTACTGGTCGCCTGGTTCGGCCGCGAGACCCGTGGGCGGGATCTGCGCGATCTCGACTGAATTTTCTACCGTCGCGAAACAGCATGGCAGGCGTCGCGCCGGAAACGCGAAGAAGCTGCGCTTCCCTCATATTGTCAGACGTTACCGTCCGCCTGCGACGATCCAATCAATCGCATAGGCTGTGCGCTCGGTCCGCTCGACGGCTAGGGGTATAACCTAGGATCGATGCTGTGGCCCGCCCTTCTGTAGCACTCTCAGCGGTCCCGGCCTTGCTCGATCAAAACCTCATGTCTGTCGCCTAAAGCAAGGAGGCTGTCGCCGGAGCTCGGGCGGCCGCCCGCCTCGATGCGGATGGCAAGGTCGGTGTGCAGCGAAATCAATTCAGGCGTTGAATGATCGCCAATGGCAGGCCCAAACTGACGCTCCGCCTCGTCGAAGAGATCTATTGCGCCCGCCAGTTCGGGTTCGCCGTAAAGAGCCGT
>JAYVRZ010000293.1:0-9660 GCA_043775965.1 Sphingomonas sp.
CGCCAGGCTCAGGATCGCGCGGACTATCGACACCTTGTCACGGTCCGCCAGCATCCCCGTGACGAAGCTCCGGTCGATCTTCAGCACGTCGATCGGCAGCTTCTGCAGATAGGCGAGGTTCGAATACCCGGTCCCGAAATCATCCATCGCCAATGTCGTACCCAACGCCTTCAGCGCATGCATGGTCCCCGCGATCCGGTCCGGGTCGGTAACGATCGCGCTCTCGGTCAATTCCAGCGTGAAGCGATCCCCGGTCAGGCCGGTCGACGCGAGCGCGGCTTCCAGTACCGGCGCAATGTCGTCGCGCTGCAACTGGATCGCCGACAGGTTGACCGCAAGCTTCACCCCGCACGACGCCTCGTGCCGCGCGTCCCAACTCGCCAGCGTCCGCGCCGCCTCGTCGATCGCCCAGCGTCCCAGCGGTACGATCAGCCCGGACTCTTCCGCGACCGGGATGAACTCGGTCGGGCAATGCACCCGCCCCTGTTCGTCGGTCCAACGCGCCAGCGCTTCGAACGACACGATCCGGCCCGTCGCCAGGTCGCAGATCGGTTGGTACGCCAGCCGCAGCTCGCGGTTCTCGATCGCCCGTCGCAGCGCGGTTTCCATGCCGAACTGCGCACGCGCGATCGCGAAATCCTGCGGCAGGTAGCTTTCCGCGCGGCCGCTGGCCTTGGCGCGCTTCACCGCAAACTGCGCATGGCGGATCAGTTCCGCGACGTCGCTTGCCTCGTCCGCGCCATAGGCGATCCCGACCGAGCATTCGACGCTGATCTCGTAATCGGTCAACCGGAACGGAGTCGTCAGCGTCCGGTGGATCCGCTCGGCCAGCGCGTGCGCGTCGTCGCGATCGTCGTCGAGCGTCATGAGGATACCGAACTGGTCGCCGCCGATCCGCGCCAGCGTGTCGCGCGCACGCAGCGCACCCTTGATCCGCCGCGCGACGGTGATCAGCAATTCGTCGCCCGCCAGCGATCCCAGGCACGAATTCAGCCGCCCGAAGCGGTCCAGGTCGACGGCCAGGACGGCGCTGACGCTGCGATCCTCGACCTGCTCGATCAGTTCCTCGAACCCCTCGCGGTTCGGCAGCCCGGTCAGGCTGTCGGTGGTCATCTCGCGACGAAGGCTGCGTTCGGTCTGGATCTGCGAGGTCTGGTCGATGAAGCTGATCGTACAGCGATCCCGAAGCGACGCGAACGTCCTGGCGATCGTCACGCGGTAATAGCGACAGTCGATCTCGTCGCCCAACGCCCATTCGAAATCGGACCGCAGGCTGGCCGAATCGAGAAACGCGATGATGCGCGGCCCGAGGTCTGCGATCATCGGCGAGCGCTCTGCCACCACGCCGAGACCCGCCAGCCGGTATGCGCGATTCATCGCAAAGAGATCGAAAACGCCGCCGGCCACCACCACATGCGCGGCCGGGATCGGGACGAGTTCCAGCGCCCGTGCCACCAGTTCGGTCGCGACGATTGTGCTGGAAATCGCATCGGGGGCGTTGAATGCCATGCCTCCGATTATCCGAGCTTCGTTAAAACGTCCTGAAGGAACCGATTTGGCCGTAAATTGTC
The DNA here is from genome assembly GCA_043775965.1 of Sphingomonas sp. Taxonomy (GTDB): domain Bacteria; phylum Pseudomonadota; class Alphaproteobacteria; order Sphingomonadales; family Sphingomonadaceae; genus Sphingomonas. The sequence continues at coordinate 1,572 of JAYVRZ010000293.1, forward strand.
GGTTAACGCCAATACTATGGTTTTATAACGTGATAACCGGCCCGCCGCCGAGCCCTCGGATCACCCGAAACGATTGTCGCGTGGGAAACCGGTCGGCGGCATACGTCCTGCCGCGCCGCGTGCCGCGCGCCACGGACCCAGGTCCGATTCGGTCCGGGTGCGACCGGTACCACCGCCCATCGCCCAGCTCAGTCCGTCGGCGAACGCAAACGTGATCGCGTCCGCCAGTCCGCCGTCACGGTAGCGCTGCAACTGGAGCCCCTGCCCGCGCGTCATCTCGACCAGTTCGGCGAGCGGGAATACCAGCATCTTCCGGTTGTCGCCGATCGCCGCGACGTAATCGTCGTTCGGCCCGATCGGTCGTACGATCTTTAGCTGCGCACCGGGCCGTGGCGTCATGACCGTCTTGCCCTTGCGGGTCTCGGCGACCACCTCCGCGGAATTCACCGAGAAGCCGCGCCCGTCGGTCGCCACCACCAGCAGCTTTGGATGCTTGCTGGCGGGCAACAGCGCGACGATCCCAACGCTGCCGTCGAGATCGATCATCGCGCGTACCGGCTCGCCAAAGCCGCGCCCGCCCGGCAGCTTGTCCGCCGCCAGCGTGTAGAACCGACCGTTCTCCGCCGCGAGCAACAGCTTGTCGGTGGTCTGCGCGTGGAACGCGAACGCCGGGCCATCGCCTTCTTTGAATTTCAGCGCCTCGGGGCTCGACAGTTCATTGTGTCCGCGCATCGCCCGGATCCAGCCGCGCTGCGACAGGATGACCGTGATCGGCTCACGCTCGATCATCGCCTCCAGCGGAATGTCGCGGGTCGGCGCGTGTTCCTCGATCGTCGTCCGCCGCTTGCCAAGCACCGTCTCCAGCCCATAGCGGTCACGGATCTTGGCCATGTCGCGCTTCATCCGCGCGCGCTGCTTCTTCGGATCGGCGAGCAACGCAGCCAGCGTCGCCTGCTCCTTGTCGAGCTTGTCGCGCTCGGTCTTGATCTCGAATTCTTCCAGACGGCGCAGCGAACGCAGCCGCATGTTCAGGATCGCTTCCGCCTGACGGTCGGTCAGGTTGAACTCGGCGATCATCACCTTTTTGGGTTCGTCCTCGGTGCGGATGATCTCGATCACCCGGTCCAGATTCAGATACGCGATCAGATAGCCGTCGAGCAGTTCGACCCGGTCGGCGATCTTCGCCAGCCGGTGCTCGGTCCGGCGCCGCAGCACGACGAACTGGTGATCCACCCAGCAACTCAGCGCCTCGCGCAGCGACATCACCCGCGGCGTACGATCCTTGTCGAGAACGTTGAGGTTGAGGCTTACGCGGGTCTCCAGGTCGGTCAGCCGGAACAGACCGTCCATCATGACCTGCGGATCGACCGTGCGGCTGCGCGGCTCCAGCACGATGCGGATCTCGGTATCGGATTCGTCGCGCACGTCGGCCAGGATCGGCAGGCGCTTGGCGTTGATCAGTTCGGCGATCTGCTCGATGAGCTTGCCCTTCTGCACGCCGTACGGGATCTCCGTGACGATCAGCTGCCAACCCCCGCCCTTCTCGCGCTCGGTCTCCCACCGCGCGCGCACCCGGAAGCCACCGCGCCCGGTCGCGTAGGATTCGCGGATCACCGCGGGGGGATCGACCACCAGCCCGCCGGTCGGGAAATCAGGACCCTTCACATGCTCCAGGATCGCCGCATCGTCCGCGTCGGGCGTGTCGATGAGCACGATCGCGGCGTCCAGCAACTCGGCGGCGTTGTGCGGCGGAATGCTGGTCGCCATGCCCACCGCGATGCCGCTCGCACCGTTCGCCAGCAGGTTCGGGAACAGCCCCGGGAACAGCTCCGGCTCGTGATCCTCGCCGTTATAGGTCGGACGATACGCGACCGCGTCCTCGTCGAGCCCGTCCATCAGGTCGATCGCGACCTGAGTCAGCCGCGCCTCGGTGTAGCGATAGGCGGCCGCGTTATCGCCGTCGATGTTGCCGAAATTGCCCTGCCCGTCGACCAGCGGATACCGCATCGCGAACGACTGCGCCAAGCGCACCATCGCGTCGTAGACCGACTGATCGCCGTGCGGATGATATTTGCCGATCACGTCGCCGACGACGCGCGCGCACTTCTTGTACCCCTGCGCCGGATCCAGCTTCAGCAGTCGCATCGCCCATAGCAGGCGGCGATGCACCGGCTTCAGCCCGTCGCGCACGTCCGGCAGCGACCGCGCCGTGATCGTCGACAACGCATAGACCAGATACCGCTCGCTGAGCGCGCTATCGAAGGGGGCGTCGACGATGCTGTCGAAGGGATCTTTGAAGTCGCTGCTAGCCATTGCCGGCACCGATAGCAGTCGCGCGCGTAACGATCAAAGCTTCCCGCGTGCCATCGTCACCTTTTGTTCTCATTACGATTTCGACCGATGCGCGTCGATCGCTGCCTCGAGCAATGCCCGGTGCTGCCGCCCGGTCTCGCGCCAGTCATAGCGCTCGCCATATCTCCGTGTCGCGGCGCGATCGGGGAGGTCGGCGAGCAACCGCGCGATCCCATCGGCAATCGCCGCATCGGAGCGATCCGCGGTCAACACGCCTGCCTCCGGCACGCGGACCACCTCGGGCGATCCCCAGACCGGCGTCGCCACCAGCGGCGTGCCGCATGCAAGCGATTCGAGCAGCACGTTGGCGATCCCCTCGCGGTCCGAGCAGCTCGCGGTCCCGTCCGCCGCGCCGTACAGGTCCGGCAGCCGGTGCTGGTCGACATGCCCCAGGAAATCGACCCGCCCCGATACGCCAAGGCTCGCCGCGAGTGCCCGCAGCGCGCCCTCACGCGGTCCGTCGCCCGCGATCATCAGCCGCACGTCGGGCAAAGTCGCGATCGCGCGGATCGCGAAGTCATGCCCCTTCCGGTCGATCAAATGCCCTACGGACAACACCGTCGGCGCGGTGACGCCCATCCGCGCGCGCAACGCCGCCCGGTCCTGCGGCGGCGAGAACAACTCCAGGTCGACGCCGTGCTCCACCACGCAAACCTTGTCGGGCGCCGCGCCCAACGCCAGCAGCTCGTCGCGCAACGCCGCCGCCACCGCGGTCGTCGCGCCAGCCGCAGCGATCGCCGACAGGATCATCGCCCGCTCGGCGCGGTATTGCGGGATCAGGCTGACGTCGGTGCCGAGCGCACTCATGACGAACGGCCGGTCGAACCGCTTCGCCAGCCATCCCGCCGCGACCCCGTCCGGGTAGAGATAATAGGAATCGATCACGTCGAAATCGAAGGTCCGACGGATCCTGGCGATGTGGCGGTACAGTGCCGCCGCCATCAGCCACGGCGCCACCGTCATGCCGATCTTGGGGACCACCGGATACCGCGGATAGGTGATCGGGATCCCCCGCCGCACCGCTTCGCGCGGCGCCTTGGCGAAGTCGGCATAGCTGCCGAACCGCGCGTTGCTGCTCGGGAACCACGGGATCGGTGCCACCACGCGCACCTCGTCGCCCGGCTGGACGACATGCCCCACGCGGTGCTCGATGAAGATCCCGTGCCGCCGCTGCACGTCGTTCGGGTACAGGCTCGACAGCACCAATATCTTCATCGTGCACCTTGTGGCCGGTTCGCGGTGGCGCGAGCCGCTCTCTGCCGAACCCTATGCCGAGCGCGTCGTTACCATGCCGCTAATATCGAGCGAAGACGAGCCGAGCGAAGACGGGCGCGCGACGACGGGGCGCGAGACAGGCCGGCACCGGTTGCGCTAGCGTCACCGCATGCGCTTCTTCATCGCCGCCGCCCTGCTGTCGTTCGCCACCGTGCCGACGCCTGCCTCTGCCGACCTGCTCACTTGGTCCGTGCTCACCGCGCGGCCGAAGCCGACCGCGGATGCGACGATCGCGTACGGCAGCGACGAAATGCAGAAGGTCGACGTCTGGCTCCCGCGCGGCAAGGGCCCGTTCCCGGTCGTGTTGATGGTCCACGGCGGCTGCTGGACGAGCAGCATCGCCGACCGCAGCCTGATGAACTGGATCGCCGACGACCTGCGCAACGCAGGCGTGGCGGTGTGGAACATCGATTATCGCGGCGTCGATCGTCCCGGCGGCGGCTATCCCGGCACATTCGCGGATGCTGCGAAGGCCAGCGATCAACTCACGGCGAACGCACGCAAATTCAATCTCGACACGCGCCGCATCGTCGCGGTCGGCCATTCCGCGGGCGGACATCTCGCGCTCTGGCTCGCCGCCCGGCCAAGGCTCGCGTCGACAAGCCCGCTCTACACCAAACACCCGCTTCCCATCCGGCACGTCATCAGCCTCGGCGGGCTCCCCGATCTCGAAGCCACCGCAGCCGACCCGACCAATGGCTGCGGGACGGACGTGGTCGCGCAACTCGTCGGCACGCCCTCGCCGGAGCACCCAGACGTCTATGCCGACACCTCGGTCCCCCGCCTCGTGCCGCTCGGCGTGCCGCAGGACCTGGTCAACGGCCATGAGGACCACATCATCCCGTTCCACCTTGCCACCGACTATATCGCCAAGGCGCAGGCCGCGGGCGACACTGCCACGCTGCACACCGTCGCCGCCACCGGCCACGTCGAACTGATCGCCCCCGAAACCGCAGCATGGGCAGAGGCCAAGCGCCTGATCCTCCTCGATACGGCGAAAACCAAGTGACCCTCGACCAAGCCCGCGCGCTCGACGCCGCCGACCCGCTCGCCCAGTATCGCGCCAAGTTCGCCCTCCCCGAAGGCGTGATCTACCTCGACGGCAACTCGCTCGGCGCGCTCCCCGTCGAGACCCCCGCGGCGCTGGCGGACGTCGCCACCCGCCAATGGGGCGACCGTCTCATCCGCAGCTGGAACGAAGGCTGGATCGATGCGCCCCAAAGGATCGGCGCCAAGATCGCGCCGCTGATCGGTGCCGCGGCCGACGAAGTGATCATCGGCGACACCACCTCTACGCATCTTTTCAAGGCGTTGGTCGCCGCTTTTCGCAGCAACCCGGAGCGCCATACGGTGGTCAGCGAAGCGGGCAATTTCCCCACCGATCTCCACATCGCCGAGGGCGCAGTCGCCTGCGTCCCCGGCGCGAAGCTCAAGATCGTCGCCCGCGAAGACCTCGCCGCAGGGCTTGACGACGACAGCGCCGTGCTGTTGCTGACCCATGTCCACTACAAGACCAGCGACCGCTTCGACATGCGCGCCTGGACCGCCCGCGCGCACGACGCTGGCGCGTTGATGCTCTGGGACCTCAGCCACAGCGTCGGCGCAGTTCCGATCGATCTCAATGCCGCCAACGCCGACCTCGCCGTCGGCTGCACGTACAAATACCTAAACGGCGGCCCCGGCGCGCCCGCGTTCCTTTACGTTGCCAAGCGCTGGCAGGATAAGCTCGCAAGCCCGCTATCCGGCTGGATGGGCCACGCCGCGCCCTTCGCGTTCGAAGACGCATACCGCCCCGCCCCCGGCATGAAGCGCTGGCTCGCGGGCACCCCCGCGATGCTCTCGACCGCAGCGCTCGAAACCGCGCTCGACCTCTGGGCCGACATCAACCAGCACGCCGTCGCCACCAAGAGCGCGCAACTATTCGATATTCTGCTAGCCGCCGGAGACGCACTAGGCCTGAACTGCGTAAGCCCGCGCGACCCTGCGGACCGCGGCAGCCACATCAGCTTCCGCCACCCGCACGCCTACGCGATCACCCAGGCCCTGATCGCCCGCGGCGTCATCGGCGACTTCCGCGACCCCGACATCCTCCGCCTGGGCCTGACGCCGCTGTATCTCAGCCACGAAGACGTCTGGAAGGCAGGCGAAATCCTCCGCCAAACCCTCGAAACCGAAGCTTGGCGCGATCCGGTCTTCGAGCAACGGCTCGCCGTCACGTAACGCCGCAATCTACCCCATCGCCGCGAGCTTGGCTCTCGCGGCATCCGCCAGAAATCCCGACCGGTTGCTGGCGATACGATCGATCCGCGCGAGCAGGGCCTCGTCGATCGACACTTGGACACGTACTGCGCGACCGGGCCGGTCGCCGCGAACGAGAATGCGCGCCGCCTCGTCGACTTCGGAATCCTTTTCGATCGTGTCGATCGACGACGGCTCTGGGATCGGATCGCCATATTGCGCCATGATTGCCAGATGCCCGCTCAACGCCTCTTCGGCACCCAATGCCGCCTCCTGCATCGTGAGACCCGCAGACGCGCATCCCGGTAGATCTGGGAAAAAGACGCTGAAGCCGTGTTCGGCGTGCTCGATGATCGCAGGGTAATGAACGATCGACATGTCTCTCAATCCTTCGAGAAATACGGAAAGCGGTAACGGCTATCGAAGCCGCATCCCGCTCTGCCGCTCGATGCTCTTGATCGTCCCGATTGCCATCTCGGCCTGCGGATGAGGGACGGTCACGGTTCCGGGCAAAGTCCCATGACGAAAATGCTTGTGCGAGCCGGTCTGACGCACCTCGACCCAACCCGCCTTAACGATCCGCTTGATGATCTCCGCGCTGCGCAATTATTGCTCCGATACACCAACCTACTTACTATTTGCGCAATTCTCAACATGGTGTGTATTACTACATACTTTCTACCAAAGCAGGGACATGCCGCGATTGCACCCCCCGCGCCCTTCCCCTATAGGCGCGGCCTATTCCGGCCTCGGCTCCGCGATCGATGTCGTGGGAGTCGGGGCCGCTCGATTTTCGCCGCTCAATTTGCAGGGGACCGCGCATGGCTCGCCGCCGCCAGATCTACGAAGGCAAGGCCAAGATCCTCTACGAGGGTCCAGAGCCGGGTACGCTGATCCAGTATTTCAAGGACGACGCGACCGCGTTCAATGCCCAGAAAAAGGGCACGATCAACGGCAAGGGCGTGCTCAACAACCGGATTTCCGAGCATATCTTCACGCTGCTCGATCATATCGGCGTGCCGACTCACTTCATCCGCCGGCTCAACATGCGCGAGCAGCTGATCCGCCAGGTCGAGATCATCCCGATCGAAGTCGTCGTGCGCAACGTCGCCGCGGGCTCGATCTCGACGCGGCTCGGGATCGAGGAGGGCACGAAGCTGCCCCGCACGATCATCGAATATTACTACAAGGACGATGCGCTCGGCGATCCGATGATCTCCGACGAGCACATCGCCGCATTCGGCTGGGCGAGCCAGGAGGAGATGCACGACATCGCCGACCTCGCGATCCGCGTGAACGATTTCCTGTGCGGGTTGTTCGCCGGCGTCGGCATCCGCCTGGTCGACTTCAAGCTCGAATTCGGCCGCATCTTCGACAACGATTATGGCCGCGTCATCCTCGCCGACGAGATCAGCCCCGATGGCTGTCGTCTGTGGGACATGGAAACCAACGAGAAGATGGACAAGGATCGCTTCCGTCGCGATCTCGGCGGCGAAGTCGAGGCCTATCAGGAGGTTGCACGCCGTCTTGGACTAATGCCGGAGGGTGCGGACAACGCCGTCCTCGACCTCGAAAAGCATCGCAAGAACCGGGGCAAGTAAATGAAACTCAAGGTTTTCGTGACATTGAAGCCGGGCGTGCTCGATCCGCAGGGCCGGGCGATCCACCACGCACTCGGCAGCCTCGGCTTCGTGGGCGTGCAGGACGTCCGCCAGGGCAAGCTGATCGAACTGGAAGTCGCCGACGATACCGACGACGCGACGATCGACGGCATGTGCCGCAAGCTGCTCGCCAACACGGTGATCGAGAATTACCGGGTCGAGCGCGCATGAAGACCGCCGTCATCGTGTTTCCCGGTTCCAACTGCGACCGCGACATCGCCGTCGCGCTGGAGGCGGTGACCGGCGTCAAGCCGCTGATGGTCTGGCACGGCGACGCCGAGCTGCCCGTGGACATCGGCTTGGTCGCGGTCCCCGGCGGCTTCTCTTACGGCGATTACCTCCGCGCCGGCGCCATCGCCGCCCGCTCGCCGATCATGGCGACGATCCGCGAGCGCGCCAAAAAAGGCGTGTACGTGTTGGGCGTGTGCAACGGCTTCCAGATCCTGACCGAAGCCGGGCTGCTGCCGGGGGCACTGCTGCGCAACGCCGCGCTGCGGTTCCTCTCGCAGGACTGCCAGCTCCGGGTGGAGCGGATCGATACGCCCTTCACCGGGCATTACCAG
>JAYVRZ010000294.1:0-6886 GCA_043775965.1 Sphingomonas sp.
AGGCGGGGACCCAGACTGGGCTCCCGCCTTCGCGGGAGTACATGCTTCTGGGCAGGGCAAGCGTTTTCGGCAGTACAGGCTTTCGCGGGATGACAGGAGGGGGTGCTAGCGTGAGTGTTCCGCGGTGATCCTTCCCAACGTCCTCCTGCTCGCCGCGGTCATGGCGATCGTCTGGTTCCTCAAAGGGGACCTGCTGGAATATCGCCGGTTCAAGCGCCTGCCCGACACCGCTTCGCGTCAGAAGACGTATCGCCTGTGGATCGCCAAGGCGGCCATCGCCTTCGCGTTGCCGGCGCTGATCGGACTTGCGCTGCTGGGAAGGCTCGACGCGCTCTTTGCGATTCCCCTCGAGTTCGAGGGCCTTCGCGCATCGCTGCCGGACTTCGCCGGAAGCAGCCCCGCCTTCATACTCGGCACGATCGGCGGCGGCGCTGCCGGCGGGCTCGCGATCGGCGCGGTGCTGGCGGTGCGGCGGGTGCGGGGGTTTCGCAAACCGATCGGCAATGTCGGGTCGCTGCTCCCGCGCAACCGCCCAGAGATCGCGCATGCCGCCGCCATGGCGATCGCCGCGGGCGTGACCGAGGAACTCGCGTTCCGGCTGTTCCTGCCGCTGCTGATCGCATTGGTCACGGGCAATGCCTTCATTGCGTTCGGCGTCGCGACCGCGGCGTTCGGGGCGATGCACCTGTACCAGGGCTGGGCGGGCGTGATCGCCACCACGATCGTCGGCGGGCTCATGGCCGCCGTCTACCTGATGACCGGATCATTGTGGCTGGCGATGGTCCTGCACGCGCTGATCGATCTCAACGCGCTGGTGTTGCGGCCGATGCTGACCGGGGCGTGGCGCGCGGCTTGACTTCGCGGGCGCGGGTTCGTCCAATCGGTTCCTGGATTACCTGGGGAACCATGATGTCACGCAACGCCCTCCTGCTCGCACTGGCGATCACCGTCGCGGTGCCCGGCGCGACCATCGCGCAGACGGCAACTCAGGCGGTGGCCGAGTCGCCGTTCACCTATCAGGAGGTGATGGTGCCGATGCGCGACGGGGCGAAGTTGCAGACCGTCATCATGCGGCCGCGCGGGATGACCGGGCCGTTGCCGATCCTGCTCCAGCGTACCCCCTACGGCGTGCCCGATGCGCCCTTTGCCAATGCCAACCGGTTCGCGGCGTTGATGAGGGACGGCTATGTCTTCGTGTTCCAGTCGATGCGCGGGCGGTTCAAGTCGGACGGCGTCTTCACGCTTTCGACCGCGGTGCACCCGAACGATCCGAAGGCCGTCGACGAGGCGACCGACGCGTATGATACGGTCGACTGGCTGGTGAAGAACGTGCCCGCCAATACCGGTAAGGTCGGCATGTGGGGGGTGTCCTACCCCGGTTTCGCCGCCGCCGTCGCGCTGGCGCATCCGCACCCCGCGCTGAAGGCCGTTTCCCCGCAGGCCGCTTGGATCGATTACTGGCAGTCGGACGATCTGCACCGCAACGGCGCGCTGCGGCTGAGCTATGCCACCGACTGGGTGTCGTCGCTGCAACTCGACAAGACGAAGAATTCCGACTTCGCGTATCCCAGCGACACCTACGACTATTTCCTGAAGGCGGGGTCTGCGGAGGCGATCGACCGTGACGTCTTCAAGGGCCGCGTGCCGATGTACACCGCGCTGCTCGACCATCCCAATCACGACAGCTTCTACACCGCGCAGCGCTGGACCGATGCGCTCGGCAAGACGACCGTGCCCACGCTGAACGTCGCGGGGTTCTGGGACCAGGAGGATCCGTGGGGCTCTTGGCAGATCTATGCCAGGCAGAAACGCAACGATCCGGACCATCTCGCGCAGATGGTGGCGGGGCCGTGGCGGCATGGCGGGTGGCAGGGCACGGCGGATCATCTCGGCCCGATCCCGATCGGGACGGCAAGCGGCACGCAGTTCCAGGAGCAGATCCAGGCGCCGTTCTTCGCGTACTGGCTGCACGGCAAAGGGCCGCGGCCGGACTTTGCGGCGAAGATGTTCCAGTCGGGCTCGAACGTGTGGAAGACCTACGCGGCATGGCCACCGACCGGCGCGAAGACGACGGACCTGTATCTGCACGCCGACGGCAGCCTGTCGTTCACCGCGCCGGCGGCCAGCGAAGGATGTCGCGATTACGTGTCCGATCCGGCGAACCCGGTGCCGTTCCGCAGGCGGCCGATGTCGGCGACCTATGCGAGCCCGGACTGGGCGTGGTGGGAGGCGGACGACCAGCGCTTCGTCGATCACCGGCCGGATGTGCTCGGGTATGTGTCGGAGCCGCTGACGGCGGACCTGACCGTGACCGGCGCGCTGTCGGCGACGTTGCAGGCATCGACGAGCGGCACGGACAGCGATTTCGTGGTGAAGCTGATCGACGTGCTGCCCGACGATACCGAGACGTTCGACGCGGCGCAGGCCAAGCCCGGCGATTATGCGAAGACGCTGAACGGGTATCAGCTGCCGATCGCGATGGAGGTGCGGCGCGGGCGGTTCCTGGCGAGCGATGCGGCGCCGCAGCCGCTGGTGCCGGGCAAGGTGGTGGCGTGGGACGTGCCGCTGCGCGATCACGATCACGTGTTCAAGGCGGGGCACCGGATCATGGTGCAGGTCCAGTCGAGCTGGTTCCCGATGATCGACCGCAACCCGCAGACGTTCGTGGCGAATATCGCTCGGGCGAAATCGGGGGATTATGTGAAGGCGACGCAGAAGGTTTGCGCGGGGTCGCGGATTACCTTGCCGGTTATGCGGTAACTGCCTGCCCATACACCACCCCGGCGAAGGCCGGGGCCCAATCGGGGGACGCAGTTAACTATGGATAGCGCGCCGTTACTATGGCCTTACCAATTGGGCCCCGGCCTTCGCCGGGGTGGTGTTATGTCCTTCCGCCGTCAGTTCTTCATCCGCCAGCCGGTCTTGAAGATCCACGCGATCACCAGCAGGCATGCCGCAAGGAACCCCGCCGTCACCGCGAGGCTCACCCCGACCGCGACGTCGCCGACGCCGAAGAAGCTCCAGCGGAAGCCGCTGATCAAATACACGACCGGGTTGAACAGGCTGACGGTGCGCCACGGCTGGGGCAGCATGTCGATCGAGTAGAACGCGCCGCCGAGGAACGTGAGCGGCGTGATCAGCAGCGCGGGGACGAAGTTCAGTTGCTCGAAGCCGTTCGCCCAGACGCCGATGATGAACCCGAACAGGCTGAACGCCACCGCGGTCAGGACCAGGAACGCGATCATCGCGAACGGGTGCTCGATCTGCAGCGGCACGAAGAACGACGCGGTGGCGAGGATGATCAGACCGAGGAACACCGACTTGGTGGTCGCCGCGCCGACATAGCCGATCACCATCTCCATCGCCGACACGGGCGCCGACAACAGCTCGTAGATCGTGCCGGTGAACTTCGGGAAGTAGATGCCGATCGACGCGTTCGAGATGCTCTGCGTGAGCAGCGACAGCATGATCAGGCCGGGGACGATGAAGCTGCCATAGCCGACGCCGCCGACCTGTTGCATGCGACTGCCGATCGCGCCGCCGAAGACGATGAAATACAGGGACGTGGTCAGGACGGGGGTGACGAGGCTCTGCCACAAGGTGCGGAGCGCGCGCGCCATCTCGAAGCGGTAGATCGCCCAGATGCCGTGAGTGTTGATCAGGGACGGGGTCATGCGCGTCGCCCTTCCGTCATGCCGGGCTCGTTCCGGCATCCACCGTTCCGCTTGATCCGCGCGCCGTTGGTACGCGGGACCGTGGACCCCGGAACCAGTCCGGGGTGACGGAGAAAATGAGAGGTCATGCGCGTGCTCCGACCAGGTCGACGAAGATGTCTTCGAGACTCGACTTGCTGGTTTCGAGATCCTTGAAGCCGATCCCGAGTTCGGCGAGTTTTCGCAGCAGCGATGGGATGCCGGTGTGGTCGGCCTGTGCGTCGAACACGTAGCGCAGGCGCTTGCCGTCGTCTTCGAGCGAAAGGTCCCACTCGGCGAGTTCGGGGGGAAGCGTCGCCATCGAATCCTGGAGCGAGATATCGAGCTCGCGCTTGCCGAGCTTCTTCATCAGCGACGCCTTGTCGTCGACCAGCAACAGCTTGCCCTTGTCGATGACGCCGACGCGGTCGGCCATCTCCTCTGCTTCCTCGATGTAATGCGTCGTGAGGATGATCGTCGTGCCGCCTTCGCGCAGGCGGTGGACGAGCTTCCACATGTCGCGGCGCAGCGCGACGTCGACGCCTGCGGTGGGCTCGTCGAGGAACAGGATCTCGGGTTCGTGGGCGAGTGCTTTTGCGATCAGTACGCGGCGCTTCATGCCGCCGGAGAGTTCGCGGATCTTCGCGTCGCGTTTGTCCCAGAGCGAGAGGTCGCGGAGCACCTGTTCGATGTAGTCGCTGTGGCCCGAGCGGCCGAACAGGCGGCGGCTGAAGGTGACGGTGGCGAGCACCGTCTCGAACATGTCGACGTTGAGTTCCTGCGGGACCAGGCCGATGCGGCTGCGCGCCTGCTTGTAGTCGCGGATCGCGTCGTAGCCGGCGACCTTGATCGTGCCGGTGGTCGGCGTGACGATGCCGCAGATGATGCTGATGAGCGTGGTCTTGCCGGCACCGTTGGGGCCGAGCAGCGCGAAGATCTCGCCCTTGCGGATGTCGAGGTCGACGGGGTGGAGCGCGGTGGTGCCGCTCTTGTAGGTTTTACTGACGCCCGCGACGGACAGGATCGGCTCGGTCATTGGCACCCCTTTTTCGTAGGTTCAGATGGGGGTGAGGGGATGTGAATGATAGGTCTGCCCGCCGCTTCTTGTTCTCCCGCGAAGGCGGGAGCCCAGTCTGGGTCCCCGCCTTCGCGGGGAAACAAAGAGGGGGCGGTTAGCCGGCGCGCGCTGCCGCTACCGCTTTTTGGAGGTCCTCCAGCGGCAGTGCGCCGGACAGGACGCGGTCGCCGACGACCCAGCTGGGGGTGCCGGTCATGCCGAGCTTGGCGGCGGTTTCCAGGTTCTTGGCGATCTCGGCGTCGGCGGTCTTCGCGAAAGCGGCTTGATTGATGTCGACGCCGGCCTTGCTCGCAGCGGCCGCGATCGTCGCGTCGCTGACCGGGCCGCCGGCGTAGAGCGCATCGTGGAACGCGCTGAACTTGCCCTGTTGTGCCGCCGCCAGGCTGGCGCGCGCGGCGATGCGGCTTTCGGCGCTGAGGATCGGGAGTTCGCGGAAGACCACGCGGACCTTGGGGTCGCTGGCAATCAGCTTGGCGATCATCGGCAGGCTCGCGCGGCAATATCCGCAGTTGTAGTCGAAATACTCGACGAGGGTGACGTCGCCCTTGGGGTTGCCGGCCCAGGCGCTGCCGAACGGCGTAACGATCGCGTCGCGGTTGGCGGTCACGGTCTTGCCGGACTCGCGGTCGCGCAGTTTCTCCATGGCCTCGGGCAGGATCTCGGGGTGCGCGAGGACGTAATCGTGGACGATCGTTTCGACCTGCGCGCGCTCCAGCCCGCCGCCTTGGCGATCATAGCCCCAGACCGCGAGGCCGCCAATCGCGGCACCGACCACAGCAATGGCCGGGAATGTAAATTTGCTCATTTGCGCCGCTTATACTGCTTGGGATTGTCGTCCATCTCGTTCTGCGCGGCCATCGCGATATCCTGTGCGCGGATCCAGTCGGTGGTGTTGGCCGGGATGTTCGCCAGCGCATATTGCGCGCTTGCCGAGGCGGTCCGCATGTCGCCGCCCATGCTCGCACGCTCGGCGGTGGCGAGCGCGGCGCGCGCGGTATCGCCCGTCAGTTCGTAGACGGTGCCGAGCTGCATCCAGGCGAACGGGTTCTGGTCGTCGCGGCCGACCGCGGTGCGCAATACCCTGGTCGCCTCGGGGTAGTTCGCCTTATTCTCGGTCGCAATCAGCGCGTGGCCGAAGGTGGTGGCGATCAGCGGGTTGTTGCGGGAGCCCTCCGTGGCTTCGCGCAAGGGGACGAGCGACTCGGTCGGCTTGCCGGCTTCGAGCAGGATCTGGCCCTTGATCTCGAGGAAATACGGGTCGGTGGGCTCGGCCTTCACCAGTGCGTTCGCCTCCGCATCGGCTTTTTCGGGGTAGCCGGCTTTGTGATAGGCGTAGGCGCGGGCGTAGTGTGCGTAGATCGACTGGTTCGACGGTGGGAAGGCCTGCAACGTCTGGTCGGCGGGCATGACATAGCCGGCGAGCTTCGCCTTCACGCGGCGGAAGCTTTCCTCGAGCGCGGCGTCGGGTTTGTTGCCCCAGGCGGGCGAGGCTTGCAGATCGGCGGTGAGCGTCGCGACGCGCTCGCCCGAGAGCGGATGCGACTGCATGAACGGATCGATGTTGGCGGTGCCGAAGCGGTATTCCTGCTGCTGCAGTTTCTTGAAGAAGCTCAGCATGCCGCGGCCGGAGATATTCGCCTCGCGGAGGAATTTCGCGCCGGTCGCGTCGGCGGTGGATTCCTGCGTGCGGCTGAACGCGAGATAGGTGCCCATCGCGGCCTGCTGGCCCGCCGCCATGATCCCGGCGCCGGCTTCGCCGCTGCCCGCGGCCATCGCCGCTAGGCCGAGGACCATCGAGAGCAGGTACATGCCCATTGCCGGCTTGGTGCCGCGATCGGCGAGGACGACGTGGCCGTCGGCGATGTGGCCGAGCTCGTGCGCGATCACGCCCTGGACTTCGTTGGCGTTATCGGCGGCCTGGATCAGGCCTGAGTGGACGTAGACGGTCTGCCCGCCGGCGACGAACGCGTTGATCGAGTCGTCGTTGATGAGGACGACCTTGACGTCGCGCGTCGACAGCCCGGCGGCCTTGATCAGCGGGTTCGACATCTCGGCGAACATCGATTCGGTCTCGGCGTCGCGAAGAATCGACTGGGCTTGAAGGGGCGTCGTCCAG
>JAYVRZ010000295.1:0-19132 GCA_043775965.1 Sphingomonas sp.
CCCGCCCCGATCCGCCGCCCCCCCAACCCGTCACCCCAGCGAAAGCTGGGGTATCCCGGTGATGGAGCACACCCTCGCCGCCCAAGACCCCGGCCTTCGCTGCGATGACGGGTCTTGCGCAGGTCGCCGCCGCCCACCCCCACACGGCGTCAGTACGCGCAGACGGAACGGAGAACCCACGCGCGAAAACCCACGCCCGATAACAAGGAACCAACCACCGCCCACCGCCGTCTCTTCCCCATGCCACCACACCCCATCATCAAGGCCCTGGCCTTCGACGTCTTCGGCACCGTGGTCGACTGGCGTTCCGGCATCGCCCGCGACGCCACCCCCATCCTCGCGCGCCTCGGCCGTACCGACATCGACCCGCACGCG
The DNA here is from genome assembly GCA_043775965.1 of Sphingomonas sp. GTDB lineage: Bacteria > Pseudomonadota > Alphaproteobacteria > Sphingomonadales > Sphingomonadaceae > Sphingomonas. Next base: position 376 of record JAYVRZ010000295.1, read on the forward strand.
TTCGCCGACGGCTGGCGCAAACGCTACCAGCCCGCGCTGGAGGAGGTCCGCAGCGGCCGGCGGCCGTTCGTGATCGTCGACACGCTCCACCGCGAGGCGCTCGAAGACCTGCTCCGCCACCACGCGATCGATCCCGCCGAACTCGGCGAGGACACGCTCGACGCGCTGACACGCGCCTGGCACCGGCTCGACCCCTGGCCCGACGCCGTCGAGGGCCTCACCCGGCTGAAGACGCGCTTTCCGATCGTCACGCTCAGCAACGGCAACATCGCGCTGATGCTGGAGATGGCGCGCCGGGCCGGGCTGCCCTGGGACGCGATCCTCGGTGCCGAGGTCAGCCGCACGTACAAGCCGCTGCCCGAAGCCTATCTCGCCACCGCACGGATGCTCGCCATCGACCCGTCCGAACTCTGCCTGGTCGCCGCGCATCACAGCGATCTCGCCGCCGCGCGCGCCGCTGGGCTGCGGACCGCCTATGTCGACCGCCCGCGCGAATATGGTGGCCGCCCCGCGCCCGACGCCGATGCCGCGCAGGACTGGGACCATGCCGTCGACAGTCTCGTGCGCCTGGCCGACCTGCTCTGCGACGATGCGCCGCCGGGCGGTGGATGACACGACCACCTTGGGTATCGCCGCCTCAAGTATCCAAGATGATACGGATACGCGGCGGACGCGGATTGCCTGACCGGCGGCAGCGAGGACGTTTCGATCCTCCTGCCGTTCCCTCGCGAACGCGGGAGCCCAGGAACCACGAGCGGCGTCCTGCTTGATTCCTCCGCCCCCGCGTTCGCCAGGCAACAAGAAGACGGGCGCCTCACCCGACCCCGGAAAGCAGCAACATTTGCGTCTTTCCCGCGCTAAATAATTTTTCGTTCCCGCCCCGTTCCCTTGCACATCGCGTATCCCGCAGAAGTCCACGCGTCGCGCACGGATGCCTCGACCGCTCCCCTCGCGAACACGACGAACCGAGCCCCCGACGCGCCTTTCACCCCCTTGCGTCTGATCGCGCTTTGGCACAATCTCTTGGGGTTGCGTTCGGGGGCGAACCCAATCGCTGGTAGAACAACCCTCGCATAGCCATATGCGATATGACCGTAAGCGCGCCTTCCACCGCCGCGATGGTCACTTTTTGTTCTCCCGTTTGGGCTCGCCCGATGGTAGCATGGCGACATGACGCCGATTCGAACGAATACAGAACACTAGGAGCGGTTTCGATGGATTTCAGAGACAGCAGCCGGGATAGCGACATGACCACAGACACGATCGAACACACCACCGAAACCGCCACCGCGGCCGACGCCCCCAAGGCGCCACGCCCGTCGCAGGACAGTCACTCGGTCCGCGCGCAGATCTACCCGGTCGAGGTCGATCACAGCCGCGACGCGCTCCTCACCGAATTCGGCAAGGAGACGCTGAAGGACCGCTACCTGCTCCCGGGCGAAAGCTACCAGGACCTGTTCGTCCGCGTTGCCTCCGCCTACGCAGACGATGCCGGCCACGCCCAGCGCCTCTACGACGCGATCTCGAAGCTCTGGTTCATGCCCGCCACCCCCGTTCTCTCGAACGGCGGCACCGGTCGCGGCCTGCCGATCTCGTGCTACCTCAACTCGGTCCCCGACAGCCTCGGCGGGATCGTCGACACCTGGAACGAGAATGTCTGGCTCGCCTCGCGCGGCGGCGGCATCGGCACCTATTGGGGCAACGTCCGCGGCATCGGCGAGCCGGTCGGCCTCAACGGCAAGACCAGCGGCATCATCCCGTTCGTCCGCGTCATGGATTCGCTGACGCTCGCGATCAGCCAGGGCTCGCTCCGCCGTGGTTCGGCCGCGGTCTATCTCGACGTCTCGCACCCCGAGATCGAGGAATTCCTCGAAATCCGCAAACCCTCGGGCGATTTCAACCGCAAGGCGCTGAACCTCCACCACGGCGTGCTGATCACCGACGACTTCATGGAGGCGGTCCGCAACGGCGAGGAATGGCATCTCCGCTCGCCAAAGGACCAGGCGATCCGCGCCACCGTCGATGCGCGCTCGCTGTTCCAGAAGCTCGTCGAAACTCGCCTCCAGACCGGCGAGCCGTACATCGTCTTTGCCGATCACGTGAACAAGGCGATGCCCAAGCATCACCGCGAGCTCGGCCTTAAGGTCTCGACCTCGAACCTGTGCTCGGAGATCACGCTGCCGACCGGCAAGGATCACCTCGGCAACGATCGCACCGCGGTGTGCTGCCTCTCGTCGCTGAACCTGGAAACCTGGGACCAGTGGAAGGACGAGAAGGGCCTGATCGAGGACGTCATGCGCTTCCTCGACAACGTCCTGCAGGATTATATCGACCGCCACGAGCCCGGCATGGAACGCGCCGCCTACTCGGCCGGTCGCGAGCGCTCGGTCGGCCTCGGCGTGATGGGCTTCCACTCGTTCCTCCAGGCACGCGGTCTCGCGTTCGAGGGCGCGATGGCGAAGTCGTGGAACCTGCGCATGTTCAAGCACATCAGTGCCCAGGCCAACGAAGCCTCGATGCAGCTCGCGATCGAGCGCGGGCCCTGCCCCGATGCCGCCGACACCGGCGCGATGGAGCGGTTCAGCTGCAAGATGGCGATCGCGCCGACCGCGTCGATCAGCATCATCTGCGGCGGCACATCGGCCTGCATCGAGCCGATCCCGGCGAACATCTACACGCACAAGACGCTGTCGGGCAGCTTCTCGGTCAAGAACCCGTATCTCGAGAAATTGCTCAGCGAGAAGTCGAAGAACAGCGACGCGGTCTGGAACTCGATCCTCGAACAGGGTGGCTCGGTCCAGCATCTCGATTTCCTCTCGGTCGACGAGAAGGATTGCTACAAGACGAGCTTCGAGATCGACCAGCGCTGGCTGCTCGAACTCGCCGCCGATCGCACGCCGTACATCGATCAGGCGCAGTCGCTGAACCTGTTCATCCCCGCCGACGTCGAGAAGTGGGACCTGCTCATGCTCCACTTCCGCGCATGGGAGCTCGGCATCAAGTCGCTCTATTACCTCCGCTCGAAGTCGGTCCAGCGCGCCGGGTTCGCCGGCGGGGTCGAAGCCGACAACACCATCGACCTGCGCCAGATCGACGTCGAGTCGAAGGATTACGATGAGTGCCTTGCCTGCCAGTAAGGCCTCTTGGCCGCCGAGCGTGACCCCGGCCCGTGAAACACGGGGCGGGTATCCCGTTCCGACATGTAAGCTCTGTCATCCCCGCGGAGGCGGGGATCCAGATGCTCAAGACGTCGCATTTGTGTCGCGAGGTCTGCCAGTATGGGTTCCCGCCTGCGCGGGAATGACGATTACATGCTTGAGTGGGATAAGTGCCGAGTCACGGACCGGGGGGCGCCTGACGCAACGAACCCCGGCCCGCACGAAGCGGACCGGGGTTCGGGCAGGCTCGGCGGCGCGTACGACACGCGCCGCTAAGGGTTCAGGCCTCTTCTTCGAACGTCACCGCCACGTCGGCGTTGGCGGACAGACGAACCTTGCCGTCCTCGATATCCGCGACCAGACCGAGCGAGATGTAGTGATGATGCCCTTCATGGCTGCCGGTGCCCTCGACGACCTGCGCGCCGGAATCCTTCTTGGTCAGCTTGATGCGGTTGCCTTCGACGTGATCGACGGTGCCGACATGGACGCCGTCCGCGCCGATGACTTCGGCATGTTCCTGGATCTGGGTTGCATCGACCATGGTCGTTCTCCTGAGTTGAAAGCCCCAATACGGGGTTCGGGTGCTGAACGCGCGCCGCGCGAGTTGGTCGCATGACGTATGGCAGCGCTATCATGTTTGCCGTCGCGGGCGTGCTCGGTCTTGTCGGAATCGCACTTCTTCTGCGCCTGCGCTCGCCGGACGTCACCGAGGGCCAGACCTACGCGTTCCGCATGATCGGCATCATGCTCACCTCGGGCGCGATCGTCCTCGCAATGTCCGCCGCCGCGATGTGGCGCTGGAGTGTCGAGATATGACGCGCGTCACCTGATCCCACCAGTTTCACCGCTTTAAAACCAGTTTCACCGCTTTAAAACCAGTTCCCCGAAAGGCTTACCCCATGTCCCTTCTCGAAGCCCGCAAGCAGTACAAGCCGTTCGAATACCCCTGGGCGTTCGAGTTCTGGAAGCGCCAGCAGCAGCTCCACTGGCTCCCCGAGGAAGTGCCCCTGGGCGAGGATTGCCGCGACTGGGCGCAGAAGCTCAGCGAGCAGGAGCGCAACCTGCTCACCCAGATCTTCCGCTTCTTCACCCAGGCCGATGTCGAGGTGCAGGATTGCTACCACGAGAAATACGGCCGCGTGTTCAAGCCGACCGAGATCAAGATGATGCTGGCCGCGTTCAGCAACATGGAGACGGTGCACATCGCCGCCTACAGCCATCTGCTCGACACCATCGGCATGCCCGAGAGCGAATATGGCGCCTTCCTCGAATATTCCGAGCTGAAGGACAAGCACGACTATATGCAGAGCTTCGGCGTCGACAATGACGAGGACATCGCCCGCACGCTCGCCATGTTCGGCGGCTTCACCGAGGGCGTCCAGCTGTTCGCGTCGTTCGCGATGCTGATGAACTTCCCGCGCTTCAACAAGATGAAGGGCATGGGCCAGATCGTCACCTGGTCGATCCGCGACGAGTCCCTCCACTGCGAGGGCATCATCAAGATGTTCCACACCTTCTGCGCGGAACGCCAGTGCCTGACCAAGGCGGTCAAGGACGACATCGCCGACGTCTGCCAGACGACGATCCGCCTCGAGGACAATTTCATCGACCTCGCCTTCGAGATGGGCCCGGTCAACGGCATGACCCCCAAGGAGATCAAGAAGTACATCCGCTACATCGCCGACTGGCGGATGACCCAGCTCGGCCTGAAGCCGATCTACATGATCGAAGAGCACCCGATCCCCTGGCTGATCCCGATGCTCAACGGCATCGAACACGCCAACTTCTTCGAACAGCGCGCGACTGAGTATTCGAAGGCCGCGACCAAGGGCCAGTGGAACGACGTCTGGGACTCGTTCGACAAGCGCCAGACCGCGAAGAAGGGCCCGGCGGCGAATGTGGACATGAGCGAGGTTCGGGACATGTTCTCGATGGCTGGGGTTGCAGCCGAGTGAAATGAAGTTGATGATTGCTCAACATGTCGAACGGCAATTCAGACAGCTGGCTACCGCCCTATGATGGGAGGGCTGTAGCCAACTATATTCTTGAGCTTGCGGAAATATTTGGGCAGCCTCTGAGTCAGATGCAAATCCTAAAGATTCTTTATTTCTCCCATGGATGGTTTTTGGCGACTTACAATCAGCCCCTAGTGGAGCAGAATTTTGAAGCTTGGGAGTATGGTCCGGTAATCCGCGTCGTTCGAGACTCATTCAAGCAATTTGGCAAAGGTCCAGTAACTTCTAAGGCCGAACGGTTTGATATATTTACCGGCGAGGTTTCAGAAGTTGAAGTAAATATTCAAGATAAGCATAAAGATTTTATCCAGAAGATATACATTACCTACCGAAATTATGACGCTTGGACTCTATCTAATATTACCCACGAAAAGGGCTCACCTTGGGATAGGGTTTGGAATTCCACAAAGCCAATCGGCAGACTTGCTTTACGGATCGACAATAATGAAATTCGCTCGCACTTTTCTGAACTGCCCACTCGTGTAACATCAAAGCATTAGGATAAAATATGTCCAGCGCCCGAGCACTTGATATTCTAGACATCTCCAGATCTCTGGGGCCTGAGCCAATGCGAGCAACGCCCGAACAGGTCTGTGACTGGATTGTGGAAGAATATTCAAAGAAATCGGGCGGCGGATTTAACTATGATCCATGCATGTCAGTTATTTTTGATGCTTTCCGAGGCGGTCATGACGAGGAATCCGCGATCTTATCTTGCTTAACCCAAGGTAATCCGAAAGGACGGGAGCAAAATGCGAGCGCCATTCGCACGCTCATGCCTTACATTCTACAAAACAAGTCAATATGCCATCGCATTGGCCTAATTGCGGTAGCAATCGGCCGTATTAAGGGCCGAACCGTATATGCAAAGATCAAAGCTCCATTGCTTAGAATAAATAACGGGAAAGCGTACGTAGTGATGCCGGGCCTACGCATGAGCCATCGGCCTGATGAAGTTGCCATTGATGTCGCATGCTCAATCGCTCATGCCGTACTTGCTCAAGGAGATATGGCACGTGCTGAGTTTGAATATTTGTACGCCGGCCCCGGTATAGGAAAGTCACGGGAGTTTCGCGTTATTCATGGGACCTGGCGCGCTCGGTTTGACGAGCAAGCAATTGACCAAATGCTTAATGTTTATGTTGAAGGCGTTGCACTAGCTGCAGACGTAGGAGTAAGCATCACCGAGCCCAAGTTAGCTGGCTACAGAATAATCGATCCGAACCAGCCGGGAATGGGAATTTAGGTTTTCCAGGTAGTTAGATGGACCTCTAATACCAAAGCGACCGCTTGCTCGTAGACGAGTTTCGTACGCCTAGCGGGGTGGGTCAGTTTAAGGGGTGTCGGTGTTCGCGATGCGAATTGGCGCCTGCAATCAAAAACGTGCCGCCTCTAGATTGGCAACCGCGTCGTCGGTCCAGACAATCCGGAGGCTAATCGCCGACCCGAGGGCAAGGGAGCGGCTTGGCCGACCCCCAGGACGATAGCCAGCGCTTGACCGCGTCGTGGCTGATCAATCGATCGTTACGCACATCTGCATCGGCGCGCGCATCGGCCTCCGCTTCCGTAGTCGGATCGATGGACTCGAACAGGGCGTTTTGGCGCGTCATGGCGCATCGTCGTATACCCGAACCGGCAGACCGGGAAGCGTATCTAACTCCGTCCACACCAAGGCGACCGCTTACCACCCCCATAATGCCGCGCAAGACCGTGGCGTACCAGGACCGCGCCCAGCGACTCCCCGTCCCGCTCTACCAGCCGCAGCTTGCGCCCATAGCGGTCGACGTCACGCCTGATCGGGACCAGCGTGAAGGGGCCGGCGTTGAGCAGCGCCTGCATCTTCACCGTCGCCGCCTGCCCCAGGCGGGCTTCGCGCGCGCAGCGGGACGGGTGGGTTTCGGGGGTGTCGATGTCGGCGATGCGGATCTTGGTGCCCGCCATCCAGAAGGTGTCGCCGTCGACCATGCAGTCGATCCGCTTGGCATGGCCGCAGATCGTGAAGCGCGCCGATACCGGCTTCCCGCCCGACAAGGCGGTCGCCGCTGCCGCAACCGTGGACGCCGCGCTGGCGACGCCCGCCGCAGTGGTCAGCGTCCCGGCAGCGTTCGTCGCCGCCCCCGCAGCCGCGGCGGCAGACGACGATGCCTCAGACGCAGCGGCGTCCGCCGCCTTGCTCCAGCCGCCCGGCACGCGCAGCCGTCCCGCGGGCCAGGCGATGCCGAACCCGGTCGGCCATTCGATCTTCAATCCCGGCGGCACCAGTGCCGACCAGTCGATCTGGCGGATCACCGGCACCATCACGCCGAGCAGCACCCCGTAGAACACCAGGCAGAGTTGCAGCATGACGCCCGGTGCGCCCCCGCGGCCAGCGCCATTGCGACGCGCGGCGCCTGTACGGTCGCCACCGAGCAACCGCATGAAATCAAATACATAATCCATCGTCCGTCGCGCGTACCCGCGCGCGCGACGATGTCACCCGGCGGAGCGCCCGCCATGCGATGAGCGGAGTCGGAAACGAGGCGAACGCATCGTGAACACCGCACGCAAGCGTCCGGGACGGAATCGAAGTGACACTCGACCCGTCTTGCGACCGCGCAAGATTTCGCTGTCCTACATCGGTCCGACATGCCCAGTTCGACGAATGCCCGCCCTCAGCCCCGCCCAGCTCGACGACGCGAATACGCCCCACAATCCTCCCAGCGCACGCCTGCGCCCTCCCGCGATCATCGCGCGAGCGTCTATGCTTCCTATACTTCACTCCCCGACGCCCACGGCCGCCAGACACACGAAGGGCGGGAAGTGCTGCCACCCCCCGCCCCCGTACGCCCCGCGCGCTCTCCCGCGATCATCGCGAGAGCGTCTATACTTCCTATACTTCACTACCCGACGCCCACGGACGCCAGACTCACCAAGGGCGGGACGTGCCGCCATTCCCCGCCCCCGCACGCCCTGCGCCCTCTCCCCCGATCGTCACGCCAGCGTCTATACTTCCTATACTTCACTCCCCGACACCCACCGGCGCCAGACGCACCAAGGGCGGGAAGTGTTGCCACTCCCCGCCCCCGTTACGCATCCAGCTTGCACCCGTTGCCGGGCAAAGGCTTAGAAGTGCGTGATGATGCCGAGCATCGGGCGGAAGCTCTGCGCGTCGCCGAAGGTGTTGACCTCGGCGCGGATGCGGAAGCCTGCGTTGCCGGTGATGCCCTTCAGGCCGATGCTCTGCGGACCGACTTCGGCGCCGATGCCGTAGGTGATCGCGCTGTAATCACGGCTGGTGTTGCCACCGTTGGTCGAGTTGCCCGAGAAATGGTCGAAATTGACCCACTGGTAGCCGACCTTGCCGTAGATCAGGCCGCTATCGCCGGCGCGGAAGCCGAAGCGGCCTGCTGCGCCATATTCCCAATCGATGTTGCCATCGATGCCCTTGATCGCGTTGCCTTCTGCACCGACGAACACGGGGCCGAGCGGGATGTTGACGCCGACGACGCCCTGGACCAGCGAGCCCGATGGCTTGTAGCCGCGACGGGTCGTGCCGTTGGCGTTCAGCGCCTGCGGGATGCCGTGGCCGGGCTCGTTATCGAACTGCTCCCAACCGCCCATGACGCCGAAATACGGCTCGATGCCGAATGCCTTCGAGCCGTCCGGAGCTGCTGCCTCGCCGGGCTGCGCGCTGTTGTCGACGGGAGCCGGTGCCGACATGTCCTGCGCGAAGGCGGGAACTGCGACCGTTGCGGCGGCGAGGGCGATTGCCAGGGAAAGCTTACGCATGAAGTTTGACCTTATACCGTGTGTTGCGTGGATCCCCGGCTGCACGGTGCGCCGGTTTGGTCCAGGCCAGTCGAAACCGGCCGGCGGGCACATGGTTGCAAGAAAATCGTCACATCACGGGAACTCTCCAAAGGTGTTGCGCCGCAGCAACGGTTCCTGTCGGTTGGATGAACGAACAATGTCGGGAGGGCGGCATAAGTGGCGGAAATGCAGCAGAAACGTGGCGCTGGCGATTGGGTGCCACCGTTAAGCGTGTCCGTTTACGCGACGCTCATCGCGTGCGTGCAATGCACCATGAATGGGATTTGCCCGTCTCTTCCGCAGCCGGTGGGCGGCGCTGCTCTGGTCCGCCGGGATCCTGTGGACCGCCTATGACGTGGCCAATGATGCACCCCAGCCGGCCCCGTCGGCGGCCAATGCCGGCGCCGCGCAGGATGCGACCGGTGCAACGTTCGACGCCCGCGACCTGGCCGTGCTGGCCAACGCGGGCGGATAACGGCGACGCACCCGCCCGGGGTGCGTCGCGTAAAATTCAGGGCTTCAGTGCGACGTCGTCCGCATCGTTCAGGTCCTCGTCGTCGTCGATGCTGCCATCGTCGAGCTCGTCCTGGACATCGTCCTCGTCCATGTCAGCTTCGTCCATCGTCACCGATGCGTCGGTCTCGCCGACCTCTTCCGAATCCATCTTGGTCTCGTCGATCGACTCGTCGTCGGTATCGTCCTCGCCGAGATCGGGATCGAGGTCGGTCATGATCACGCCGTCGGTCGGCCCGCTGCGTGTCGCCTCGAGAATCTCGGCGCGCTGGCTCTCGTCATAGCCTTCTTCGTCGTACCCGTCGTCGCCCGATCCGGCACTCGGCACCTGATGTCCGCCCATGGTCACACTCCTCGTTACCGATCGCCCGCGACATGCGAGCCTACCCGATGCGAACGGTGGACGTGCGCGCTGGTTCCTTCAAGCGCGACCGGTGTTGGCTTGCGCGGGACGGAACAACCGCCCCCGCTCGGTGATCAGGATCGCGACCAGCGCGCCGAGCCCGGCAAGCAGGAACCCGCCCACCAGCGGCACGGTCGTCCCGTTGAAGGCTTGCCCGATCAGCGCGCCAAGCACCGCGCCGACCGTGACGCTGAGGAACCCTTGCACGCTCGACGCGGTGCCGGCGATGCGCCCCATATTCTCCATCGCCATCGCCGAGAAATTGGAGGTGGCGAGCCCAAAGCACCCGAGCGTCAGCGCCTGGAAGATCGCAAAGCTGACCAGCGTCTCGAACCCGATCTCGATCGCGAACAGGTGCACCAGCGACACCAGGATCAGCACCGACAGCGCCCCATGGCTGATCAGCCGCGTCCCCAGCCGCATCACGATCCGCGCGTTGAGCAGGTTGCACGCCGCCATCGTCACCGACGTCGTCGCGAAGATCAGCGCGAGCAAAGTCGGCTTGTGGAACACGTCGGCCATGATCTGCTGGATCGAATTGAGATAGCCGTACAGCGCCCCCATCAGCGCGGTCGAGGCGAGGGTGTAGCCCAGCGAGTTCCGGTCGCTCACAGTCTGGCGCCAGTCGCCGAGGATGCGGCCCGGCGTGATCGGCAGGACGTTCTCGGGCGCCAGCGTCTCGGGCATCCGCAGGTAGAACCAGACGAACACGCCGATCGTCAGCACCGCGATCGTCCAGAAGATCGCGCGCCAGTCGCCGAACTGCAGCACCGTCCACCCGAAGGTCGGCGCAAGGATTGGGACGATCATGAAGACCATGAAGGCGATCGACATGACCCGCGCCATCGCCCGCCCGTGATAGCAGTCACGGACCAGCGCGATCGTCGCCACCCGAGCCGCTGCGATCACTGCGCCACCGATTGCGCGCGCTACCAGCAACAGCGTGAAGCTGCCCGCCACCGCACATGCGATATTGGCGACCACGTAAAGCCCCAGCGACCAGAGCAGCACGGTCCGCCGTCCGTAGCGATCCGCGAGCGGCCCGTGGACGAGCTGCGCCACGCCGAAGCCGATCACGAACGCGGTGACGACGAACTGGCGCCCGTTCTCGGAGGCAACGCCAAGCGAGTCGCCGATCGCGGGCAGCGCCGGCAGCATCGAATCGATCCCGAGCGCGGTGAGCGACATCAGCGAAGCGACGAGCGCGACGAACTCGACGAAACCGATCGGCGCGCCACGCATCGCCGGCGCGTCGGATTGGGGGTCCTGGGTCTGCATGATGCGTGCGCCCTTACCCTTTCGGCCGCCCGTGCGAAACCCGCTAACCGGGCCGCCCGCCGTCGCGTATCCGCAACCCGATTGCGCGATCCGACGGTGCGTCCTATCTGTGTTGCAACGACAATACACTTAGGAGACCGTCATGCTTCGTCCGCTTTTTCTCGCTGCCGTCGGCCTGTCCGGGGTGCTCGCCATGGCGGGCTGCAACCGGTCCGGCGAGGGCACGACGGTGTCGATCAACGCGGATGGCGGCAACATGATGGGCGCGATCGACGGCGAAACAGGTGAAATGAAGATCGACGTTCCCGGCTTCAACGGCTCGGTGAAGCTGCCGAAGATCAAGCTCGACTCGGGCGATTTCGACTTGAACGGCGTCCGGCTCTATCCCGGCTCGTCGATCGGCAATCTCAACATCGTCAGCAACCAGAAGAACGGGGTCGATAGCGGCGGCGGCCTGCGTGTGTCCTTCTCGAGCCCGGCGACGCCGACGATCGTCCGCGACTGGTTTGCGCAGCGGCTAAGCAAGGTCGGCTACCAGGTCCATGCGGAGGGCGCGAACCTCGTGGGGACTACCGACGAGAACAAGCCTTTCCGCCTCGAACTCGCCCCCGATGGTGCGGACAAGGCGAAGGGGACGATCGTGATCAGCGGGTAAGTACGCCGCGCGGACAAGGGACCCAAGGCTCGTCCCCCCCGGCGGAGGCCGGCCCAGTTGGCAAGGTCGTTGTAACCAAGCTCGGCGGCTTGCCAGCGCCGTTTCCCGACTGAACCCCGGCCTCCGTCGGGGAGGCGAACTAAGAAATCAGGCGTACGCGGCGATGTCGGCGGTTTGGCACCAAGCCCTTGTTCCCCTATATCGAGCGCAACCCCAATTCGGATGCAAACCCATGCTCGACACGCCCGCCGCCCAGGTCCCGACGCTCAGCCTCGCCACGCAGAACACCGACCCCGAAGGCTTCGCCGCCGCGTTCGGCGAATCGTTCGAGCGGTTCGGCTTCGCGATCGTCGCCGACCACGGCATCCCCGCCGATCTGATCGAGCGCGCCTGGGCCGAGACGAAGCTTTTGTTCGACCTGCCCGAGGACGAGAAGCGTGGCTATTTCACGCCCGGCGGCGGCGGCGCGCGCGGCTACACGCCGTTCAAGACTGAGATCGCCAAGGACGCCAAGGTCGTCGATCTGAAGGAATTCTGGCACGTCGGCCGCGAACTGCCCGAAGGCCATCGCTATGCGGACACGATGGCGCCCAACGTCTGGCCGACCCGCCCCGAGGGCTTCAAGCCGGTCTTCCTCGAACTCTTCGCCGCGTTCGACCGCGCTGGCGACAAGCTGCTCTCGGCGATCGCGCGCCACCTGAAGCTCGCGCCCGACTGGTTCGATCCGGCGGTGAAGGACGGCAACAGCATACTTCGTCTGCTCCACTACCCGCCGATTCCCGCCGGTGCAGAGGGCGTCCGTGCCGGCGCGCATGAGGACATCAACCTCATCACGCTGCTGCTCGGCGCCGAGGAAGCGGGGCTCGAACTGCTCGACCGCGCCAACGGCCGCTGGCTGTCGATCAAGCCGCCCGAGGGCGCGATGGTCGTCAACGTCGGCGACATGCTGCAGCGGCTGACCAACAACGTGTTGCCGTCGACCACGCACCGCGTCGTCAACCCGCCGCCCGAGCGCCGCGGTCACTCGCGCTACTCGATGCCGTTCTTTCTGCACCCGGCGCCGGATTTCCTGATCGAGACGCTGCCGGGCACGATCACGCCGGACAACGCGAACCGCTATCCGACGCCGATTACGGCGCATGATTACCTGTACGAGCGGCTGGTCGAGATCGGGTTGATCAAGAAGTAAGAAAGCTTCAACCGCCCTCACACTCCCCCTCGAACCGAAGAAACCTGTTCCCCCGCGAAGGCGGGGGCCCAGACTGGGCTCCCGCCTTCGCGGGAGAACAAATTAGCGGGAGGTTGATGGGTGAGGTCTCATCTCCGCCCCCCACCCCGGCGAAGGCCGGGGCCCAATTTGGGGACGGTGATAACGAAGCGCCGCGCTCAGTTACTACCACCTTGCCAATTGGGCCCCGGCCTTCGCCGGGGTGGAGCCTATTTTTGGTGAAGGTAAAGCGCGGCCATCCCCCCACCGCTTTTCCCACCACCTGATACCCAACAACCACGCTTCGCCCATTGGTCCGCGCCGCCGCATCCGCTAGACCGCGCGCGATGCCCCATCTCTATCTCGTCGACGGCTCCGGCTATATCTTCCGCGCCTATCACCGGCTGCCGCCGCTCACCAACAAGCATGGCGAGCCGGTCGGCGCGGTCTATGGCTACACGACGATGCTGTGGAAGCTCGCCGACGAGGTTCACGCCGCCGACGGCCCGACGCACATGGCGGTCATCCTCGACAAGTCGTCGAAGACCTTCCGCAACGATCTCTACGACAAGTACAAGGCGCAGCGTCCTCCCCCGCCCGAGGATCTCGTCCCCCAGTTCCCGATGATCCGCGACGCCACGCGCGCGTTCAGCCTGCCCTGCATCGAGACCGAAGGCCTGGAAGCCGACGACATCATCGCGTGTTACGCGAAGGCCGCACTCGCGCAGGGCTGGGAAGTCACGATCGTCAGTTCCGACAAGGACCTGATGCAGCTGATCGAGCCCGGTCTCGACATGTACGACACGATGAACAACCGCCGGCTCGGCGCGGAGCATGTCGCGGAGAAGTTCCACGGCGTCACCCCCGCGCAGCTCGGCGACGTGCTCGCGCTGATGGGCGACAGCGTCGACAACGTCCCCGGCGTCCCCGGCGTCGGCCCCAAGACCGCGGCAAAGCTGATCCTCGAACACGGCGATCTCGAATCCGTGCTCGCCGCCGCCGACGGCATGAAGACGGGCAAGCTGCGCGACAATCTGATCGAGCATGCCGAGATGGCGCGGCTGTCGAAGGTGCTCGTCACGCTCAAATGCGACGTGTCGCTGCCCGAGCCGCTCGAAGATCTCGAACTCAAGGGCATCCCCGACGCGCCGCTACGCGCGTTCCTCGAACATCACGGCTTCAAGTCGCTGCTCGCCAAGCTGTCCGCGGTCGCCGATGCCCCTGTCGCCGAATCGCCCGTCGTCGCGGACATGGACGACGACGAGCCCTGCAAGCACGACGACTACGAGACGGTCGTCGACGAGGCCGCGCTCGACCGCTGGATCACGGTGGCGAAACACCAGGGCTGGATCGCGATCGACACCGAGACGACCGGCATCGACGCGACCCGCGCCGATCTCGTCGGGATCAGCATGGCGCTGCATCCGAACCTCGCCTGCTACGTACCTATCGCGCATGGCGGGACGGATTTGCTCGCGGAAAACCCGGTCCAGCTCGATCGCGCGCTCGTGCTCGCGAAACTGAAGCCGTTGCTCGAGGATCCGAGCATCCTGAAGATCGGCCACAATCTAAAATACGACATGATCGTCCTCGGTCGCGCCTATGCGTCCACCGGCGGCGTGCAGATCGCACCATTCGACGACACGATCGTGATGAGCTTCGATCTTGACGCCGGCCTGCACGGCCACGGCATGGACGAACTCGCGGCGACACATCTCTCGCACAGCTGCATCGCGTTCAAGGACGTCGTCGGCACCGGCAAGTCGCAGCGGACCTTCAACGAAATCGACCTCAAATCGGCCACGCGCTACGCGGCCGAGGATGCCGATGTGACGCTCCGCCTGTGGCGCCGGTTCAAGCGCCGCCTTCCCGCGGAGGGCTCGACCCGCGTCTACGAGATGGTCGACCGCCCGCTCGTCCCCGTCATCGCGCAGATGGAGATGCACGGCATCAAGGTCGATGCCGCGAAACTGTCGAAGCTCTCGACCGAGTTCGCTGGCCAGATGGCGGAACTCGAAACCGAGATCCACGCGCTCGCCGGCGGTCCATTCACGATCGGCAGCCCCAAGCAACTGGGCGATGTGCTGTTCGAGAAGATGGGCATCAAGGGCGGCCGCAAGGGCAAGTCGGGCGTCTATTCGACCGACGTCACCGAACTCGAGCGGATCGCGGCGGACAAGGATTCGCCAGGCGCGGTGATCGCGCGGAAGGTGCTTGACTGGCGCCAGCTGTCGAAGCTGAAATCGACCTACACCGACGCGTTGCAGGCGCAGATCAACCCGGCGACGGGCCGCGTGCATACGTCCTACTCGCTGACCGGCGCACAGACCGGCCGGCTGTCGTCGACCGACCCAAACCTCCAGAACATCCCGATCCGCACCGAGATCGGCCGCCAGATCCGCGACGCGTTCGTGGCCGAGCCCGGCAACGTCATCCTCGCCGCCGATTACTCGCAGATCGAGCTGCGACTGGCCGCGCACATGGCCAACGTCCCCGCGTTGAAGCAGGCGTTCGCCAACGGTGACGACATCCACAGCCTCACCGCGCAGGAACTGTTCGGTGAGGTCAACCGCGACACCCGCGGCCGCGCCAAGACGATCAACTTCGCGATCCTCTACGGCATCTCGCGCTGGGGGCTCGCCGGCCGCCTCGACGTCAGCGCCGACGAGGCGCAGGCGATGATCGACCGCTATTTCGATCGCTTCCCCGGCATCTCGACCTACATCGTCGAGACCACCGAAAGCGTCCGCGCGACCGGCTACACGACGACGCTGTTCGGCCGAAAGACCCACTTCCCGCGCATTCGCTCGAAGATCCAGCACGAACGCCAAGGCGCCGAACGCGCCGCGATCAACGCGCCGATCCAGGGCACCAGCGCCGACATCATCAAGCGCGCGATGGTCCGCATGGGGCCCGCTTTGCTCGAAGCCGGGCTCCCGAACGTGCGCATGCTCCTCCAGGTCCACGACGAACTCGTGTTCGAACTGCCCGAGGGCGATGTCGAGGCAGCCAAGCCGGTGATCGAACGCGTCATGGCAACCGCGGCCGAGCCTGCGGTAACGCTCGACGTCCCACTCGGCATCGAGATCGGCACCGGTCTGAGCTGGGGCGCCGCGCATTGAACGCGCAGCGCGGCAGCCGGCCACGCCCGGCTGACTCGCACAAGCGCGGCCGGCGGAGCCCTTGCTCCGACCGACGACGCGGCTTTGCCGCGGCGCGACGCAATACCGGCGCAGCAGCGTGACCGAGGCCACGCAGGACATCGACACGCTCGCCAAAGGCGGTCGGACCAACATCGCCGGCTTCGTCCTCCGCCTCGCCGCGCGGATCCCGTTCCTGTTCATCGCCGGCCGCATCTACGGCCCGGACCTGGTCGGCCGCTTCGCGATCGCAGTCGTGGTCGTCGAACTCGCCGCACTGCTGGCGACGCTCGGCCTCAAGCGCGGCTTAGCCCAGGCGCTCAGCAGCACCGATCGCCCGCACGCCAACGTCGTGTGGGATGCAATGGCGGTCGCGTTCGTCGCGTCGATCATCGCCAGCGCCGTGCTCTGCACCTTCCCGCAGATCATGTATCCGAACAGCGCGATCACCGGGCTCGACCGGTTCCTGCCGCTGATCATCGTCGCGATCGCCTGGTCCGACGTCAGCCTCGCGGCGCTCGCCTACCGCCTCAACGTCAAGGCCGCGGTCACCGCGCGCGCGGTGGTCGAGCCGTGGACGATCTCGATCGCCGCCTGGGCGTTCTCCTATTTCACGATCCGCGACGGTCTCGTCCTCAGCTACGTCGCGTCGATGACCGCGGCGCTGATCGCCAGCCTCGTGCCGTTCCTGCGCAGCTACGGGATCCCGCGCGGCTGGTCACCGCAGCTCCGCCCGCTCTACACGCTCGCCCGCGCCAACGTGCCGCTCGCCGGCGCCGACATCCTCGAATGGGGCAGCCGCAACGTCGACCGTTTCATCCTCGGCGTGATGTTCGAACCCAAGGTCGTCGGCATCTATTACATGGCGCAACAGGTCGCGAGCCTGCCGCAGAAGCTGAAGACCAGCTTCGACCCGATCCTCGGCCCCGTCATCACCCACAGCCTCGCGATCAACGACCGTGCGGCGATCGCCAACCAGGTCCGCCAGGTCGCGTTCTGGATCATGGCGGCGCAAGGCGGGCTCGCGCTGATGGGCTCGATCCCCGGCGAAGCGGTGATGGGCGTGGTCGGGCCGCAGTTCGTCGCCGGCACCGCCGCGCTCGCCTTCCTGCTCACCGCCGAAGTGCTAGCCTCGACCGGCGCGGTCAGCGAATCCGCACTGGTCTACATCGCCCGCCACCGCAATCTGATGATCTCGGCGGCGATGCTCGCCTTCCAGATCGGGCTGAGCTTCGCACTGATCTTCACGATCCGCGCGCTCGGCTATCCGGTCAATTATCAGGCGGCGGGGCCGGCGATGGCGCTGATGCTGTCGGTGACGTTGACCTCGGTCGTGAAAGCCAAGCTGCTCGGCCATCTACTCGGCGCGAGCGTATCGCCGTGGCGCTGGCCGCTGGTCTGGGCGGCGGGCGCCGCGATCGTCGTCGGCGGCGCGTTCACCGCGCTGCCCAAGCGCTACGAATGGGTCGAACTGGCCGTCGGCGAACCCGCGATTGCCGCGACCTATCTCTACATCCTGTGGAAATACGCGTTCGGCCCCGCCGACCGCGCACTGTTCGCCAAGAAGCCCAAGACCGATGACGCCGCCCTGCCCAACGCAGGCTCTCCGGTCGCCTAGAGCATCCCGTAGAGCAGCGTGCCGTTCAGCCCGATGATCACCGCGGCAATCACCCAGGCGAGGATCTTCAGCCATACCGGGCTGACCAGATCGCCCATGATAATGCGGTCGCCGGTGAATTTGACCAGCGGCACGACCGCGAACGGGAGCTGCAGGCTGAGCACAACCTGGCTCAGCACGAGCAGCTTGGTTGCCCCGGCATCGCCCGATGCACCGACCACGAACACCGCGGGAACGATTGCGAGCGCCCGCGTCACCAGCCGTCGCGCCCAGACCGGCATGCGCAGGTTGAGAAAGCCCTCCATCACGATCTGACCCGCGAGCGTGCCGGTGACCGTCGAGTTCTGGCCCGAGGCGAGCAGCGCGACCGCGAACAACACGCTCGCCGCGCCCATACCAAGCATCGGGGCTAGCAGCTGGTACGCCTGGTCGATCTCCGCGACATCGGTGCGGCCAGCGACGTGAAAGGTCGCCGCCGCGAGGATCAGGATCGCCGCGTTGATGAAGAACGCCAGCCCCAGCGCGACCGTGCCGTCGATCGTCGCCATCGTGATCGCGTCGCGCTTGCCCGCGGTGTCCTTGGCAAAGGCGCGCGTCTGGACGATCGACGAGTGGAGATACAGATTGTGCGGCATCACGGTCGCGCCGAGGATGCCGATCGCGATGTAGAGCATCGCCGGGTTGGTGACGATCTGCTTCGTCGGGACGAGCCCGCCGAGCACGCCCGCCCATTCGGGCCGCGCGAGGAACAATTCGAACACGAAGCAGCCGGCGATGATCACGAGCAGCGCGACGACGAACGCTTCCAGCTTGCGGAACCCGAAGCGTTGCAGCGCGAGGATCAGGAACACGTCGAGCGCGGTAAGTACGACGCCGTAGACCAAAGGCAGGCCGAACAGCAGCTTCAGCGCGATCGCAGTGCCGAGCACTTCGGCAAGGTCGCAGGCGATGATCGCGATCTCGCAGAGGAACCAGAGCGCG
>JAYVRZ010000296.1:0-4686 GCA_043775965.1 Sphingomonas sp.
CCTGCGGTCTCGCCGAATGCCAGCGTCAGTCCTGTGGTGATGATGATCAGCACCGCGATGATCTTGGCAACGGGGCCCTGCACCGATTCCAACACTTGCTGGAGGGGCTCCTCCCACGGCATGCCGGCACCGGCAGCCTGAGCGTGGGTGGCGATCGTCAATGAGAGACAGGACGCGGCTGCGATCAGGAAGGTCGAGCGGCTGGCGGGGAGACGGGTACTATGCATGGATCTTCTCCTTGCGGACTGGGGCTAATGTCCACGACGGCGTAGCTGCCGCCGGGATCGACGCCCGCGACGCGGACGATCGATTGGATGCGCCTGGCAAGGCCACGGCCGGCGATGAATATGATGATGTCGATTGCATCAGCGATGAGACGCCGCGGCACGGTGACCACGGACTCCTGCACGAGCTGTTCGATGCGATAGAGCGCCGAAGTCGCGCTGTTGGCGTGGACGGTGGCGATCCCGCCGGGATGGCCGGTGTTCCAGGCCTTGAGCATGTCGAGCGCCTCGGGACCGCGCACCTCGCCGACGATGATGCGGTCGGGCCGCAACCGCAGCGTCGAGCGGACCAGATCGGCCATGCCTACGATACCCACGCGGGTGCGCAGTGCCACAGTGTCGGCGGCGGGGCTTTGCAGTTCGCGGGTATCTTCGATCAGGATTACCCGCTCGTCGAGATGCGCCATCTCGGCGAGCAGCGCATTGGCGAGCGTGGTCTTGCCCGAGCTGGTGCCCCCCGCGACCAGAATGTTGCAGCGATCGGCGACCGCTTTGGCAAGCAACCGCGCCGCGTCGGCCGACATGATGCCGTCGCTGACATAGTCCAGCAGCGTGTAGAGCCGCGTCGCGGGTTTACGGATCGAAAAACAGGGCGCCATGGCCACCGGTGGCAGAAGGCCTTCGAACCGCTCCCCGGCATGGCCGTCGATGCGCGATGGCAGTTCGGCGGATACGATCGGGGCATCGCCATGCACTTCCGCGCGAGCATGGCTCGCGACCAGACGGATGATCCGTTCTACCTGCACGGGGTCCATGCGGATACCGGTGTCGCTGCGGCCTTCGCCGAGCCGGTCGAGCCGAAGCGCACCGTCTGGGTTGATCATGATCTCGACGACACGAGCATCGTCCAGCGCCATGACGATATCCGGTCCCATCGCGGTACGCAGCATGGCGCGTCTACGGTCGGCGGAGAGCGTATTGCTCATCGAAACCGCTCCGGATCGTTATCGATCGTGCGTCGGCCCGCAGCGATCTGCCTGCCGACCTTTGCAATGAACGCCTCGAACCGCTTGGCGGCGATGGCGCGCCCCGCCTGGTCGTTCTCGGCAAGCGGCGCGTGGATGGCAAGTTCGTAGCGGACGAACAGGGCGAGCGTTTCGAGCTGGATATGGCCGTCACGCTCGATCCGGCCGAGTGCGCTGGTCATGCGGTCGAGCCGCATGCCGAACCGGTCGTCGAGTTCGTTGCCCCCGCGACGGTTGAGCCAGGCGGTGACCGCATCGGTAAGGATCGCCGATTTGGACGTGCCCGGCTTCGCGGCCAGCGCTTCCAACCGATCACTGACCAGTTTGGGCAGGAAGAGCTGATGGCGAATTTTCGGATCGGCCATGGTTCAGAAACCCGGCATCAGGTCTTGGGACGGCGCGAGCCCGGCGTCGACGCCATAAGTAGTCCGCACGTTGGCTGCGGCGCTTGCCTTATCCATCGCATGCTTTTCAGTAGCGGGGTCGGTGTCGTTCTCGCCGAGTCCTAGCGGATCGTCCTCGACGGGTTCAGGCGTCGGAGCTTCGTCGATCTCATCGCCGGGATGGCGGGCCTGCTCCAGCCCATCGCCAGCCTTTTTATTCTCGGCCACATCTTGCGTGTCCGCCAAGCGCGCATCGGTGCTGCGAACGATTCCTGCCCAGTCGTCGGTGCGGTGCGGCGGGCGATCGGGATAGTCACCATTCGTCAGCGCAGGGGGAGGAAGTACGCGCCCGGCAAAGGCCGCGTCCTCATAATAGCGTAGTTTGGTCGCCCGGATTGGCGGCGCGCCAGCGACCAACACCAGTTCGTCGGTTGGCGCGAGCTGCATCACCTCGCCTGGCGTCAATAGCGCGCGGGCGGTCTCCTGACGGCTGACCATGACGTGGGCAAGCCATGGTGCAAGCCGATGCCCGGCATAGTTGCGCATCGCGCGTTGTTCCGTGGCAGTGCCGAGCGCGTCGGACAGGCGTTTGGCGGTTCGTTCGTCGTTGGTCGCGAACGCGATTCGAACATGACAATTGTCGAGAATAGCGTTCTGAGCGCCGTACGCTTTCTCGATCTGGTTGAGGCTCTGCGCGATCAGGAAGGCGCGGACACCATAGCCGGCAAGGAAAGCGAGACTGGTCTCGAAAAAGTCTAGGCGACCGAGCGCTGGAAACTCGTCCAGCATCATAAGCAATTTGTGGCGAGCGGGCTTGCCACCGTCGTTAGCATTTACCGCATGGAGCTGCTCGGTTAGCCGGCGACCGATTTGGTTGAGCACCAAGCGGATCAGCGGTTTGGTACGGCTGATGTCGGATGGCGGCACGACCAGATAGAGCGAGACCGGCGATTTTCCCTCTACGAGGTCAGCAATGCACCAGTCGCAGCGCGATGTAACCATGGCGACGGTGGGATCACGGTATAATCCCAGGAAAGACATGGCAGTCGACAGCACGCCGGAGCGTTCATTGTCGGACTTGTTGAGTACTTCGCGCGCGGCCGACGCGACAACAGGATGCACAATCGGCGCATCGTCACTGCCGAGATGATTGGTGGTCATCATCTGACCCAAAGTCGCGGTGAACGAACGCTGGGGATCGGAGAGAAAGGTCGCGACACGCGCTAACGTCTTCTCCTCTTCGGCATAGAGGACATGCAGGATCGCGCCGACCAGCAGCGAATGGCTGGTCTTCTCCCAATGGTTACGCCGCTCCAGTGCGCCTTCGTGGTCAACGAGGATGTCGGCAATGTTTTGGACGTCTCGAACCTCATTGATACCACGCCGGACCTCGAGCAGCGGATTATATCGCGCGGAGCGCGCATCGGTTGGGTTGAATAGCAGACAGTGCGAGAAGCGCGCGCGCCAGCCGCCAGTCAGCGTCCAGTTCTCACCCTTGATGTCGTGAATGACGGCGGAGCCGGTCCAGCCCAGCAAGGTCGGCACGACCAGTCCGACACCCTTGCCCGAGCGGGTCGGCGCGAACGCCATGATATGTTCGGGGCCGTCATGGCGGAGATAGCGGGCGCCGATCCGGCCGAGGAAGGCACCGCCTTCGTTGAAAAGTCCTGCATGGCGGATGTCAGTATGTGTTGCCCAGCGTGCGGAGCCATATGTGGTTATGTTCTTGCGTTGTCGGGCACGCCACAACGACCCGATGATCGCTGCGCCGCAGCCCAAGAACCCACTGGCACCTGCGATCGCGCCGGCCTTGTCAAAGATGGTGGGGGCATAGGCGTCGAAGTGATACCACCAGCCGAACAGCGCCCAGGGATGATAGACGGGATGCCCGAACGCGATGAACCAAGGTGCACCAAGTTGCGGCTGATGGGCGAGCGACGCAGCCGCCCATTGAGTCGCGAACCAGATGCCCGCTAGAACTATAGCGAAAACGGTCAAGATCTGGCCGATAAGGAGTTTAGTCGGGGTCATGCAGGCCTCCGCTCGTACGAAGATCATCTCGCACGAGCCGGCCTGTAGTTTCCCTTAAGCACGTTGCTGACGTCAGACCTCTTCTAGTGCCCCCCAGTACCCATAAAGGGCCTATTGGTGGGCTTTTAATAAGGATAGCCGAGCGGCATTCGTCGACCGAGCCTAGGTTCTAAATAGGTGTCGGACCGATCCTCGATCAGTGTCCAATAGCCACCCCCAACAGCGCTGAGCCGACGTCGATGATGGGGTGCCGTTCGCAGTGCTCGCCCGGAGGCGCGATCACCAGGGTGGAGAACTGCCACGATAACGCCGTCGCCAAGAGCTTCTTCAATCTCCTCATGCGTGAGAGCATCGGGCGACGCACCTATCAAACGCACGAAGAAGCCCGGCAAGACGTGTTCGATTACATCGAGATGTTCTACAACTGAGGTGGCCCCCTAAATAACCTTCTATGAGGAAGGTCAACGCTGATTTGAGCTCCGGCGCGGACTTTGGTCACATGTCTTTCCACCTTACCTATTTTGAATACCGGGAATGAGCTCGTTTGCATGACCCGACCCGTTTCCGAACCCGGTCCACCTTCTATGCGGTCAGTTCAATAATGAGACTGTACCATAATCCCGCTTGCGACGGATTGGAGCTCAAGGCGACGATACCATTCTGACAAAGCGGTTGATTAGACCATGGTCATTTTCGGTTCGTCTGCCCAGCATCCACCAAGACTGATCTGGTCTTGGAAGACCTCTGAAATCGATCTGCTATTTTATAAAGCTGAGTGCATGATAGCCCCCTCAAGCAACACGCCAGCAGTGACGTACTTCCATAGAGCCACCAGCAACTTGCGGGCCAGCGCAATGATGGCTGGCTTTTTGGATCTCGGGCCGCGCTCCGTCACACGCGTGATAAACCAGCGGCTCAGTGCAGAATCCGGTTGGTGCCGCACCCATAGCCAGGCGAGCTGGACGAGGGTGGTGCGTTGCCTTGGATTCCCGGCTTTGGATACCCCCTGGTCGTTGTTGATAT
>JAYVRZ010000297.1:0-3822 GCA_043775965.1 Sphingomonas sp.
CATGCTGCTCGCCTGTTATTCGTCCGGACCTGCCGCCGCCGAATTCGCCAAGCGCCCGATCGCCGAACAGATCGAATTCTCGCGCGGCGTGGTCGACCGACTGCATCCCGGGCATGGCGCGGATCTCGTCAACGGGCTGGCGGTGAACTGGCACAAGATTCCGTACAGCCTGGGGCCGTGGCCCGACTGGAACGCGGGCAGCGCGAACGGCCGGCAGGAGGGGCATATCGACACGCCCAGCTTCCGCCTGCTCCAGAAGCCCGACGGTCGCGTGTATTTCGCATCCGCCGCGCTCAGCCAGACGCCGGGCTGGCAGGAAGGCGGCATCCAGTCCGCCCAGGGACAGGTCATGGCGCTTGCCCGGCGCGTCGCGGCGCAGGCATCGACCGATCGCGCCCGCCGCGCGGCATGAGCCGTCGTGCGATCGTTGCAATTAAGTAACCATCGCACAAATAGTGACGATCCGGTTTCAATAAAGTTTCGAATCAGTTGCACTGCCGACAATTGATCGCAACTATACTCGTACCGATCAACAACAATGCTGGAGCTTATAGTTCGCAAACTTAGTGTTGCAAGAATGATGAAGCACGTACAGGTGGCTGAGATCATCGTACGATTAGGGTCGGATGCCTGCTGGCGATCATCAATAAGGGGGGAAACCTTATGAAGACCGTTACCAGCATTTCACGTGGCGCTCTTATCGTAGCGCTCGCCAGTCTTTCGACCGTAGCTGCCCACGCCCAAGCCGTCGAAGCCGCGGCGCAGGCCTCGTCGCCCGCCACCGCGCCCGGCGACGAGATCATCGTCACCGGCACCCGCGCCACCGGGATCACCGCTGCCGAAAGCGCCGCGCCGATCAAGGTGCTCGATGCCGACCTCATGAGCCATGTCGGCCAGCCGAACCTCAACCAGGTCCTGACACAGCTCGTCCCGTCGTTCACCGCGCAGGCGTTCGGCGGCGATACCGCCAACCTCACGCTGTCGGCGCGACTGCGCGGGCTCAGCCCGAACCACACGCTGGTCCTGATCAACGGCAAGCGCCGGCACGGCACCTCGAACCTCGCCGTCCTTGGCGGACCGTACCAGGGCGCCGCGACCGCCGATCTCGACCTGATCTCGCCCTCCTCGATCAAGCGCATCGAAGTGCTCGAGGATGGTGCGGCGGCGCAATACGGTTCCGACGCGATCGCCGGCGTCATCAACATCATCCTCAAGGACGACAAGGAAGGCGGCGACGGCTACGTAACCGCCGGCGAGAATTACGACACCGGCGGGCGCACCTATGCCGGCACGCTGCACCTCGCGACGAAGCTCGGCGACGAGGGCTTCATCAACGTCACCGGCTTCTATCGCTATCACGACTTCACGCAGGTCGGCGGGCTCGATCGTCGCGTCACCGATATCAACGGCAACCTGTTGAGCAGCACGACCAATCCGTCGATCACCGCGGTCCAGGCGGCGCTTTATCCCGGCATGTCGGACTTCCCGTACGTCAACAAGATCAGCGGCGATGCGCAGTCGCGGCTGATCAATCTCCAATATAACTCCGCCTATGATTTCGGCGGTGTCGAGGTCTACAGCTTCGGCACCTATTCGCGCCGTGTTGCCAGCGCGTACGAGAATGTCCGCGTCCCGACCCGCGTTTCGCGCACGGTGAACGGCGTAACGACCTATTTCGATCCCGAGGACGACAGCCCCGTCAACGGCTTCTCGCCGCGCGAGAAGATCCGCGAGGAGGACATGGCGTTCACCGGCGGCGTCCGCGGCGACACCAGCGGCTTCCATTACGACCTGTCGACCACGTTCGGGCAGGACAAGAACGAAATCTACACGGTCAATTCGGCCAACGCCTCGCTCTATGCGGACACCGGCTTCACCCCGACGACCTTCTACAACGGGTTCTTCAAGTCGAG
Organism: Sphingomonas sp.; assembly: GCA_043775965.1. Lineage (GTDB taxonomy): Bacteria > Pseudomonadota > Alphaproteobacteria > Sphingomonadales > Sphingomonadaceae > Sphingomonas. The sequence goes on from JAYVRZ010000297.1 coordinate 1,914, forward strand.
CGAGTTCACCGCGAACGCCGATCTGACACATGAATTCGAGGTCGGGATGGCAGCGCCCCTCAACCTCGCCTTTGGTGGCGAGTATCGCAAGAACGTCTACGAGATCGGCGCGGGCGATTCCGCCTCGACCTACAAGGAAGGCGGCCAGTCCTATCCCGGCTTCCGCGCCTCGGATGCGGGCGTCAACGGTCGTGAATCCGAAGCGGCCTATGTCGACGTAGCCATGATGCCGGTCGAGGGCCTGAAGGTCGATGTCGCCGGCCGTTACGAGCATTATTCCGATTTCGGCAGCAAGTTCATCTACAAGGGCACGACGCGCTACGACTTCTCGGACGCGTTCGCACTCCGCGGCACCTTCTCGACCGGCTTCCGCGCGCCGACACTGGCGGAGTCCTTCTACTCCGCGACGAACGTGTCCCCGACGTCGGCGTTCGTGCAGTTGCCGGCCAATTCCGCGGCGGCCAAGCTGATCGGCTTCGACAACCTCAAGCCCGAGAAGTCCACCAACTACAGTCTCGGCACGGTGATCCGGCCGGTACCGCGGCTGACGATCACGCTCGACGCGTACCAGGTGAAGATCGAGGATCGCATTCTCGGCACGGGTTCGATCTTCGGCAGCGGCGGCGCAACCAATTTCCCGATCGTGACTGCAGCGATCAGGGCCAACGGCAACGTTCTCGACTCCACCGTCAGCCAGACCGGCATCAACATCTTCACCAACGGTGCCGACACCCGGACACGCGGTATCGATTTGGTCGCCAGCTACGCCAGCGACTTCGGCGATTACGGCAAGGCGACATGGACGTTGTCGGGCAACTACAACAAGACCAAGATAACGAAGCTGGCGGCCGCGCCAGCCGCACTCAATAACATCCTGCTGTTTGACGATGGTGCTCGCGCCAACATCGAAACCGCATCGCCGCGCGTGAAGCTGATCGGATCGACCTTCTACTCGATCGACAAATTCTCGATGACGCTCCGCGGTACGGTGTACGGCAAGAGTTCCGCCAAATACAGCCCGGACGGCGGCACGTTCTACACGCAGAAGATCGGTACCACATTCATCGGCGACGTCGAACTGAACTTCAAGGCGACCGAAGACCTCGAACTGTCGATCGGTGCGAACAACGTCTTCAACAAGAAGTCACCCACCTTGGGCCTGGTCCCGGGTACGCTGAACAACACGCTGGTCGGCGGCGGTAATCAGCTCGATGCGCCGCTGACGTTCAGCCCGTACGGGATCAACGGCGGCTATTATTACGCGCGCATCAACGTAAGCTTCTAAAACTACCGGGCGCGACGATCACATCGTCGCGCCCTTTCGTTCGAGTATCGGGAGAGAGACCTATGAAGATGACGACCGCGGCGATCGCCGCTGCCCTGACCTGCGCGCTGGCATTCCCCGCCATCGCCACCGCCGCCGCGCCGAAAGTGGTCCGCCACGCGAACACGCCGCCCGGCCTGATCCTCCAGGGCGTGACGGTGCCGGCCGGCGCAACGACGCTCTACCTGAGCGGTCAGCTTGCGGCCCAGGTCGATCCCACCAGGAAGATCGCGCCCGCCGACCTGACGATCGCGGATTTCGGCGATACCAGGACGCAGACGATCAGCGTGTTCACCAAGATCAAGACGATCCTCGCCGCGCAGGGCTATGCGATGAGCGACATCATCAAGCTGACCGTGTTCGTCGCGGGCGATCCCAAGCTCGGCGGAAAGATGGATTTCGCTGGCATGAACGATGCGTTCAAGATGTTCTTCGGCACCGCCGAGAACCCCAACACCGTCGCGCGCTCGACCGTCCAGGTCGCGGCGCTGCCGCGCGGCGGCCTGATCGAGATCGATCTCATCGCGCTCATTCCCTCGTGATCGGCGCGACGTCGCCGTGTCTCGCCTGTTGAACTATTGCTCG
>JAYVRZ010000298.1:0-11936 GCA_043775965.1 Sphingomonas sp.
CGCGAAGGCGGGGACCCAGTCTGGGTCCCCGCCTTCGCGCGAGAACATGCTCGGCGTGCGATGGCTTGAGATACCCATGCCCAAGCCCGTTTCCGCCGCCCGCCTCTCGCCCGTCACCCCGGCGAACGCTGGGTCTTCCGGTTCGAGTCGGGCGCTTCCCAACCGGGATACCCCAGCTTTCGCTGGGGTGACGAAGATGTGCTGGAGTGACCGGCCCTCAAACGTCGAGCTGTTTCACCGCGGCGTTCCAGCTGCCGATGTTCCGCACCGCGTCCTGGACGAAGGCGGAGCGGCGGACGACGCCGAGGAACAGGTCGGCGATCCACTTGCCGGGGTTGCGCAAGGGGCGCTCGAACTGGATCAGCAACACGACGCGGGTGCCCGCCGTGTCGTTCCACACCTCGTGCTGATAGGTGTCGTCGAACACCAGCGTTTCGCCCTCCGCCCAGCGGACGATCCGGTCGTGGACGCGCATCCGGACGTCGCCGTCGCGCGGCACGATCAGCCCGAGGTGGCAGGTGATCAGGCCCTTGGTGACGCCGCGATGCTCGGGGATGTGCGTGCCGGGCGCGAGGATCGAGAAGAACGCGCTGTTGAGACCGGGAATACGGGCGACCGCCGCCGCCGTGTGCGGGCAGCGCGCGAGGCTCTCCTCGATCGGGTAGCCGTAGCCGTAGAGGAAGAACGACCGCCATTTGTCGACCTCGGCGATCGAGCGGTGATCGGGCGAGATCGTCGCGAGGCTGGGCGACGCCTCGCCCTGCAGCGCGACGTTGAGCGCCTCGTCGCGGATCGCGGCCCAGTTCTCGCGCAGGCCCGCGGTCCAGGCGAAGTCGCGGACGTCGAGCAACGGATCGTTGGCGACCAGCGAGGACGACGCGATCATCCGGTCGAACACGCCGCGCAAATGCTTGCCGACGCGGATGATCATCGGGCGGTTGGCGTCCGCCACCATCGGTGCGCCGGGCTTCGGCGCGCCAGATATGACGGTGAGATCGGGGACGCGGGCACCGGTCGGCGCCGCGCGCGTGCCCAAATCCCGCCATAATGACGGATGCGAAAGTTCGGCGTCGACGGTCATCTCTACCCTGTTTCCCGGCGCGCAACGGCGCCGATCTCCCTGTTCGGACACGATATACCGGGGGTGTTGGACGAAATAATGGCATTCGCGCACGCTTCAGGCGAAGCACGGGGGGCGAAGCACTGGGGGGCGAAGCAATTGGGGGCGAGGCGCTGGCGATGCGGTCGCCGGGGCGCTACAGGTGAGCGATGGTGTCCTTCTCGCGCTTGTACCGCGCTCCCGTCCTCCTCCCCGTCATTCTCGGTCTCGCCATCCCCGCGAGCGGGCAGATGGCGACCCAGCCGGCGGCGTCCGCCTCCTCTTCCGCCTCTGCCAGGGAAGCGCCGACGCTTCCCGAACTGAGCGGGATCGACACGACGGCGTGGCTCTACAAGGGCAGCGACCTTACGAGGGACCCCGAGTGGAAGTTCGGCACCTTGCCCAACGGCATGCGGTTTGCGGTGCGCAAGAACGGCGTGCCGCCCGGCCAGGTGTCGGTGCGCGTGCGGATCGACGCCGGCTCGCTTAACGAGACCGACAGCGAGCAGGGGTTTGCGCATTTCATCGAGCACCTCTCGTTCCGCGGCTCGGAATACGTGCCCGACGGCGAGGCGAAGCGGGTGTGGCAGCGGTTCGGCGCGACCTTCGGGTCGGATACCAACGCACAGACCACGCCGACCTCGACCACGTTCAAGCTCGACCTTCCCTCGGCGACCGAAGCGGGGCTCGACGAGAGCCTCAAGATCATGTCGGGAATGATGGAAAAGCCGACGATCACCGACGTGTCGGTCGCCGCCGAGCGCCCGATCGTGCTCGCGGAACAGCGGGAGCAACCCGGCCCGCAGGTGCGGTTCGGCGATGCCATCCGCGCGACCTTCTTCGCCGGGCAGCCGCTCGCGGATCGCTCGCCGATCGGCAACATCAAGACGCTCGAGGCGGCTACCGGCGCCACGGTGAAGGCGTTCCACGATCGCTGGTATCGGCCGGAAAACACGGTCGTCATCATCTCGGGCGACATGGACCCGGCGCTGTTCGGGCGGCTGATCGTCAAGAACTTCGCCGACTGGAAGCGCACCGATCCGCTCACTCCGGCGCCCGACTTCGGCAAGCCCGATCCGAAGGCACCGGTGTCGGCGACGATCGCCGAGCCGGCGATCCCGGCGGTGGTCACGCTCGGCGTGGTCCGTCCCTGGGAGTATAAGGACGACACCGCGATCATGAATCAGAAGCGGCTGGTCGACGTGCTCGCCACCCGCCTGATCAGCCGCCGCCTCGAAACGCGCGCGCGCGCGGGCGGCAGCTACCTGCAGGCGGGCGTGTCGATCGACGACGTGTCGCGCTCGGCGAACCTCACCAGCGTCAATATCGTGCCGATCGGGACGGACTGGGAGGCGGCGTTGAAGGACGTCCGCGCGGTCATCGCCGATGCGCAGACCAACGCGCCGAGCCAGGCCGAAGTCGACCGCGAATATGCCGATTTCGACACGATCATGCGGACCAGCGTGGAGACCGCGCGGGTCGAGGCGGGCTCGAAACAGGCCGACGACATGGTCGGCGCGCTCGATATCCGCGAGACCGTGGCGGGGCCGGAAACCTCGTACAAGATCCTCCAGGACGCCAAGGCGAAGGGCATGTTCACGCCCGCCACGCTGCTCGCATCGAGCAAGGCGATCTTCGAGGGAACGGCGACGCGGGCGCTCGTGAACACGCAGACGCCCGATGCCGGGGCTGCGGTGAAACTGGCGACCGCGTTGAAGGCGGACGTCTCGGGTCTCGCGGGCAAGCGTCGCGCGCAGGCGGCGGTCGATTTCTCGAAGCTGCCGTCGTTCGGCAAGCCGGGCGTCGTCGCGAGCCGCGAGAAGATCACCGCGTTCGACATGGAGCAGGTGAACTTCGCCAACGGGACGCGCGTGCTGCTCTTCCCGAACGCGGGCGAGACCGGGCGCGTGTATGTGCGCGTGCGGTTCGGGGGCGGCTATACCGCGATCCCGTCGACCCGGCCGACCCCGGCCTGGGCGGGCGATCTCGCGCTGGTCGCGGGCGGCATCGGCAAGCTCGACCAGGGCGATCTCGACCAGCTGACCGCGGGGCGCCGGATCGGGCTCGATTTCGGGATCGACGACGACGCGTTCACGTTCACTGCGATCACCTCGCCAGCGGATTATTCGGATCAGTTGCGGCTGATGGCGGCGAAGCTCGCCTTCCCGGCCTGGGATCCGGCGCCGGTCGCCCGCGCCCGCGTCGCGGCGCTGGCCGGGTTCGCCGGGTATGATTCGTCACCCGACGGCGTGTTGTCGCGTGATCTCGAGGGCCTGTTGCGCGCCGGCGATCCGCGTTGGGGGACGCCGTCCAAGCCGACCGTCGAAGCGCTGAACGCCAAGGACTTCCGCGCGTTCTGGGAGCCGATCCTGAAGACCGGGCCGATCGAGGTCTCGATCTTCGGCGACGTGAAAGTGGACGAGGCCGTGGCAGCGGTCGCAAAAACGTTCGGCGCGATGAAGCCGCGCGAGGCAGTGGCCGTGACGGGTGCGCCGGTCGGCTTCCCGGCGCACAACACGACCCCGGTGATGCGCGCGCATACCGGTCCGGAGAACCAGGCGGCGGCGGTGATCGCCTGGCCGACCGGCGGCGGTATCGACGACATCGTCGAGGCGCGCCGGCTCGACGTGCTGGCGCAGGTGTTCAGCGACCGGCTGTTCGAGCGGCTGCGGCAGGCGGCGGGCGCGAGCTACAGCCCCAACGTGTCGAGCCAGTGGCCGGTCGGGATGAACACCGGTGGCCGCATGGTCGCGATCGGCCAGGTAGCGCCCGAAAAGGTGTCGTTCTTCTTCCAGATTGCCCGCCAGATCGCGGCCGAACTGGTGTCGACGCCGATCGCCGCGGACGAGCTCGACCGGATCAAGAAGCCGATGGGGCAGTATATCCTGCGCGCCTCGACCGGGAACCAGTTCTGGTTGCAGCAGCTCGGCGGCGCGACGTTCGACCCGCGCCGGATCGCGGCGACGCAGCGCATCGCCTCGGACTTGGTCGCCACCACGCCAGCCGATCTGCAGGCGACCGCGGCGAAGTATCTGCGGCCGGAGAAGGACTGGACGATGGCGGTGGTGCCGGCTGCTGTGAAGAAGTGAGCGCCTAGTCCCTCTCCCCGCCGGGAAGAGGGAGGGAAAAGCCGCTTGGCGACGGAAGGGCGAGGGGAGTTGGCGCAGGCGTCGCGAGCCTCACTCCCCTCTCCCTCCCACCCGCAAGCGCGGGCGGGCCCCTCCCTCTCCCCGTAGGGGCGAGGGGTTTGCGCGGATAGTCCGGCCGTTGCTTGAGACCCAGACGAAGAGGCGACCATTTTCCCTCTCCCCGCCGGGGAGAGGGAGGGAGGAGCCTCTTGGCGACGGAAGGGTGAGGGCACGTGTCTTGGCAGGGCGTGCCCTCACCCTCCCACGCGCAAGCGCGCGGGCCCCTCCCTCTCCCCTGAAGGGAGAGGGGGTTTACGGCATATACAGCGCGTCTAGCCTTTCGCCGTACGCTTGCTTCAACACGTGGCGGCGGATCTTGAGGCTAGGCGTCAGCTGCTCGTTCTCGATCGTGAACGGGCCGTCCGCCAGCACGAAGCGGCGGATGCGTTCGGTTACCGTCAGTTCCTTGTTCACGCGCTCGACCGCCGCGCCCAACGCCGTGCGGAACTCGCTGTTCTCCGCCAGCCGCGCGAAGCTGCACGCGTCGCCGTTGGCGGCGCACCATTGCTGCGTCCACTCCGGGTCCGGCACGATCAGCGCGACCATGTACGGGCGGCGGTCGCCCGCGATCATCGCCTGTGCGATCTCAGGCTGGAGCGTCAGCATGCCCTCGACCTTCTGCGGCGCGACGTTGTCGCCCTTGTCGTTGATGATGAGGTCCTTCTTCCGGTCGGTGATGCGAATCCGGCCGCGATCGTCGAGCTCGCCGACATCACCGGTGTGCAGCCAGCCATCCTTCAGCACCTTCGCGGTTTCCGCGTCGTTGCGCCAATAGCCGTGCATGACCAGCTCGCCGCGGATCAGAAGCTCGCCGTCCTCGGCGATCCGGACCTCGGTATCGTTCAGCGCGGGACCGACCGAGTCCATCCGCACGCCGGCCTTGGGGCGATTGCACGAGATGACCGGGGCGGCCTCGGTCTGGCCATAGCCTTGCAGGAACGTCAGCCCGAGCGCTTCGAAGAACAGCCCGACTTCGGGGTTGAGCGGCGCGCCGCCCGAGATCATCGCCTTCAGCCGGCCGCCGAACTTCTTCGAGATCTTCGGCTTGAACAGCGTCGCGACCGCGGCCTGCATCGGCCGGTCGATCAGGCGGAGCCGACCGGCATAGCGCTTGCCGCCGATGTCGAGCGCCTGGCGGAGGAGGTAGGCGGACGCACCGCCCTGTTTTTCGATCGTCTTCGAGATGCGGGTGCGGAGGACTTCGAACAGGCGAGGGACGACGAACATGATCGTCGGGCGCGTCTCCTCGATGTTGGCGGCGAGCTTCTCCAAGCCCTCGGCATAGTAGATCTGGCCGCCCAGCGAGATCGGGAAATGCTGCCCGCCGGTGTGTTCATAGGCGTGGCTGAGCGGCAGGAACGACAGGAAGACCTCGTCGTCCCAGCCGAAATCCTCCGAGATCACGCTCGCGCAGCCGGCGCAATTGTGCAGGATCGCGCCGTGGTGCTGCATCACGCCGCGCGGCGCGCCGCCGGTGCCGCTGGTGTAGATGATGCAGGCAAGGTCTTCGCGCGCGAAATTGGCGCGCGCGGCCGCGATGTCGGGCGCGGTCGGGTGCGCGGCGATCAGCGAATGCCAGTTGTGGAAGTCGATGCCGGCGGGGACCTTCATGTCCTCGAAGCCGATCACGGTCTGCGCCTGGTTCGAGCGGATCACGGCGGGAAGCAGGGTTTTCGCGAGCTTGGCGGTCGAGACGATGATCGCGCAGGCGCCGGCGTTCTCGATGATGTGGAGGTGATCGCGCTCGGTGTTGGTGACATAGGTCGGCACGGTGATGCAGCCCGCCGCCATGATCGCGAGATCGCTCAGGCACCATTCGGGGCGGTTCTCGCTGACCAGCATGACGCGGTCGCCGCGCTTGAGGCCGATCGCGGTGAGCGCGGTGGCGAGCGCTGCGACCTGTCGCGCGGCGTCGGCCCAGCTGGTCGCGACCCACGCGCCGCTCGCCTTGGTCCATAGGAACGGCGCATCGCCTCTCTCCGCGGCGCGCGTGAAGAACATGGTCACGAGGTTCGGGAATCGTTCGAGCTGGCGGGCCATTGTCTCTCCTGAACTGCGCTGCGAGCTTGCCTTGGCGTGGGTGCTCGATCTTTGGGGTGGTATAGTCTTCAAAAATCCCGGCGTCATTCCCGCGGAGGCGGGAACCCATATTGGCTAACCGAGCGATCGGAGCGTCAACGTTGGAGTATATGGATCCCCGCCTTCGCGGGGATGACGATGGTGATGTTCAAGCCTTACTCCGGTGCGCGCTGGAGGGCGCCGACGCGCTGGATCTGCGTCACGGTCCCGTCCTCGCCGATCGCGACACCTTCGCTGCGCGGGTCCGCCGCGCCGACCCATTTGCCGCCGACGCGTTCGATCGCGTTCGCCTTCAGCCCGAGCGCCGCGACCTGCACAGTCTCGCCGAGCGCCTGCAACGCGGGGACCATCGCCTCGATCCGCGTGCCTTTCTCCGCCGCCGCAACGTGGCCGGGGGCATAAAGCAGCCCCAGCGCAATCGAGTCCTGCGCGCTGAGCTTCCAGTCGACCACGCCGATGATCGCCTTGGCCACCTGCGCGATGATCGTCGAGCCGCCCGCCGCGCCGACCGCGAGGCGGACCTTGCCGTCGGGGCCGTAGACGATCATCGGCGACATCGAGCTGCGCGGCCGCTTGCCGCCCTCGACACGGTTGGCGACGAGCTTGCCGTCCTTCTCGGGGACGATGTCGAAGTCGGTTAGCTGGTTGTTGAGCACGGTGCCGTCGACGGTCAGCCCGGAGCCGAAATAGCCCTCGACCGTGGTGGTCACTTCGACGACGTTGCCGCTGGCGTCGACCGCGGCGATGTCGGTAGTGCCGGCGACTTCGCTGACTGGTGCGCGGACGCGGGCGGGCGCGCCGGGGGGCGTGCCTGCGGCGACGCTGGCCATCGTCGTGGCAGGCGAGATCAGCGCCGAGCGCTTGGCCAGGTAGGCCGGGTCGAGCATGCCCTTGACCGGCACGCGGACGAAATCGGGATCGCCGACGTACAGGTCTCGGTCGGCATAGGCGAGCCGCGAGGATTCGGCGAACAGGTGCCAGGCCTGCGCGCTGTCCTTGCCCAGCCCGGTCATGTCGAAGCGTTCGAGCTGCTTTAGGATCATCAGCACGGTGAGGCCGCCGGACGAGGGCGGGCCCATCCCGCAGACGCGGTAGACGCGGTACTTGATGCAGACCGGCGGGCGCGACTTGGCGTCGTAGCTGGCGAGGTCGCCGAGCGTCATCTTCGACGGGTTGCGCGCGGCGGTGTTGACCGCGGTGACGATCTTCTGCGCCTCGGGGCCGACATAGAAGCTGTCGGGGCCGCGGGCCGCGATCCGCTGGAGGAGGGCGGCTTGCGCGGGGTTCTTGATCGTGTCGCCGATCGCGACCGGCGTGCCGTCTGCCTTCGAGAACAGCGCGCGCGTCTCGGGTGTCACGTGCCCGCCGTACGCGGCCATCCCGTTGACGAGGCGGGGGGTGGCTTGGAAACCGCCGGTCGCGAGCCGGATCGCGGGCTCGAACAGTTTTGCCCAGGGGAGCTTGCCCGCGGTGCGATGCGCGAGCGCCATGCCGCGGAGCGCGCCGGGGATGCCGACGCTGCGCCCGCCGGGGACCGCGTCGCCGTGGCTGAGCGGCGTGCCGTCTGCGGCGTAGAACCAGCGTGCATCGGCGGCGGCGGGTGCCTCTTCGCGGAAATCGATCGTGGCGAGCGTGCCGCCGGCCGCGTGACTGACCCAGAACCCGCCGCCGCCGATGCCCGAGCTCTGCGGCTCGACGACGTTGAGCGCGAGCATCGTGGCGATCGCGGCGTCGGTCGCGCTGCCGCCGGCGCGGAGCATCTCGACGCCGGCCGCCGCGGCGCGGGGATCGGCGGCGCTGACCATGCCCTGGTCCTTGGCGGATTTCGGAGTGGGCGTGGGCGTGGGCGTGGGGGCGGGTAGGCGCGCCTCTACGGTGGCGGCGGGGATCAGCAGCGCGAGCGCTAGGAGAGAGGTCTTCATCGGGGGGGAGCCTAACGCGGTTCGAATATGAGGCAAGCGGCTAGGCTGGAATCACCTCCCGCGTCCCGCGCGCCGCCACCCCGCCGCCCCGCCGCATCCCGCCCTGCTGCCCCGCGTCCAGTGCCTTGCCGCCTCGCACCCCGCCACCTCGCACCGCGCCGCGCGAGTTCCGCCCTGCTGCCCCGTCGCCTGCCGCCCGCCGCCTCGGCTCCCGCCGCCCTGCCGTCCGCCGCCGCCCCACCCGTCACCCCAGCGAAAGCTGGGGTATCCTGGTTAGGCGGGCGACAGGAGTCTCATGCTGATATCCCAGCTTTCGCTGGGATGACGGAATTGGGGCTGGGCGGGCTGACGGGCGGGCGGTGACTGTGGCTACGGGTTTTGCGACTCAGCGCGCGTCGATGCCAACCGTATCGCTGACCGAGGCGAAACCATCGCGCTTCAGCAGCACATCCAACTCGCGGAGGATGCGCGCGGGGAGGCCGGGGCCTTCATACACCAGCGCGGTGTAGAGCTGGACGAGGCTCGCACCGGCGCGCAGGCGGGCATAGGCCTCCGCACCGCTGTCGATTCCCCCGACCGAGATCAGCGGAATCGCGGCGCCCGTCGCCTTGCGGAAATCGACCAGGCGCTGGCGGGCCAGGGGGGCGAGCGGCGCGCCGGACAAGCCGCCGATCTCCTTCGCATTCGCCGAGCGCAGACCGGGACGCGAGATCGTCGTGTTGTTGACGATCAGCGCGTCGATCCGGTTGTCGAGCGCGGCGCGAGCGATGTCGTCGATGTCGGCCGGTTCGAGATCGGGCGCGACCTTGAGGAAGATCGGCGTGTCGCCCTTCGCCGCAGTGCAGGCCGCCAGCAGTTCGCGTAACGCCGCCCCGTGCTGGAGATCGCGCAAACCCGGCGTGTTGGGCGAGCTGATGTTGATCGTGATATAGTCGGCGTGCGGTGCCGCGCGGGTGACGCCGTGCACATAGTCGGCGGTGCGATCGGTCGCGTCCTTGTTGGCGCCGACGTTGATTCCCAAAACCTTGTTTCCCCGCGAAGGCGGGGACCCAGGCTGGGCACCCGCCTTCGCGGGTGAACACCCTCGGGAGAGCGCCGCGTCCAGGCCGCCATTGTTGAAGCCGAGGCGGTTGATGACTGCGCGGTCTTCGGGGAGGCGGAAGATGCGCGGCTTGGGATTGCCGGGCTGCGCGAGCGGCGTAAGCGTACCGATCTCCACGCTACCGAAACCGAGCCCGAAGAACCCATCGATCGCGTGACCGTCCTTGTCGACTCCCGCGGCAAGCCCGAGCGGGTTGGCGAACGCGATCCCCGCCACCGTCGTCGCGAGCCGCGGCACGGTCGGGGCGAGCGGCGTGCCGGCCTTCCCCCACGCGCCGAGCGCGGCGATGGTGAGGCAGTGCGCGCGTTCGGCGTCGAGGCGGAAGAGGAGCGGGTGGTAGAAGGCCATGCCTCGTCCTCGCGTTCCGCAAGGGGAGCGTCAACCCGTTCCCCACACGTCACCCCAGCGAACGCTGGGGTCTCCCGGCTCGGGTCGCGCGCCTCGAACAATGAGACCCCAGCTTTTGCTGGGGTGACGTGTGAGGTCGGGAGCGGGCGCAGGCGGCGCGGGCAGGCGCGGGGTACGGCCAGGAAGCCGACGGACCTGACGAAGCCAGCGCACAACGGCCCAAATGCCCGCCCAAGTTGCGAGTCGTTAGCATCGGCCGCCGGGTTGACGTTGCACCGCACAAAGCCCATTTGCCCAATCGGATCATATCGGTCCGATTGGACTTTCGAAGCACCATGCGTCTTTCCAGCCTAGCCGACTATGCGGTCGTGATGATGAGCGCCGCGGCGCGTCATTGCGGCGGGGTCGCGCGGCTGAACGCGACGTTGCTGAGCGAGGAGACCGGCGTGCCGCTGCCGACCGTGCAGAAGCTCGTCAGCCGCCTGTCCGCCGCGGGCCTGATCGAGAGCACGCGCGGCACCGGCGGCGGCTTCCGCCTGTCGCGGCCGCCGTCGTCGATCTCGCTCGCCGACATCATCGAGGCGGTCGAAGGACCGATCGCGCTGACCTCATGCGTCGACGGCGCGGCGCAGGATTGCTGCATCGACCAGACCTGCAAGGTGAAGCCGCACTGGAACGCCGTCAACGGTGCGGTTCGCGGTGCCCTCGCCGGCGTCTCGCTCGCCAGTCTTTCGCAGGTGCCTCATTCGCCGGTGCCCGCATGACGCGCGCAGCGCCTTACCCTTTCCTCCGCGATCTCTGCGCCTCTGCGCGCAAAAGGTCTTGTTCGCGCAGAGGCGCAGAGATCGCAGAGTTTTTTGAGAGCCGCGTTGCGGCGGAGATGGAATGATGGCTACCCGGAACGCAGAGGCGTATGCCGCCGCGAACAAGACGTACGAGTGGGGTTTCTCCTCGGACATCGAACAGGAATTCGCGCCCAAGGGCCTGTCCGAAGACACGGTGCGCTTCATTTCCGCCAAGAAGGGCGAGCCGCAGTGGATGCTCGACTGGCGGCTGAAGGCGTTCGCGCTGTGGCAGACGATGGAGGCGCCCGACTGGTCGAAGCTCAACGTCCCGCCGATCGACTATCAGGAAGCGTATTATTACGCGGAGCCCAAGGCGAAGCCGAAGCTCGGGTCGCTCGACGAGGTCGATCCGGAGATCCTGCGCGTCTACGAGAAGCTCGGTATCCCGATCGGCGAGCAGAAGATGCTGGCCGGCGTGGTCGAGGATCCGCTGAACGAGGACGGCACGCCCAAGCGTCGCGTCGCGGTCGATGCGGTGTTCGACAGCGTCTCGGTCGCGACGACGTTCCGCAAGGAGCTCGAGGCCGCGGGCGTGATCTTCCGGTCGATCTCAGAGGCGATCAAGGAATATCCCGAGCTCGTCCGGAAGTGGCTCGGCAAGGTCGTGCCGCAGCGCGACAATTATTTCGCGACGCTCAACTCGGCGGTCTTCTCCGACGGTACGTTCGTCTACATCCCCGAGGGCGTGCGCTGCCCGATGGAGCTGTCGACCTATTTCCGGATCAACGCCGAGAATACCGGACAGTTCGAACGCACGCTGATCGTCGCCGACAAGGGCTCGTACGTCTCGTATCTCGAAGGCTGCACCGCGCCGATGCGCGACGAGAACCAGCTGCACGCCGCCGTCGTCGAACTCGTTGTGCTCGACGATGCCGAAATCAAATATTCGACCGTGCAGAACTGGTATCCGGGCGACGAGAACGGCGTCGGCGGGATCTACAACTTCGTCACCAAGCGCGCGCTGTGCCAGGGCAAGAATTCGAAGGTGTCGTGGACGCAGGTCGAGACCGGCAGCGCGATCACGTGGAAATACCCCTCGTGCGTGCTGCTCGGCGACGGCTCGGTCGGCGAGTTCTATTCGGTGGCGGTGACCAACAACCGCCAGCAGGCCGACACCGGCACGAAAATGATCCATTTGGGCAAGAATACGCGCTCGACGATCGTGTCGAAGGGGATTTCGGCCGGGCGCTCGGACAACACCTATCGCGGGCTGGTGCGCGTTGCCCCGACCGCTGAAGGCGTGCGGAATTTCACGCAGTGCGACAGCCTGCTGCTCGGCGACCAGTGCGGCGCGCATACTGTGCCGTACATCGAGGTCCGCAACCCGTCCGCGCAGATCGAGCACGAGGCGAC
>JAYVRZ010000299.1:0-12197 GCA_043775965.1 Sphingomonas sp.
GAACGGGATGGGGCTGGCGATGCGTGGCCTGGCGCTCGATACGGCGCTCCAGAACCAGTTGCGCGCCGAACCCAAGCTGATCGCCGAGGCCTCGGAGGAAATGCTGCGGCGGTTCACCTTCACCGTGCCGATGCGGATCATCAAGAAGCAGGTCGAACTGGCCGGCGCGACCATGATGCCGGGCGAGATCGTCAAGCTGCTCCTGCCGGCCGCCGATCTCGACGCCGCCGAATTCCCCCATCCCGACACCTACGACCTGAAGCGCGAGAACAACGTCCACATCGCGTTCGGCGTGGGCCCGCATCGCTGCCTCGGTTCACACCTTGCGCGTGTCGAACTGCAGGTGCTGTACGAGGAGATGCTCGCGCGGCTGCCGGAGTTCCGGCTCGATCCTGCGCGTCCGCCGGTGTTCCACGGCGGGCACGTGATGGGTATCGAGGAAATGCATCTGGTCTGGGACGCCTGACTTGGTCTGGCAGCGTTCCCGCGTCCGGCTCGACAAGGATAACCGCGCGTTCTGGACCGGCGGCGCGGACGGCAACCTGAACATCGCGCGGTGCGGCGATTGCGGGGGCTTCATCCACCCGCCACGCGAAATCTGCCGACACTGCCTGTCGGAGAACGTCGCACCGTTCGCGGTCTCGGGTACGGGCGTGGTCGACAGCTACACCGTCAATCACCAGGCCTGGGCGAAGGACATGGACGTACCGTTCGTCATCGCACGCGTGAAGCTTGACGATGCACCGGACGTGTATCTGACGACCAACATCGTCGGCTGCCCGGTCGATGCGGTGGATATCGATGACCGGGTTCGCGTGACGTTCGAGGAGCAGGACGGCATCTGGTATCCGCTGTTCGAGAAGATCGCGTGAAGGGCGAGGCTTACATTACCGGGCTCGGCATGTCCGAGGTCGGCGTTCGCCTGACGCGGTCGCCGCTCGCGCTGACGCTGGACGCGGTGCGCGAAGCGGTCGCCGATGCCGGGCTGACGCTCGACCAGATCGACGGCGTCGCGACCTATCCGGGGAAGATGCCGATCTATCTCGGCTTCTCGCCGATCGGCGCCGACGACGTGATCGAGGCGTTCGGTCTGACGACGCGCTGGCATATCGGTGCGATGGAAATGACGGCGCAACTCGGCGCGATCGCCGAGGCCGCCGCCGCGGTGAAGGCGGGGCTGGCGCGGCACGTGATCTGCTTCCGCACCGTCTACGAGGCAGCGGCGATGGCGCGGCCCGACGAGTTTCCGCCGATGGAGCGGCGCAAGGACGTCACCGGCAATTCGCAATGGGTGTCGCCGTTCGGGGCGTTCTCCGCGGCCAACTGGACCGCGCAGTTCGCGATGCGGCATATGAAACGCTATGGCCTGACCCGCGAGCAGCTCGCACAGGTGGCGCTCAACGACCACGCCAACGCCGCGCTCAATCCGCGCGCGATCGTTAAGCAGCCGCTGACGATGGACACCTACATGGCCGCGCGGATGATCTCGACGCCGTTCTGCCTGTACGATTGCGACCGGTTCACCGATTGCTCGACGGTGGTGATCGTGTCGGCGGGCGATGCGCTCGACGAGGTGAAGACGACCCCGATCCGCATCGCCGCGACTGCGGGATCGGTCGAGCGCTACAGCTGGGACCAGGCGGAATGGGCGAGCGCCTATCCGACTGGGCGCGACCTGTGGAAGAATACCGATTACGCCGCCAAGGACGTCGATACCGTGCAATTGTACGACGGGTTTTCGTTTCAGCCGATCACCTGGCTGGAAGGGCTCGGCTTTTGCGAGGTCGGCGAGGGCGGGCGCTTCATCGAGGGCGGCACGCGGATCGCGCGCGACGGCGAACTGCCGATGAACACCGGCGGCGGACAGCTCGGTTGGGGACGACTGCACGGCTTCGGCTTCGCATACGAGGCGGTCGTACAGTTGCGCGGCGAGGGCGGTGCGCGACAGATCGGCGGCGATCCGCGGGTCGCGATCGCGACGTCGGGCGGCGGGCCGATGGCGGCGGCGTTGTTGCTGGCAAAGGACTGACCGCGTGGTCCCTGCGTTCTACCGGCACGTGCTCATCACGCCGGGCGAGACCGCGGTGACGGCGTGGGTCGAGGACGATTATCACCACATGGGCGTCACGCTGCACCATGACGGTGCAACGGTCACGCGCGTCGAGGCCGAAATGCTGCGCGCGCCGTGGTCGACCTGTCCGGGTGCGGTGGTGCAACTCGAGGCAACCTTTACCGGCGTCGCGCTCGACGGGGTGGCGGCACGCGGCGAGAAGACGCTCAACTGCACGCATCTGCACGACATGGCGGTAATCGCCGCCGGTCACGCGCACGATGCGGCGCCGATGCGGTATGCGATCGTCGTCAGCGATGCGGTCGACGGCGTCCGGGTGGCCGAGATCGCGCGGGACGGGGTGCACGCGCTGCGCCTCGTCGAGCAGGCGGGGGTTATCGTCGAACCGGCGGCGGCGTCAGGAGGGACGCTGTTTCAGCTGGGCGACTGGATCGCGTCGCTGACCGCCGAAGCTCGCGAGGCTGCGCGCTTGCTGCGCTGGGCCGCGATCATCGCACACGGGCGCGCGATCCCGATGGACCGGCAGTCCGACGCCAGCCGGATGCCCGCGACCTGCTTCACGTTTCAGGACGCGCGAAAGCATGGCGCTATGCGGGTTGGCCGGATCGTCGATTTTTCGGAGGGCGAGGGGCATCCGCTAGGCGGGTGAAGCCCGCTAGGCGGGTGCGCGGTTGTCCAAGACAGTGCCGATCCGTTTTCCAACCCGATGCCCGGCTATCTATACGACCAACCAAACCGCCCCGGCGAAGACTGGGGTCCAGTTAGGGGACTTTGCCAGCGGATGGTGGACGGTCATCAGCGGCACCTTTCCGACTGGACCGGCCTTCGCGCGGGAGGTGCCGATTTGATAGATATTGTCCCGGTCGGTGCAGGTGACGAGCGGGGTTTGGTTGCATGCTCGGTCAGTCGCCGCTTCGCCGGTTCCCGACATTGAAAAGGCCCGACATCGCTGCCGGGCCTTCTTCATCGTCGCGGCGGTCGACCGCGATCAGACATAGGCGCGTTCGCCCGGCATTCCGGCGCGGCGCGCGGCCATCATCGGCATCGGCATCGGCATACGCTCGGGCGCGCGTGCCGCTGCACAGGGCAGGCCGGTTTCGAACAGCGGCTGAACCACCGTCGCGGCGGCGTCCTGATTGTAGAAGCACCGCACGACCGCGTCGTTCAGCGTCTGGAGCAGCGCTGCCGCATCGACCTGCTCGCTGGCATCGTAGACGAAGCCGATCGCGAGCGGCTGGTTGGCGGGCTGGTCCGGGAACAGCACGGTTGCGACCTGCGCATTGGTGTCGAAGCCGATCGGACCCGCGATCTGGCCGTCGATATGGCACTTCTGCAAGGCGCCCGCCATTTCGGGGAACGCGAACTTGCGGTCGTCGGAAGCCTCGGCGTTGAGGCGGCGCAGCATGCTCTCGCGCCGCGCCGGGGGGATCGTCGAGAGCAGCAACTGGCCGGCGGCGGAGTCGCACAGATGCTCCTTCTGGCCGCCGCTGATCGCGAACGAATTGGCGGTCCGCAATGGCCGCTGTCCCTCGCGCCACGCATAGATCTGCACCTTGAGGCCGACCATGCCGAATACGCCGACGCCGAGCCCGGTCTGCGCGCTGAGGCGGTCGATCAGCCCGGTCAGGCGGCCGTCGCGGACGATGCTGGGTTGTGCTGCACAGCCGAGCATCGCGGCACGCGGGGTCGGCGAATAGGAGCGCGACTGCGGGTCCTTGTAGAGCAGGCCGACCTCGACGAGGCTCGACAGGAGTTCGGACGTGCTGGACTGCGGACGGTCGAAGCGGCGGACGATATCCATCACCGTCGCCTGCGGATGGGTCTCGTCGAAAAACTCGAGGACTTCGATCACGCGCTTGGCGATCTTCGCCTTGTTCGATGCATTTGCAGCCATGTCCGCTCTCCTATCGTCTTTTTATAATAGACAGGGTTGTTCAATACGCCGAACGCTTTGTCAACAAAACCGAGAGGTCATCATTTTTTTGTGCGGCACAGAAATTCAGCGACCAAAACGGGTCTATCGCCGGTGCGATAGACCCGACATCTGGCCGAAAACGAAGGATGGTAGCGGCAACAATGCTGAATTGTGCAGCGCAGCGAAATGGCGGTTACGGCGCGGCGATAATTATTTACCACGCGGCGAAACGTGTCGCACGAGCGACGATAAGGCTGGGAATACCGGCGCTAAGGCCCCTTAACCTGGGGCAATGACGAGTCGCGAGCGTCGCGTGTCCGGCGAGGGGGCCGCGCAACGCCGATTATGGCTTCAGGCGATCGCGCCCTTGGCCTTCAGGTCTTCGATCCGGTCCCAGTCGACTCCGAGCTCCATCAGCACCAGTTCGGTATGTTCCGATGCCTGCGGTGCGCGCATGGTCTCGAGCGGCTTGCCGTCGAACTGCACCGGACCGCGCACCAGCCGCAGCGGAGCGCCGCCATCGCCGCCCTCGACCTCCACGATCATGTCGTTGGCGACGGCCTGCTCGTCGGTCAGCAGGTCCTCGAAGCTCTGGACCGGCGCCCATTGCCCCTTCATCGTCTTCAGGTGCCGACGCCAATAGGCGAAGGGCTGCGCCGCGAACGCCTTGACCAGGATATCGCTCGCCGCGCCGGCATTCTCGATCAGCAGCTTCACGTCGGCGAAGCGCGGATCGTTCGCCGCTTCGGGAACGCCGGCATGCGCGAAGGTGTCGGCGATCAGGCCGGTCGGGCTGACCATGCAGAGGTTGATCGTGCCGCCGTCGGACGTACGGAAATTGCCCATGAACGGATTGCGCGTCGAGCCACCCGAGACGGGCATGCCGTTGCGCGTGACGATCCCCGTCTCCATGACCTGCGAGACGAGGGCGCCGGATGCCCACCACGCCGCGCTGAGCAGAGAGACGTCGAGTTCCGCGCCCTCGCCGGTCTTCTCGCGATTGTAGAGCGCGGCGGCGATCCCGCCGGCGATGAACATGCCGCCGATCGAGTCGCCGAATGCGGGAATGCCCTGCGTCAGCGGGCCCTCCATCTCGGCAGGCGTCATCGAATAGGCGATCCCGCTGCGTGACCAGAAGCACGTCCCGTCGAATCCACCGACCTCGCGCTCCGGCCCCTTGTTCCCCAGCGCGCTGCCCCGCGCGTAGATGATGTTCGGATTGACCGCGCGGATATGCTCGACGTCGAACTTGTTCTTCTGGCGGACCTGCGGGAGGTAGTTGGTCAGGAACACGTCGCAGGTCTTGGCGAGTTCGTAGAGGATCTCCTGGCCCTCGGGCGTCGAGACGTCGATGCCGACGCTGCGCTTGCCGCGATTGGGGTGTTCGAACAGCGTGTGGCGCTGCGGATCGAGCGTCACGCCGCCCATGTTGAGGAACCCGCGCTGCGTGTCGCCGCGCACCGGGTGCTCGATCTTGATGACGTCCGCGCCCCAGTCCGCCAGGATGCCGCCAGCCGCCGGCACGAACGTGAATTGCGCCACTTCCAGTACCCGGACGCCCTTCATGACGTGTGTCATATCATTCCCCTGCGTCGGAATGTGCCGACGTCCTATTGCCCCGAAGCCTATAAGGTGATGCGGCGGCGGCAAGGCGCGGGGGCGATGCGCGATGCTCCTATCGCTGGCACGATACGCCGGTGGTCGCCAACGCCACGGCGATATCCCCGGGCGTCGGTTGATGAAGCCCGGAACGCTGTCGATAGCCGGATGCAATGCCCGTCGATGCGCGGGCCCCATTGGGAGAGATGCCATGAGAATCGACACATCGCTGTCCGCCATCGTCACCGGCGGCGCATCGGGGCTCGGGCTCGCCACCGCGCAGGGGTTGATCGCCGGCGGCGTGAAGGTCGCCATCTTCGACATCAACGCAGACGGCGAGCGGATCGCGACCGACATAGGTGCGACGTTCTTCAAGGTCGACATAACCTCGGAAGACAGCGCGCTCGCCGGGTTCGAGGCGGCGCGTGCCGCGAACGGTCAGGAGCGTATCCTCGTCCACTGCGCGATGGTCGCAAAGGGCGGCAAGACCGTCAGCAGGGACAAGGCGACGGGCGGGTACAAGCGGCTTTCCACCGAGGATTACGCGCTGTCGGCGGAAGGCATCCTCGTCGCGAGCTACCGGATGGCGTCGATCGCCGCGCTCGGCATGGCGGGGCTGGACCCGCTGGAGGACGGCGAGCGCGGTACGATCGTGCTCACGTCGAGTGCCGCGGCACAGGACGGGCAGATGGGGCAGATCTGCTACGGATCGCTCAAGGCCGGGGTGAACGGCCTCGTGCTGCCGATGGCGCGCGACCTGATGGATCTGGGCATCCGCGTGAACGCGATCATGCCCGGGATCTTCGCGACGCCGCCGATGCTGCGCTTCAAGGAACTGAACCCGCCGATGTGGGACAGTCTCAACCAGTCGGTGCCGTTCCCCAAGCGACTCGGCAAGCCCGAGGAGTTTGCCAGCCTGGTGCTGGAACTGGTCCGGAACACCTATTTCAACGCGCAGACGATCCGCCTCGACGGCGCGATCCGGATGCCGCCACGGTAGGAGGAAGCGACAAGCGACCAGCGCGCGACGCGATTCCAGAGGGGGCCCCAGAGGCGACCCCAGAGGCGACCCCAGAAGCGGCAAAGTTTGTGCGCTGCGGCATCGAGAGACTTGACAACGGCAAACTGCTAACCTAGCTTAGCATTATAGCGGATCACGGTCCGCCCCGTCTTCTTACGTTTTCTCGTTTCCCCTGGGAGCAAAAGTCATGAACAAGTTCGCCCTGATTTTCGCCATCGCCGCCCTGGCACCTGCCGCTCCGGCGTTCGCCGACGAAGTTGCCGTTCCGGTCAAGGCATCGGTTTCGGCCGCGCCGGTCGTCGGCAAGATGCTCTACAGCACCGGCGGCAAGAAGCTGGCCGCGATCTACAAGCTGGATGCCGGCAGCGCGCCGCAGATCCTGCTCGACGGCAAGCTGATCACCGTGCCGAGCGATACGCTCAGCGACGTCGACGGCCATATCGAGACGAGCCTGACCAAGAAGGACTTGATGACGCGCCGCTGATTCTCGGCGACGACATCGAAAGGGCACCGCAACCTCATGGTTGCGGTGCCCTTTTTCGTTTAATCGGGGTGGCAACGGTGCGCCACGCCTGCCGCGCCGATCCTACCGCATTGCAGCAAGGTTGGCGGCCATCTTGTCCAGATATGTTTCCAGCCTGGCGATATCGTCCTGTTCGAAACCGGCAAAGATCGCTTCCTCGTGGATCATCGCCACGCCGGATATCTTGTCGAGCAATGTGCTCGCCGCGTCGGTGAGGTGGATGCAATAGGCGCGGCGGTCGTCTTCCTTCGGCTGGCGGACGAGCATCCCGTCGCTGCACAGCCGGTCGATCAGCCGCCCGACCGACGCCTCGGACATTTCGAGAATCTCGGCGACCTCGCGCTGCGTGACGCCGGGGCGCCGAGAGATAACCGCGATCAGCGTCCATTGCGAGCGCGTCACGCCGATATCCGCGACGCTCTGATCGAAGCGCTTGTGCATCTGACGCGCAGTCACGGTGATTTTCAGCGACAGCGCGCGCCGCAGGTTGACCGGCTCGTCACGACCCGCCTTCGGTTTCAGGAGCGTCGCCAAGAGGTCAGACCCGTTCGATGATGATCGCAGGCGCCATGCCGCCCGCGGCGCACATCGTGATCAGGCCATAGCGGCCGCCGGTGCGCTCCAGTTCGTCGAGCGCGGTACCGATCAGCACCGCGCCGGTCGCGCCGATCGGATGACCCAGCGCGATCGAACCGCCGTTCGGATTGACCTTGGCGCGATCGAGGCCGAGGTCGCGGATGAACTTCTCGACGACGACCGCGAACGCCTCGTTGACCTCGAACACGTCGATATCCGCGACGGTCAGCCCGGCCTTCGCCAGGACCTTCTTCGCAGCCGGAACGGGGCCGTTGAGCATCAGCGTCGGATCGTCGCCGACATTGGCGGTCGCGACGATCCGCGCGCGCGGTGTCCAGCCCTGCTTGTCGGCATAGTCCTTCGACGCGAGCAGGATCGCCGCCGCGCCGTCGACCACGCCCGACGACGTGCCGACATGATGGACGGGTTCGAACTCCAGGTCGGGATAGCGCTGGGTGATCAACTGCTTGAAGGTCGGGCCGTCCTTGCTGGACGGCATGTCGTAGAATGCCCCGAACGCAGGCTTCAGCTGGCCCAGGCTCTCGGCCGTCGTGTCCGGGCGCGGATATTCCTCGTGGTCTAGGATGACGTTGCCGTCGTCGTCGCTGACCGTGACGGTCGAGCGATCGAACCGCCCCTCGGCGATGGCGAGCGCGGCACGGCGCTGGCTTTCGGCGCCGAACAGTTCGAGGTCGGCGCGGCTGATGCCTTCCATCGCCGCGATCGCATCCGCCGCCACGCCCTGGTTGGTCTGCGGATGCTTGGCCTGCAACCGCGCGTTGCCGGTGCCGAGACCGCTCGCCGCATTGACCTTGGCCTCGCGCAGCCGGCCGCCATACTCGACGACATGGCTCATCATCTCGGTACCGCCGGCGATGACGAGATCTTCCATCCCGGCCATGATCTGCGCCGCGGCGAGCGTGGTCGCGGTGATCCCCGAGCCGCAGAAGCGATCGAGCGTCACGCCGCTGGCGCGCGGGTCATAGCCGGCATCGAGCGCCGCCATCCGGCCGATATCGCCGCCCTGCAACCCGACCTGCGCGCTGGTGCCCCAGATGATGTCGTCGACATCCTCGGTCCTGATGTGGTTGCGTTCCTTCAGCGCGACGAGCACCGCGGCGGCGAGATGCTGGGGATGCATTCCCGAATAGGCGCCGCCCTTTTTGCCGTTGGCACCGGTTTTGCCGATGCCGCGCGGTGTGCGGACGGCGTCGATGATATAGGCATCGGCCATGATCGTCTTCCTCTGTACGGAACGGTCGCGACGAGCGGCGGATCCGGCGTTCATGACCGATATCGCATGACGAAACACCCGGCGCCAGCCTGCGGCAATCGCGACGGCGATCTGTCGGGGGTCTTCGCTTCCCACGTCCGGCCATCGCCGATACCACGGCATTCCAAGACGGAGAGGGCCGCGGATGCACGCTGAGAGCGGGACGGAAACGGCAAGACGGGGTGGCGCGTTCGCACCGCTGCGCGAGACGGTGTTCCGGCGCATCTGGCTGACCAGCGTCCTCTCCAATTTCGGTCAATTGATCCTGGGCGTCGGGGCGGCGTGGGAGATGACCCGGCTGACCTCGTCGGCGAGCCTCGTCGCGCTGGTCCAGACCGCGTTGATGTTGCCGCTGATGCTGGTCGCGGTGCCGGCGGGGGCGGTCGCGGATATGTTCGACCGACGGCGGATCGCGATGAGCGGGCTGGCGTTCTCGGCGATCTGCGGCGCGCTGCTGACGACGCTGGCCTGGGCAGGATTGACCAGCCCGTGGATGCTGCTCGCCTTCTGCTCGCTGATCGGCGCCGGAGTCGCGCTGTACAGTCCGTCGTGGCAGGCATCGATCAGCGAGCAGGTGCCGCCTGCGCACCTGCCCGCCGCGATCGCGCTCGGATCGATCAGCTACAATGTCGCGCGCAGCTTCGGACCGGCGGTGGGCGGACTGATCGTGCTCGCGGCGGGCGCCAAGGCGGCGTTCGCGATCAACGCGCTCTGCTATCTGCCGCTGCTGATCGCGTTCTATCTATGGAACCGGCGGCACGTGCCGTCGCGGTTGCCGCCCGAGCGGATCGACCGGGCGATCGTCACCGGCGCGCGCTATGCGCTGCATTCGGGATCGGTCCGTACCGTGCTGGTCCGCGCGTTCGTGTTCGGGCTCGCGGGCGCGTCGTCGTCCGCACTCGCGCCGCTGATCGCCAAGACGATGCTCGGCGGCGATGCCAGCGTCTACGGGATCCTCCTCGGGTCGAGCGGGGTCGGCGCGGTGAGCGGCGCGCTTGTCGTCGGGCGGATCAGCGCGCGCATGAGCAACGAGGCCGCGAGCCGGTTGATGGCATTGATCGGTGGCGTCGCGCTGGTCGTGGTCGGACTGAGTCGATCGGTGCCGCTGACGTGTGTCGGGCTGTTCGTCGCGGGCGCGGCGAGCATCATCACGATCGCGATGTTCAACATCTCGGTGCAGCTCGCCGCGCCGCGCTGGGTGACCGCGCGCGCACTGTCGCTGTTCTCGTCCGCGCTGACGGGCGGCATCGCGATCGGATCGGTGGTGTGGGGCATCGTCGCGAACCACTGGGCGGTCGATACCGCGGTGATGGCGTCGGGCGTCGCATTGTGCCTGACGCCACTGCTCGCGTTCGTGTTTCCGCTGCCGCTGACCGTGCTGTCGGGCATGGAGTCGGTCGAGATCGCGCATGAGCCGGAGGTCGCGATGGCGTTGACGATGCGGTCCGGCCCCGTCGTGATCGAGGTCGACTACCGCGTCGGTGCCGAGCTTGCCCGGCCGTTCTACGACGCGATGCGGCAAGTGCAGCGGTCGCGGCTCCGCAATGGCGGCTTCAACTGGTCGCTGTCGCGCGATATCGGCGACCCGGAACTGTGGACCGAGCGGTATCAGTTCCCGACCTGGAGCGATTACCTCCGCACCCGCGAACGCTTCACGCAGGCTGATCTGGAAGCGCAGGGGGCGGCGGATTCATTCATCGCCGAGGGTGTCGCCAAGCGCGTGCGCCGCCGTCTGGAGCGCCCGTTCGGCTCGGTCCGCTGGCGTGCGGATTCGCCCGATCCGCAACAGGGTACGATCGGGTATCTTGGGCCGTAGCGCGTGTCCGGCCCGGCCGGCATCGCCGAAGCGATCGTTTCCGCCGGATCGTTGCCAGCGCGCGCGAACCGCTCTCAAATGCCCCTGAGACCGACATGGTCATGGCCGCGGTCCAACGCGGCGCGACCTGGAGCGCATGCACCGCGCTCGTGACGAGGCGAGGATTTGCGTATGGCCGACCACGAACAGATCCCGCTCGACCGATCGGCGCCGCCGCCCGATACGTTTCCCGACGCGCTGCCGGGTCTCGCCTATCGGTCGTATTTCCTGCTCATCATGCTGTTGCTGTCGGCATCGGAGATCGGCGAGCGCTATATGCTCGTGGTGATGGTCGAGCCGATCCGGCACGAGTTCGGCCTGAGCGACTTCGCGATCTCGATGATCAAGGATCTCGCGATCACGGTCGTCTATCTGCTCGTCGTCATTCCCGTGGGCCGGCTTTCCGATCGCGGATCGAAGCGCAAGATCGTCGCGGTTTCCGCGGTGATCTGGAGCACCGCGGTGCTGTTGTGCGGAACGGCGAAGGGGTTCTGGACGCTGCTCATCGGTCGCGCCGGGATCGGCCTCGGCGAGGGCGCGTTCACGCCGCCTTCGCAGTCCTGGATCGCCGACCTTTTCCCTATCAAGCAACGCGGCACCGCGCTGTCGATCTTCCTCCTCGGCACCTCGCTCGGCACGTTTCTCGGACCGGCGCTAGGCGGCTGGCTGACGCACGAATATGGCTGGCGGGCGGCGTTGATGTTCGCAAGCATTCCCGGCTTCATCCTCGCCCCGCTGGTGTGGTTCACGTTGCGCGATCCGCGGCCGGGTCTCGCGGACGGCATCGCCGCCACCAAAAGCAAGGCGCTCCCGTTCGGCGAGACGATCCGCGAACTGCTGGCGATCCGGACGCTGCCGCCACTGATCCTCGCCGCCGCGCTGAACGCGCTGCTGACGCTGGGACTCGTCAGCTGGGCACCGGCGTTCATGGAGCGCTCGCACGGGGTGCCGGCCAACGTCGCCGGCATGCAGCTCGGGCTCGCGCTGCTGGCCGGATCAGCGATCGGGCATACGCTCGGCGGCCCGCTCGCCGATTTCCTCGGGCGACGCGATCTGCGCTGGTATCCGTGGATCATCGCGCTGGGTGGCGCCGTGTCCGCCTCGATCGGCTGGTTCATCCTGACCGGACCGAGCAGTTCGGTATTCCCGCTGTTCGGGCTTACCCTGCTGAGCGGCGGGCTGTCCGCGTCGCCGCTGATGGCGATGGTGACCGGGCTGGTGCCGTCGCGCTCGCGCGGCACCGCGGTGGCGTTGCTGATGGTCACGATCCAGGTCGTCGGCCTGGGCGGCGGACCGGTTTTCGTCGGCTGGCTCAGCGATATGCTGCGTCCCTATTACGGCGAGGCCTCGCTCGGGATGGCGAT
>JAYVRZ010000300.1:0-5550 GCA_043775965.1 Sphingomonas sp.
TGTCGAGCGGTTCGCGACGACACGGGGTCGGCTCACCGATTATCTGGTGCGCAAGTTGCGTGAGCGGGGCTGGGACGGAGGCGCTGGAAGCGACGGGGGGGGCGCTGCTGCCGAGCCCGCCGAACTGGCACAGCGGATGGCGGATCTCGGCTATGTCGACGACCGCGCCTTTGCCGAGCAGCGGGCTGCTGCGATGCAGCGCCGCGGGCTCGGCGCGCGGCGTGTCGCGGGCGCCTTCCGTGAGGCGGGGATCGACGACGGCGATGCGGAGTCGGTGGCGCCGGCAATTGCCGATCGGGCGGTCGAATCCGCGCTCGCCTTCGCGCGGCGCAAACGAATCGGCCCCTACGGCAACGGCGAGGGGGACCGGAAAGCGCACGAGAAACAGCTCGCGGCGATGTTGCGCGCGGGGCACCGGTTCGACCTCGCACGTAAAATCGTTGCTGCACCGCCGTCCGAAGACCCTGAATCGATCGATTTCGGCTGACGGCGGCACCGGATTCGCAACGGATTCGTTGCGGCGACGACGAAGCGTGCTAGCAAGACGTCCAGGGGTGTAACGATGCGTCACGACACGCAACAGGGGGGCGATACGCAACAGGGTGCCGACATGACGGTGCAAGCTGGCCTGGCACCTGCCGAGGCGGCGAATGGGCCGACGGGTATCGACCCGGCCGTCTTGGCGCCTGGTGGCGACGTGCGTGCGATCGGCGGCGTTATCAAGTGGTTCGACGTCACGCGCGGGTTCGGCTTTGCGGTCGCGGACGACGAGATGGTCGGCGATATCCTCGTCCATTTTTCGGTATTGCAACCGCATGGGCGTCGCAGCCTGCCGGAGGGCGCGCGCGTCGAGACTTTATCTGTCCAACGCGGCCGCGGGTTCCAAGCGCGCGAGATCGTGTCGATCGACTTGACCAATGCCGTCGAGGAGGCGGTCCGCACGCCCGTGTCGACCGATCGGATCGATCCGATCGCGATGATCGATGCCGCCGGACCGTTCGAAGTGGCCTCTGTCAAATGGTTCAACCGTTTGAAAGGCTATGGTTTCCTGGTACGGGGCGCCGATGGCAGCGACATCTTCGTCCACATGGAAACGCTGCGCCGCGCAGGGATCGAATCGGTCGAACCCGAACAGCGCCTGCGCGCGCGCGTCGTGGCCGGACGTAAAGGGCCGCTCGCGGTTGCGGTCGAAGAGGATCTGGGATGAGTTTCGTTGCGAAGGCCGTGTTGGCGGGGGTGCTGGCGCTGGGTGTCGGCGCCGGGGGTGTCGCCTACATGCGTAGCGGCGCGGAGACCGATGTCGCGACCAAGGCCGGGACGCTGTTGCTGACGATCAGGAGTGCGAATGGCACGCATGCGTTCACGGTCGAGCGTGCGACGACCGAGGTCGAGCAGGCGCGCGGGCTGATGTTCCGCACCGACCTGACGCCCGATGGCGGCATGCTGTTCTGGCCGCATCCGGCGACCGGCAAGAGCCCCGCGGACGCCAATTTCTGGATGAAGAACACGCCGAGTTCGCTCGACATCCTCTATATCCGTGCCGACGGTACGATCGCGCGGATCGCCGAGAACACCGTGCCGTTTTCGGAAGTGTCGATCCCGTCGGGCGAACCGGTCGGTGCGGTGCTGGAACTGATGGGCGGACGGTCCGCGGAACTGGGGATCGCCGAGGGTGACCTCGTGACGTGGGACAAGGCGAAATAGGCTGGCGCTGTCTGTCGTACGTGGTCTAACAATTTCGTCACACCGCGCGATATCGTCGAACCAATTATACCGCCCCGGCGAAGGCCGGGGTCCAGTTGGGGGACGTAGCCAACTGATGCTGCGCTCCGTTACCGCAGCCTTTTCAACTGGGCCCCGGCCTTCGCCGGGGTGGTGGCCTTGCTCGGAGCGTCCTCCAAGAGGTGCGGATCGGTGGGGGCTAGCCCTTCCAATTAGACAAGACTGTTTCCCCGCGAAGGCGGGGACCCAGACTGGGCTCCCGACTTCGCGGGAGAACAAGTGGGGTTGTATGCATGGCACAACGAACGCCCCATCGACGAATCTCCACGATCCTCCCCCGGTGGGAAGGATCAGGTCCTCGCATCACCTTCCCCAACGATCGAGGTTGAAGCCCGCCCTTACTCGGGTTAAGCGCGGCGCATGGGCTTTCTCGCATCGACTTTCACGTGGTGGAACGGCGCCACCCTCGGCACCAAATTCGGCTTGCGCAGCATGGCGAAGATGGGTGAGGACGCACTGGGCAACGTTTATTACCAGGGTGGCAAGGACACTGCCGGCAACCCGCGCCGCTGGGTGATCTACCAGGGCGCGACCGACGCGAGCCGGGTGCCGCCGGCGTGGTTCAGCTGGCTGCATCATCAGGTCGACGACGTGCCCGAACGCGCGCTGCCGCCGGTTCGCGCGTGGCAGAAGCCGGCGGTGCCGAACATGACGGGTACCGCGCTTGCCTATCGCCCCGCGGGTGCGCTCGAGAAAGGTGGCACGCGTGCTCCCGCCACCGGTGATTACGAAGCGTGGGCGCCCGAAGGGTGAGCTTGCGCTGGCTCGCCGCGGCCATACTGGTCGTGGTGTTGGGGGTGGGCGGCTGGTTCGGCTATCATGCGCTGAACACGCGGGCCACGCCCGTGGCGGCGGTCCAGCAGGACCTGCCGATGACCGACCAGCCGGCGAATTCCTCGATCGAGACGATCGACACCGGCACCGCGACCATCGCCAATGGCGGCACGCCGATGGCGCAGCGCGTGGCGGTGCTCGGCATCCTCAACAAGCGTAACGGCGACACCCGCGAGGTGACGCTCAAACCAGGCCAGGCGACCCGGATGGGCGACGTCGTGCTGCGGCTGCGCGCATGCGAACAGACCGCGCCGTGGGAGCAGGAGCAACTGACCGGCGCATTCGTCCAGGTGCTGGTGCGCGGCGTCGACACGCATTGGCGGCGGACGTTCTCGGGCTGGCTGTACAAGGAACGCCCCGCGCTGAACGCGGTGCAGCACCCGATCTACGACGTGTGGACCAAAAGCTGTGCGATGACCTTCCCGGCGACCGGTCCCGATACCGCGCCGGTCGCGGACGCCCTGCCGGCCAAGCGATCGAGCGCGCGGAAGTCGCCGGCGGCGAGCGACGGCGAAGCCGAGCCGACCACCGCGCCGACTGCGCCTTCGAGTGCTGCGCTCAGCAACGCGACGTAATCTGCCCGGTCGATCTCGATCGCGCCCAGCGAGGCGAGGTGCGAGGTCTGGAACTGGCAGTCGAGCAGCGAGAACCCGCCGACCCTGAGCCGCGCGACGAGGTGTGAGAGTGCGACCTTCGACGCATCGGTGGCGCGACTGACCATGCTCTCGCCGAAGAAAGCGCGGCCGAGCGCGAGGCCGTAGAGCCCGCCGACCAGCTTGCCGCCGTCCCAGCATTCGACCGAATGCGCGAAGCCCATCGCTTGGAGCGTCATGAAGACGCGCTCGATACCGGCGTTGATCCAAGTCTCGGGGCGGCCCTCGACGCTTTCAGCGCAGAGCTGGAGGACTCGTTCGAACGCGGTGTCGACGGTGACCTGGAAGCGGTCGGCGACGATGGTCTTCCTGAGCGAACGCGAGAGCTGGAAGCCGTCGAGCGGGAGGACGGCACGGCGGCGCGGCTCGACCCAGTAGACGCTGGCGGCGTCGCGGCTGTCGGCCATCGGGAACACGCCGACCGAATAGGCGCCGAGCACGAGTTGCGGGTCGAGATCGTTCTGCGGATCGAGCATCTCGCTCATGCCGCCAGCCTCTGTTCGATCCGTCGCCACAGGTCGGCGAACGCCTGCGCTCCGGCGGATCTGGGCGCGAACACGCCGACGGGCGCGCGCTTCACCGCCATCGATTCGATGCCGCTCGCCATCGGGACGACCGGCCAGTCGGGGTGGTTCGTAAGTGCCTCGGCATGTAGCGCGCGGCGCTTGTCGACCATGACGTGGACGGGCAGCAACGGCGTGCGGCCGCCGAGATGCTGGACGACCGCGTCATAGGCGCGGGTCGAGAGCGGAGAGGGGATGACCGGGATCACGATCAGGTCGGCGGCGCGCATCACCTGGTCCGCGGTCTCGGTCAGGCCGGGCGGGCAATCGAGGATCACGCGGTCGTAGCCGGCGAGTCCGGCAAGGAGCTTGGCGAGGCGCTTCTTCTTGTCGAGATCGTGGAACAGCTGGTCGAGCCCGCGGAGCGACGCGTCTGCGGCGACCAGGTCGAGGCGGGGATAGGCGGTCGGCTGCGCCTGCCTGGCGACCGCGACGTCCTTCGAGAACATCGCCTGCGCCTGGTCCGCATTGCCCGCACCGCCGAGCACCCAGGTCGCCGCGGCCTGCGGATCCAGATCCCAGAGCAGCGTGCGGCGGGCGGACAGGGTTGCGGCGCATCAGGCGAGGTTCACCGCAAGCGTCGTTTTGCCGACGCCGCCCTTGAGGCTGTAGATCGCTACGGTTGCCATGCGCCTAGGGTGCCGGTCCCGCGGCGCGGGGGCAAGGGCATGCGACACAAAGAAAAACGGCCGGCGGAAATTTCCACCGGCCGTTCGAGAAGCGTAAAAAGCCTGAAGGCCAGGACGCTATGGGTCAGGCGTGGCAGATCTGCGCGGACTTGCCGGGCGCGGTGAGCGTGACGCTCGACTCGTCGCCGGTCATCGACCAGCCGCCCTCGGCGGTCTTCGGCGCACCGGCGACCGGTGACTTCAGCGTCGTCGGCGTGCCGTCCTGCTTGGTGCGAACCACGGCCTGCTTGTCGCCCTGGAAGAACGTCACGTAGAGGAGGCTGTTGTCCTTGCAGCGCAGCGTCTTCTCGGACTTGATCGCAGGCGGTAGCTCGACCGGCGCGGCGTTGGCGAGCGTGTTCGCCATCGGATCGGGATTGGTGTCGACCACCTCTGGCGAAGCGGGCTTGGAGTTGCAGGCGGCCAGCACGAGCAGCGCGGCAACGGCGGTCATGGGGAGGGTTTTCATAGCGGAACCTCGCTTCGCGCATGCAGCATAGGCCGTCAAGGTCTATGACAGGTTAACTGTCGCAAGCTCGCCTGTCGGCCAGCGCGTTGCCGGAAGAGCGGCGTCGGCACGGGAGCGAGGGGGCAGGCAAAGCGCGCTGCCGTTACGGCCGCGCGGGGCGCATCGGGCCCTTGCGCATGTTCAACCGGTCCTGGACCAGTCCGAGCGGCGTCGTCAGGTGCGCGGCGATCAGCGTATCGCCGGCGCTTTCCATGAGTATCACGGCCTCTTCGATAAGGGCCAGTGCGCGTGCATAGTCCTGCAAGTCCAGTCCCCGCCACGAGTCGTGCCGAACGGTATCATAGATTACCCTGCACACCGTATTTTTTCGGCCCTGTTGCTACAATAGTGTCTCGGATGATCGCCAGTCGGCCAAGCGGTATCTAGAACGCGATTTAACGGCGGAAACTTTCGCTCGCTTGCTCCGGGCGCGCCGCCACGCCACATACCGGCCATGCATACGATACCCGACACGCTCGCCCTTATCGGCAATACCCCGCTCGTCCGCCTCAAGGGGCCCAGCGAGGCGACCGGCTGCGACA
>JAYVRZ010000301.1:0-3117 GCA_043775965.1 Sphingomonas sp.
GACCGCAATCGCGCACTGTTGCCGCTCGACATCCGTACTCCGGAAGGGCGCGAACGGGCGCTCACGATTACCGATCGGGCCGACGTCGTTATCGAAGGGTTGCGGCCGGGCGTAATGGAGCGGCTCGGGCTCGGGCCGGAGACGATGCTCGAACGCAATCTGCGGCTCGTCTACGGACGGATGACCGGCTGGGGGCAGACCGGACCGCTGGCGCAGGTTGCCGGCCACGATCTCAACTACATCGCGGTCAGCGGCGCCCTGGCGGCGATCGGCAGTCCGGGTGCGCCGCCCCCGCCCCCGCTCAACCTGATCGGCGATTTTGGCGGCGGATCGATGTTCCTGGTGACGGGGATCCTCGCCGCACTGCTCGAACGCGCGCGATCGGGACGCGGACAGGTCGTCGATGCAGCAATCGTCGACGGCGTAAACTCGATGATGGCGATGTTCGCGGGGCTGGTTCCCGCCGGCCACGTATCGATGGACCGCGACCGCAACATGCTCGGTGGCGCGGCACCCTTTTACCGCTGCTACACCTGCGCCGACGGCCGCTACGTCTCGGTCGGCGCGATCGAGCCGAAATTCTATGCCGAACTGCTCGACCGGCTCGGGCTCCCCCCCGAACTGGCGGCCGAACAGATGGATGCGATTAGCTGGCCCGAAACCGCGCGCCGCTTCGCGTCGATATTCGTGACAAGATCGCGCGACGAATGGTGCGCCGTGCTGGAAGGCACCGACGTCTGTTTCGCGCCCGTGCTCGAACTCGACGAGGTTGCCACGCACGCGCACATGGCGGACCGCGGCGTGATGGTGGACGGGATCTGGCACGCCGCCCCCGCCCCCCGCCTCTCGCGCACCCCGGGTCGGATCGCGCCGACCACCGATGGCGCCGCACGGCTTGCGGCCTGGGGTGTCGACTAGGCGCGTATCGCCCCGGCGTTAGCTTTGCGGGCTACGAACATCGGGCGCGATTCCTTGGTACGCTGGCGCAACGCCATTGCCGAGGAACGCGCATCCATGACCGACATGCTCACGCATCTTTCCGGGCTCGCCCCCTTTCCCGAGTTCGATTTCAGCGAGTTCGGCGAGACCGAGACCATGGCGCTCTCACGCATCCAGAAGCTCATCGGCGCGCATCTCGGCCGCA
Organism: Sphingomonas sp.; assembly: GCA_043775965.1. Lineage (GTDB taxonomy): Bacteria > Pseudomonadota > Alphaproteobacteria > Sphingomonadales > Sphingomonadaceae > Sphingomonas. Next base: position 1,145 of record JAYVRZ010000301.1, read on the forward strand.
ACTGGATCGCGGTCCCGCATGTGACGCATCACGACGAGGTCGACGTGACGCAGGTCGAGGCGGATCGAAAGTCCTGGAACGACGCGCATCCAGAGCAAAAGCTGACACCCGTCATCCTGCTCGTTCGCGCGCTCGCCCAAACCCTCGCGCAGTTCCCGACCTTCAATGCCTCGCTGAGTTCGGACGGCAAGTCGCTGGTGCTCAAGAAATACGTCAACATCGGCGTGGCGGTCGATACGCCGAAGGGACTCGTCGTCCCCGTGCTGCGCGATGCAGCGACGCGGCCGATCGCCGAACTCGCCGCCGACCTGGTGCAACTCGCGGACAAGGCGAAGGCCAAGGGCCTGTCGATGGCAGACATGGCGGGTGGATCGATGACCGTCTCGTCTCTCGGGCATATCGGCGGGACCGCGTTCACGCCGCTGATCAACGTGCCCGAAGTCGCAATCCTTGGGGCCACGGCGATCCAGTTGCGGCCCCATCCGGATGCCGATGGCGCAATCGGCTGGCGCAAGATGCTCCCCTTGTCGCTGAGCTACGATCACCGCGTCATCAACGGCGCGGACGCGGCCCGGTTCGTGCGCGCGATCGGTGCGGCGCTGCTGGCCGGCGACCTGATTCCGGGCTAATCCCGGCGCACTGACCGGGCGTCGTCGAGAATCATCGCCGCCCCCTTTTCCGCGAGCATGATCGTCGGCGAATTGGTGTTGCCCGATACGATCCGCGGCATCGCCGACGCGTCGACGACGCGCAGCCCGACGATTCCGCGCACCCGCAACCGCGCGTCGAGCACCGCTTGGGGATCGGTCTCGGAGCCCATCGCCGCAGTGCCGACCGGGTGGAAGATCGTCGTCCCCAGCGCCGCCGCGGCGGTCAGCAACGCAGCGTCGGTCTGCACATCGGCACCCGGCCGGAACTCGACCGGACGATATCGCGCGAGCGGCGCCTGCCCGACGATCCGCCGCGTCAGCTTGAGCGAGTCGACCGCCACCTGGCGGTCCTCGTCGGTCGACAGATAGCCGGGCGCGATCAACGGCGGCGCGTGCGGATCGGCGCTCGCCAGCCGCACGCTGCCTCGACTGCTCGGCCGCAAATTGCAGACGCTGGCCGTGAACGCGCCGAACCGGTGCATCCCGTCACCCCATTTATCAAGCGACAGCGGCTGGAAATGAAACTGAAGATTGGCGGTGGCATAAGCGCCCGACGAGCGCGCGAACATGCCGAGCTGTGACGGCGCCATCGTCAGCGGCCCGCGTCTGCGAACTACATAGTTGAGCCCCATCGCCGCGCGCCTGAACAGGTTGGCATAATCGGTGTTGAGCGTGCGGACGCCGCTGACTTGGTAGACTGGGCGGATTTGAAGATGATCTTGGAGATTACCGCCAACGCCGGGCAACGCATGCAGGACCGGAACGCCCGCCGCCGCCAGCGCGACCGGGTCGCCGATCCCCGAAAGCTGCAGAACTTTTGGCGTGCCGATTGCTCCGGCCGACAGGATGATCTCGCGGCCTGCTCGCACCGTCCACCGATCGTTGCCGCGCCGGAAGACGATGCCGGTCGCGCGCGCGACCTCCAGCACGATCCGCTCGACCTCGACGCCGGTTTCCAGCCGGAGGTTCGGCCGTTTCAATGCGGGCTTCAGGAAGGCCCCCGCCGTGCTGACCCGCCGTCCGGCGCGCTGGTTGATCTGGAAATAGGACGACCCGGCGTTGTCGCCGCGGTTAAAGTCGTCGATCGGCGCGATGCCAGCGGCGGCGCCCGCCGCGCGGATCGCGTCGAGGATGTCCCAGCGGACCCGCGGATGCTCGACCCGCCACTCGCCGCCCGCGCGGTGAAGTACGCCGTCCGCCGCGATGTGATCCTCGTGCCGCAGGAAATACGGCAGCACGTCGTCCCATCCCCAGCCGGTTAGGCCTAGGTCGCGCCACCCGTCATAATCCGACGCCTGGCCGCGCATGTAGATCATCGCGTTG
>JAYVRZ010000302.1:0-8849 GCA_043775965.1 Sphingomonas sp.
ACCCCGACCCTCTCCCCGGAGGGGAGAGGGAGTAGGTTTGCCTTTATCGCGCCGTCGATCACGCCAAAGTCAGCCCGCTGGTCCGCAACGGCTCGGCGCCTTGCAGGAAGTACCGCCGCGCCAGCGCGTCCGACACCGCGCCCAACCGCCGCTCGATATCGCCGAGCGTTTCCGCGTTCAGTTCCGCCGCGGTTGCGGTCATCACGATCGCCTGCAACGCGGTCGCCTGCGCCTGTTGCGGCTCGGCCATCTCGTCGTCGCTCAGCACCGGGAGCTCCGCCAATCGCGCCGCGATGCGCTCGGCCGAGAATGCGAGGCTGCGCGGATTGCCCGGATCGAGTGCCACCAGGTCCATTACCGGCACCCGCGCGATGCCGGTCGGATAGCGCTGGCGATAGCTGATCTGACTGTCGGCGAGGTCGAGCAGCACCGACAGGTCGTCGGGCGTCGCGCCGGGCATCCCGAACAACCGGATCGCGCGCGCCATCGCCATCGCCCGCTCGATCCGGCGCCCGAGATCGTGGAACCGCCACGCCGCCGTCCGCCCCATATGCTCCGCCGACAGCCCGGCGATCGCGGCATAGCGGCGCTGCAACGAGCCGGCGCGCTCGAGCATCCCACGGTGGGTGGGGAAGGGCGCCTCGAGCAACCGCACCATGTCCGCCGACAGCCGATCGCGCGAGCCCTCACCGATCTCGCGTGCATGGCGATTGAGTGTCAGAATCGACTGCCAATGCTCATCCTCCATCGCAGTGCGGGCGAGCGCGGTCAGGTCGGCGCGGCGCAGGCTTGGCGGATGCGGCGCGCTGCCCGCACCGACGATCAGTCCGACCAGTTTACCCACCGTGACGGGCGACAAGACGGCCCCCCCATCGACGTCGATCGAGTTGCCGAGCATCACGCGGATCGCGCCGAGCAGCGCTTCGCCGCGCTCGAGATAGCGGCCGAGCCAGTAGAAATTGTCCGCCACCCGGCTCGGCAACGTCCCCGGATTGCGCCGCACCTGGAGCGAGTCCGCGGCGGTCAGCAGCGAGACGGGCGCGACCGGTTCGGCGCCATAGACGCAGACGTCGGCGGACCAGATGCCTTCGCCCATGACCGCCGCCCGCGCGTCGGGATGCTCGCCGATCCGCGCGAACCCGCCGGGGAGGACGGTCCATTCCCCATCGCCGTTTCGCGCCGCGAAGACGCGCAGCGTGAAGGGGCGGGGGACCAGCGCGTCGCCGACGACGACCGGCATGGTCGACAGCCGGACGACCTCCTGCCCGACATAATCCTGCGGCCGGCGCGCCATGTCCGCCAGCAGCGTCGCCCGTGCATCGCCAGTGATGTCGGCGCCCGCAGTAGAGCCGCTGGTCATGCCGAGCGGTTGCGCGTGGAACGCCGGGCCGATCATCAGCCGGTCGAAATCGCGCTCGACCTGCGCGCGCGCGTCATCCTGACCACACCACCAGGTCGCGATGTTGGGCAACAGGAGGTTTTCACCGAGCAGCGCCTGAGCGAGGTGCGGGAGGAATGCGGAGAAGGCGGGCGCCTCCAGCACGGCCGAGCCCGGCGCGTTCGAGAGGACGACGTTGCCGGCGGCATAGGCGTCGATCAGGCCGGGCACGCCGATCTGCGAATGCGTATCGAACGCCAGCGGATCGAGCAGCCGCGGGTCGAGCCGGCGCCACAGCGCATCGATGCGCTTGAGCCCGCCGATGGTGCGGACATACACCTTGTCCTCGAGCGCGGCGAGATCTGCGCCCTCGACCAGCAACAGCCCGAGATAGCGCGCGAGATGCGCCTGTTCGGGATAGCTCGGGTTGAACCGGCCGGGCGTCAGCAGCCCGATCCGCGGGTCTGTCCGCTTGCACATCGCGGCGATGCCGGCACGGAAGGCGGCAAAGAACGGCGCGTGGCGCTGGACGTTCAGCCGCGCCTGCAACCCGCCGAGCGTGCGGCTGACGGCGAGACGGTTCTCCAGCGCATAGCCGGCGCCGGCGGGCGCGCGCAGGTGATCGGCGAGCACGCGCCATTCGCCGGTCGGGCCGCGACCGAGGTCGATCGCGATGAAATCGAGATGCCGGCCGCCGGGCGGGTCGAGCCCGACCATCGGCCGCAGGAAGAACGGACTGCCGGTGACGAGTGCGGCGGGGATGTGGCCGTCGGCGACCAGCCTGCCCTCCCCGTAGAGGTCGGCGATCACCGTTTCCATCAGCGTCGCGCGCTGGACGACGCCGCGCGCGATCCCCGCCCATTCGTCGGCTTCGATCAGGAGCGGGACAGGCGAGACGGGCCAGGGGCGCTCGTCGGGTTCGTCGGCTATGCGGAAGCCGGTGCCGATGTCCGTGGCGTGGCGCTGGACGCGTTCGCGGATATGGCCGAGGTCGTCCGAGGCGACGGTGGCGAGTTCGGCGAACATCGCCGCCCAGGCGGGGTCTGCGTTAGGACAGAGAACGTCGGCGGCGTTGCTGCGCGCGCAATAGTCGGCGATCCAGCGCTCGGCATGAATCGTCGCGTCGAACAGGGGCGCGGAATGCGTCGCGTTTTCCAATGTTTCGAGCCCCTGAATGATGGCCGCGGTGTTTCACCTTTCGACGCGGTGGTGCAACATAAATTGTCGCGGGCGGGGGCTCGCTTACTCTTGTTCCCTCGCGAACGCGGGGGCCCAGGAATCTCAAGCGTTACGGCCCGTTACCCTGGACCCCCGCCTTCGCGGGGGAACGGTGAGGAAGAACCCGCCACCTTCATCGGCCACCACCCCGGCGAAGGCCGGGGCCCAGTTGGAGAGGTGGTCGTAACGGCGCGCTGCCCTTGATTAGCGACGTTTCCCAACTGGGCCCCGGCCTTCGCCGGGGTGGTTGTTCGGGTTGAGACGCTCAAAGATCCGGTAAAATCTGATCCGCCACACCCCAGCCTTCGAGCGCACGCGACCCCGCCCGCGCGATCAACTCCGCCCCATCCCGCACACCCCAGCGCGCGGCGGTCTCGATGTCGCGCAGCTCGCTCCACGACACCGGCGCCGCCACGGGCGCGCCCGCCCGCGCCCGTGCCGAATACGGCATTACGGCGGTCGCACCGCGCTGGTTGCGGAGCCAGTCGATGAAGATCCGCCCCTTCCGCTTGGCCTTCGCCATCGTCGCGACGAAGCGCTCCGGCTCGGCGCTTGCCATTGCCCGCGCGAACCGATCCGCGAAGTCCTTTACCGCCGGCCATTCCGCCTCCGGGGTCAGCGGCACGACGACATGCACGCCCTTGCCGCCCGACAGCATTGGGAAGCTCACCAGGCCGAGTTCGGCGAGCTGGTTCTTCAGATGCTCGGCTGCCTTCTTGGTGTCGTCGAAGTCGAGCCCCTCGTCGGGGTCGAGATCGAATACGAGGCGGTCGGGTTTCTCCAGCGTCGCGTTCGACGATCCCCAGCCGTGGAATTCGATCGTCCCCATCTGGACGCACGCGACCAGGCCGTCCGCGTCGTCGACATACAGATAGTCCTCGGTCGAGCCGTCTTTCTCGCGGATCGGCACCTGGTGGACCGCGTCGCCGAAGCTGCCGGCGTCGTGTTTCTGGAAGAAGCACGCGCGCGAACGGCCTTGCGGGCAGCGGACGAGGCTGATTGGCCGGTTGGCGGCGAACGGCAGCATGATGCCCGAGACGGCGACGTAATAGTCGGCAAGATCGCCCTTGGTGACGTCCGACTTGTCGAAGATCACGCGGTCGCGGCTGCTGACCTTTATGCTCGTCGAGGGGGCGGCGCTCTCGGTGACATCGGGCAGCGGGGCGGGAGTTTCGGCGACGACGTCGCTCGCCGCCTTGTCCTCACGCAGGCCGATGAAGCTCGAATGGCGGAGCACGCCGTCGGGGGTGATCTCGGCAAACGCGACCTCAGCGACGAGTTTCGGCGTTACCCATTTTGCGCCGCGGACGGCAGCCTTCGGCGCGTCGACGGTCGGCGTCTTGCGATCGAGCGCGTCGAGCTTGTCGCGGATTTCGTCCATCAGCGCCTGATCGAACCCGGTGCCGACCTTGCCCGCGTACCGGTATCCTTTGCCCTCGCGGACGCCGAGCAACAGCGATTTGAACCCGCGCTTCTTGTCCGAGGGGAGCCAGCCGACGATAACGAACTCCTGGCGGTGCGTGCACTTGACCTTGAGCCACGCCTTGGTGCGCTTGCCGGCATAGGGCGCGTCGGCGCGTTTCGAGACGATGCCTTCGAGGCCCTCGCGGCACATCGTCTCGAACAATTGCTCTCCTGCGCCGATGACGTGGTCGGAGTAGCGGAGGCGGTCTTCGTCCTCGGGGATGAGCGGTTGCAGGCGTGCCTTGCGGTCGAGATTGGAGAGGCCGGTCAGGTCTTCGCCATCGAGTTCGAGCAGGTCGAAGGCGAACAGCGTCATGTCGCCGCCGCTGGAGATGGCGTCCTTCAGGGTCGAGAAATCAGGGTGGCCGTCCTTGAAGGCGACGATCTCGCCGTCGATCAGTGCGGATTTTACCGGGAGCTTGGCGGCGGCCGCGGCGATCGCGGCGAACTTGGCGGTCCAGTCGAGGCCGGTGCGGGTGAAGACCTTGGCCTTGCCATTGGCGATGGAGATTAGCGCGCGGTAGCCGTCGTATTTTACCTCGTGGAGCCACGCGGTGCCGGTCGGGACGGCATCGACCAGGGTGCAAAGTTGGAGGTCATGGAACTCGGGCAGCGTTTTTCTCGCTTGCCCCGCCCCTTTCGTCACGGCAGCGGAACCTGGGGTCTCCCGCGGCTTCTGTCCCGCGCTTGCCGCTTGAGATCCCAGCTTTCGCTGGGATGACGGGCGAGGGGGGCGTACCGGTTTTTTGCCCTCTTCGATCTCGACCATTGTGCGACCGGTCGAGACGCTGGTCAGCACTTCTTCCACCAGCATGTCCGTGCCGCCCGCCGCGGCGTCGTCGATCTTCCGCAGTAGCCAGTTCTCGCGCTTTTCCTTGGCACGGGGTTTTAGGCGGATGAGGAGCCATTCGCCCTTCATCCGCTCGCCATCGAGGACGAAGTGGAGGTGGCCCTTGTCGAGGTCCTTCGCGGACTTGCCCTTGATCGGCGACCAAGTGCCGCGGTCCCACAGCATCACCGTGCCGCCGCCATATTCGCCCGCCGGGATCGTGCCTTCGAAGGTGGCGTAGCTCAGCGGGTGGTCCTCGGTGCGGACGGCGAGCCGTTTTTGGTTGGGGTCGAGGCTGGGGGCGCGCGTGACCGCCCAGCTTTTGAGGACACCGTCGATTTCGAGGCGGAAGTCCCAATGGAGGCGGGTGGCGTCGTGCTTCTGGACCATGAACGCATTGCCGTTGCCGGGGGCCAGCGTGCCGGCGGGTTCGGCGGTTTTCGTGAAGTTCCGCTTGGCATTGTAGAGCGCGAGGGGATCGGGGGGCGTGGCCATCAAGAGCGTCCCGTCTTCGTCATCCCGGCGAAAGCCGGGACCTCGCGCGGCGAGGGGGCGGTTTGCAACGGGGAGATCCCAGCTCTCGCTGGGATGACGGGGGAGGGGGCTGGTGATTGGGGCACTGGAGCGTCAGCCAAGTTTGTTCTCCCGCGAAGGCGGGAGCCCAGTCTGGGTCCCCGCCTTCGCGGGGAAACAAGGTGAGAGGTTACGCACGTTTCTTCGCTGGCGCTTTGGTCGCCGTCTTTGCCGGTGCGCGTTTGGCGGGAGCTTTCTTCGCTGGCGCCTTCTCCGCCGCCGCAGTCCCCCCGCTCTTCTCCATCGACTTCTTCAACGCCGCCATCAGGTCGACCACGTTCGAGCCAGTCTTCGTTCCCGTGTCCTTGTCCTCGATGATCTTCTTCCCGTTCGCCTTGCGCTTTCGTTCGATCAGGTCCTTCAGCGCGTCGACATAGCGATCGTGGAACTCCTGCGGGTGGAAGTCGCCGCTGCGCTTGCCGATCAGCGCCTCGGCGAGTTCGAGCAGCTCCTCGGCCGGCTTGTCGTCGGGAATGTCACGGAAATACCCTTGCGCCTTGTGCACCTCGTCGGCGTAGCGCAGCGTCTCCAGCACCATCCCGCGCCCGCACGGTTTCAGGCTGACGACATATTCGCGGCCGCGCATCGCGAGCTGGCCGAGGCCCACTTTCTTCGTCCGCCGCAACGCCTCGCGCAGCACGATGAACGCTTCCTCGGCGAGGTCGTCGGCGGGCACCACGAAATACGGCTTCTCGTAATAGAGCACGTCGATCTCGCTCGCATCGACGAACTGGGTCAGTTCCAGCGTCTTCTTCGACTCCAGCTTCACCGCATCGATCTCGTCCTGGTCGAGCAGGACGTATTCGCCCTTCGAAACCTCGTACCCTTTCATGATCTCGTCGGCATCGACCGGGCCGACGCCGGTGACGACCTTGTCGTAATGGATCGGCTGGCCCGACGGCTCGTGGATCTGCTTGAACGACACCGCCGCGCCCGACTTGGTGGCGGAATAGATCTCGACCGGGATCGAGACCAGGGCGAGCCGGATCTGCCCTTGCCAATATGCGCGCGCTGCCACCCTGGATGTTCCTTCGTTGCGGAAACGATTCGATTACCTGGGTCAATCATCGGCACGGTAGAGTCGTTCCAAAGTTTCGTTTCACGCCAAATCCCGCTATGGCGCGGGCATGGCCGACGATCCCTTCACGCTGTTCGATACCTGGTACGCCGAAGCCAAGGAGTCCGAACCCAACGACCCAAATGCGGTCGCCCTCGCCACCGCCGACGTGGCGGGTCGGCCGTCGGTTCGCATGGTGTTGCTGAAGGGCCACGGCCCCGACGGTTTCGTGATCTACACCAACCGGGAAAGCCGCAAGGCCGGCGAGCTGGCGGCCAATCCAGAGGGCGCGCTGCTCTTCCACTGGAAGTCATTGCGCCGGCAGGTCCGCATCGAGGGTGCGGTGACGCTGGCCACCGATGCCGAATCGGATGCGTATTTCGCGTCGCGCGGCCGGGATTCGCGGATCGGCGCATGGGCGTCCGACCAGTCCCGGCCGCTCGATAGTCGCGAGACGTTCGAACGTCGCGTCGCGGACATCACCGCGAAGTTCGAGGGCAAGGACGTGCCGCGGCCGCCGCATTGGCACGGCTACCGGATCGTGCCGCGCGCGATCGAGTTCTGGCAGGACCGCGCGCACCGCCTCCACGAACGCCGCCTGTTCACGCGCGACGGCGACGGCTGGAGCGAAGGGCTGCTGTTCCCATGACCCAGGACGAACGCCGCAAGTTCGTGCCGCTGGCGACCCGCGCGGCGCTCGCCAGCGTCGCGATGGCGTGTTTCCTGCTGCTGCTGAAGGGTTTTGCGGCATGGTCGACGGGCTCGGTCGCGATGCTCGGCTCGCTCGCCGATACCGGGCTGGACCTGCTCGCGTCGCTGGTCACGCTGTACGGCGTGCGGCTGGCGGCGACCCCCGCGGATCACGACCACCGCTTCGGCCACGGCAAGGCGGAGGCGCTGGCGGCGCTGTTCCAGGTCATGCTGATCACCGCGTCGGCGGTCGGCATCGCGTGGCGCGCGATTCTCGCATTCGGCGATCCGCAGCCGACGACCGGCGCCGACCTGGGCATCGGCGTGTCGGTGATCGCGATCGTCGCGACGATGTTCCTGCTCGCCTATCAGCGCAAGATCATCCGTCAGACGGGCTCGGTCGCGATCCTCGCCGACAATGTCCATTACCAGTCCGACGTGCTGCTCAACGGCTCGGTGATCGTCGCGCTGGTGCTGGATCAATATGTCGGGTGGAGCGGCGCGGATCCGATCTTCGGCATCGTCATCGCGCTGTGGCTCGCCTGGGGTGCGTTCCAGGCGTCGTCGAACGCGATCGACCAGTTGATGGACAAGGAATGGCCCGAGGATCTGCGCGCGCAGTTCCTCGACGTCGCCGCGCGCCAGCCTGGCATCCGCGGGATCCACGATTTCCGTACGCGTCGCTCGGGCAGCCACGAGTTCGCGCAGTTCCACATGGAGGTCGCGCGCGACCTTACCGTGGCGGGCGCGCACGACATCGTCGAGGCGGTCGAGCGGAACCTCCGGACCGCGTTCCCCAAGGTCGAGGTGCTGATCCACCTCGATCCCGAGGGGCATGTCGACACCGACAATCCGCTGGTCGAGGCGGACGTGACCCCGCATTGGTTCGGCAAGCGCGTGTGAGCGCTTGGTGGTTCGGCAAACGCGTTTAAGGCTGCTTTGATATGAGAATACCGTTTGCGCAGATCGATGCGTTTTCCGACACGCCGTTCGGGGGCAACCAGGCGGCGGTCATGCCGCTGTCGGCGTGGCTCGACGACGACGTGTTGCTGAACATCGCGCAGGAGAACAACCTGAGCGAGACCGCGTTCATTGTCGCCTCGGACGACGAGGGCGTCGATTTCGACCTGCGCTGGTTTACGCCGGGTGCGGAGGTTGCTTTGTGCGGCCATGCGACGCTGGCGAGCGGGCATTTCGTGCTGTCGTCTGACACCGCGCTCGACCGCGTGCGGTTCCGGACGCGGCAGGCGGGGATGCTGGAGGTCGCGCGGGCGGACACGGGCTATACACTGGAGCTGCCCGCATGGGGACCGAGCCCGAAGGCGATGCCGGAGATCGTCGCGGCGTTGAACATCGAGTCGCCGGTCGAGACCCTGTGGCACGAGAAGGGCTATGCGCTGGTGATCGTCGAGGACGAGTCTGTGGTGCGCGAGCTGAAGCCAAACTTCGCCGCGCTGGCTGCATTCCCGATTGTCGCGATCGTCGCGGCGCGGGGCGAGGCTACGGACATCGTCAGCCGGGTGTTCACGCCGTATTACGCGATTAACGAGGATCCGGTGACGGGCTCGGCGCATGCGGTGATGGTGCCGTATTGGGCGCCGACCCTGGGCGACAGCTTTACCGCATTCCAGGCGAGTGCG
>JAYVRZ010000303.1:0-6172 GCA_043775965.1 Sphingomonas sp.
GGCGATGTGGCTCTCGTCGATCACCAGCGGCGGCAGGATGCGAACGACGTTCTCGCCCGCCGACACCAGCAGCAGGTTGTGATCGTCACGCGCGAAGGCGACGAACCCGCGGGCATCGCTCTTCAGCTTCAGCCCGAGCATCAGCCCTGTGCCCCGCACGCTGTCGAACAAATGATCGTGGTTCGGGATCATCTGCTCGAGCGCCTGCCGCAACCGATCGCCCATCGCGGTGACGTTATCGAGGAAACCCTCCTCCAACATCACGTCGAGGATCGCCTCGCCCGCCGCCATCGCCAGCGGGTTGCCGCCATAGGTCGAGCCGTGCGTGCCCGCGACCATGCCCTTGGCCGCCTCCTCGGTCGCGAGACACGCGCCGAGCGGGAAGCCGCCGCCGATGCCCTTGGCCACCGCCATGATGTCCGGCGTGATGCCGTACAACTCGTGCGCGAAGAACTTGCCGGTCCGGCCATAGCCGCACTGCACCTCGTCGAGCACCAGCAGCAGGCCGTGCTCGTCACATGCTTTGCGCAGGCCGGTGAGGAACTCGGGGGTCGCCTGGCGGATACCGCCCTCGCCCTGGATCGGCTCGACCAGGAAACCGGCGGTATTGTCGTCGATCAGCGCCAGCGCGCCGGCCAGGTCGTTGAACTTGGCATAGCCGAAGCCCGGCAACAGCGGCTCGAACCCGTCGCGCATCTTCGGCTGGTTGGTCGCCGAGATCGCGCCGAGCGTCCGCCCGTGGAACGCGGTGTCGAACGTGATCAGCGTGTTGCGCTGCGGATTGCCGTTGGCGAAGTGATAGCGCCGCGCGGTCTTGATCGCGCACTCGACCGCTTCCGCGCCCGAATTGGTGAAGAACACGGTATCGGCGAAGCTGTTGTCGACGAGCCGCTGCGCAAGGTGCTCGCCCTGCGGCGACCCGTACAGGTTCGACACGTGCATCAGCGTCGCGGCCTGGTCGGCGATCGCCTTGGTCAGATGCGGATGGGCGTGGCCCAGCGCGTTGACCGCGATGCCGCTGGCGAAATCGAGATACTGCTGGCCGTCCTCGCCATAGAGGTACACGCCCTCGCCTCGGACCGGACGCACGCCACACCGCGGGTAGACGGGCATGAGCGGGGTGATGGTCACGACGGCAGCTCCTTCAAACAGCAAGGGCGACCCATAGCGGCCGCCCGGACCGCTTGATACGAGCCTGTGGCGCTCGGGGCAACACCGCGTCGTCCCGTGGGGACGAACGCCCCTATCCATCAGCAGTCGCGGCTTCGTGACGCCCCTTGCCGCGCGTGGCCCAATAGGCGCATGTTGCCCAAGACGTGGTGCCAGAATCCTGTGCGATTTGGTTCGATTCGAATCGCCCCGCCGAACAATAGGGGAGATAACTATGTCCAAGTTAATACCTTGCATCGCACTTCTGTTATTCGCGACATCGCCTGCCTATGCGAAGAACCTCTTCGTCGGCACCTGGAAAGGCGATGTCAAAGCCAGCACAGCCTCCACCAAACCTTCCGTCGTCACGCTGAGCGACGGGACCTATACCTGTTCGACCTGTGTTCCGGTCGTCAAGGTCGCCGCGGATGGCACGTTTCAACCGGTCGTCGGCAATGCCTATTACGACGAGATGGCGGTCACCGTGGTCGACCCGCTGACCATCAAGCGCGCGACCCGCAAGGCCGGCAAGCTGATGAGCGAGTCGACCTCCACGCTGTCGGCCGACGGCAAGACGATGACCACTGCGTTCAGCGAGACGAATGCGGACAACGGCGTCCCCGTCACCGGGACGGGCATTAGCGAGCGCGTTGCAACCGGCGCCGCGGGCGCGCACGCCATATCGGGATCCTGGCGCCAGACGAATGCCGGTCAAGTCTCGGACAGCGGCCTCGTCTTCACGCTGGCACAGGTCGGCAAGGTCGTGACCTTCTCGACCCCGACCGGCACGTCGTACACGGCGACCTTGGGCGGCCCGGCCGCCGCGGTGGTCGGCGATCCCGGCTGGACGACGGTATCGCTGACCCAGTCCGCCCCGAACACGATGCACGAAACCGACCTGTTCGACGGCAAGGTGATCGGCAAATACGTCATGACGGTCTCGCCCGACGGCAAGAAGATGACGATGGACGCCAACGATATCAAATATGGCCGGACGTCGACGATGGTGGCGTACAAGCAGTAAGTGATCGACGGCTTCATCCCGCCCCTTGAGGAGAAGGGACGGGGTGGACGTCGCCATGCCCCACGGGTCCGCGTGGAAACGCCCCACCCCAACCCCTCCCCTGAAGGGGAAGGGGCTTTGCGGCGCGATGTCTGAACGGCCGGCGCATCTTGCCGAGTGCGGCGATGCGTTGCCTGTACTGGCCGTCCGCGCCGACTTTTCGGCTTGTGCCCTGCCCGTCATGCTGACGAAAGTACGATCCAGAACCGTGAATGCTAGCGTCCGTTACCCTGGGTCCTGACTTTCGTCAGGATGACGGGGGGCGTCAGGATGACGCGCGGGGCGTCAGGATGACGCGGGCGGCGTCGGGGTGACGCAAAAGGGCGCAGGGGGCGTCAGGACGACGGAGGGGCTTAGTTGCGGTCAGATGACGGCAGGAAGACGTCACCTCAAGCGTGGATCGCTTGAGACGTCGTCTCAGGCGTCGATCGCTTCCTCGTCCATGCGCCCGGCATTCTCCTGGATGAAGGCAAACCTGTGTGCCGGGTTGTTGCCCATCAGGCGGTCGACCAGGTCCTTCACCTGCGCGCGCTCCTCATATTCCTGCGGCAGCGTGATGCGCAGCATGCCGCGGGTCGCCGGATCCATCGTCGTCTCGCGGAGCTGGCTCGGGTTCATTTCGCCGAGGCCCTTGAAGCGGCCGACATCGACCTTCTTGCCCTTGAACACCGTCCGCTCGAGCTCGGCGCGGTGCGCGTCGTCCCGTGCGTAGACGCTCTTGGTGCCGACCGTCAGCCGGTATAGCGGCGGCTGCGCGAGATACAGGTGCCCGCGCCGCACCAGCTCCGGCATCTCCTGGAAAAAGAACGTCATCAGCAACGTCGCGATGTGCGCGCCATCGACGTCGGCGTCGGTCATGATCACGACGCGTTCGTAGCGCAGCGTGTCGGGCGTGCAGTCTTTCCGCGTGCCACAGCCGAGCGCCAAGGTCAGGTCGGCGATCTCCTGGTTGGCGAAGATCTTCGCGCTGGTGGCGGACGCGACGTTGAGGATCTTGCCGCGGATCGGCAGGATCGCCTGCGTTTTCCGGTCACGCGCCTGCTTGGCCGAGCCGCCGGCCGAATCGCCCTCGACGATGAAGATCTCGGTGCCCTCGGGCGAGTTGGCCGAACAATCGGTGAGCTTGCCCGGCAGGCGCAGCTTCCGCGCGGAGGTGGCGGTCTTGCGCTTGACGTCGCGCTCCTGCTTGCGGCGCAGGCGTTCGTCCATCCGCTCCAGCACGTAATTCAGCAGCGCCTTGCCGCGCTCCATATTGTGGCTGAGGAAATGGTCGAAATGATCGCGCACCGCCTTCTCGACGAGCCCCGCGGCCTCGGGGCTGGTCAGGCGATCCTTGGTCTGGCTCTGGAATTGCGGCTCGCGGATGAACACCGACAGCATCAGCTCGCTGCCGACCATCACGTCGTCCGCGCTGATATCCTTCGTTTTCTTGTTGCCGACCAGGTCGCCGAACGCGCGAAGCCCGCGGACGAGCGCCTGGCGCAGGCCCTGTTCGTGCGTGCCGCCATCGGGGGTCGGGATGGTGTTGCAATACCAGCTGTACGAGCCGTCGCTCCATAGCGGCCAGGCGACCGCCCATTCGACGCGGCCCTGCGTTTCGCCGCCGCTGCTCGGGAAATCCTGCGAGCCCGAAAAGAAGTCGGACGTCGCGCATTCGCGGCCCGCGATCTGGTCGCGCAGATGGTCCGCGAGCCCGCCGGGGAACTGGAACACGGCCTGAGCGGGCGTGTCGTCCGCGATCAGGTCCGCCGCGCAATGCCAGCGGATTTCGACGCCCGCGAACAGATACGCCTTCGACCGGACGAGCTTGTAGAGACGCTGCGGCTTGAAGTTCAGCTCGGTGCCGAAGATTTCGGTATCGGGCGTGAACGCGACGCTGGTGCCTCGACGGTTGGGCGTGGGGCCGAGATGCTCGATCGGGCCGAGCGTCTGGCCCTTCGAGAAACGCTGGCGATAGAGCTGCCGGTCGCGCGCGACCTCGACGACGGTGTCGGAGGACAGCGCGTTGACGACGCTGATGCCGACGCCGTGCAGGCCGCCCGACGTCGCATAGGCCTTGCCGGCGAACTTGCCGCCCGAGTGGAGCGTCGAGAGGATCACCTCAAGCGCCGACTTGTCGGGGAATTTCGGATGCGGATCGACCGGGATGCCGCGGCCATTGTCGACGATCGTCAGCCGGTTGTTAGCCTCCAGCGTCACCTCGATCCGGGTGGCGTGGCCGGCGACAGCCTCGTCCATCGCGTTGTCGAGCACCTCGGCCGCGAGATGATGCAGCGCGCGCTCGTCGGTGCCGCCGACATACATGCCGGGGCGGCGGCGCACCGGCTCCAGCCCTTCGAGCACCTCGATCGACGACGCGTCATAGGTATTGGCGGCGGTTTTTCCGGCGCCGGGCGCGCCGGGGGACGCGAACAGATCTTCAGCCATGCGCCGAGCGTAGACGCTGGCTTGCGACAAAGCCACAGCCTCCGTTTGTTCTCCCTGTGACCAGAAAGTCACATTGATGCAGATTGTTGTAGTCGAGGGATAATTTTCGCGTCCGAAGCCGTTTATGAAATATCTGTCATGAAGTTACCGGGAGTGAATATGCGCAAGACGATGATGGTGGCCCTTGCCGGTGCCGCCACGCTGGGGTTCGCGGCGATGCCAGCGGCAGCCCAGGACATGGGCCAGGAAACGACTGCCGACGCCCCGTTCAGCGGGATCTATTTCGGCGCGGCGGGCGGCTATGACGTCCAGCCGAACGACGACGGTTCGTCGATCCAGTTCGATCGCAACCTCGATGGGCGGTTCGGCGACGCCGTTATGACGACGACTGGCGCCAACGCCTTCTCGCCCGGCTTCTGCAACGGCGCAGCGCGCAGCAGCACCGCGCCTGCCGCCGGTGGCCGCGGTTGCCGCAACGACAAGGACAACACGGCCTATTACGCGCGCGTCGGCCTGGATCACCAGACTGGCAACATCGTCGTCGGCGTCGTCGGCGAATTCGGCAAGTCGAACATCCGCGACAGCGTCACGGCGTTCTCGACGACGCCCGCCTTCTACACGATGACGCGCGATCTCGCCTGGGAGGGTTCGATCCGCGGGCGTGCCGGCTATGCGGTCGACACGACGCTGTTCTACGGGACGTTCGGCGCCGGCTATGCGCGCATCAACCGCGATTTCTACTCGAGCAACACCGCCAACGCCTATGCGCAGAGCGGCAAGAAGAACCAGTTCGGCATCACCGGCGGCGGCGGCATCGAGCACAAGCTCGCCAAGAACATCTCGGTCGGCATGGAATACATGTTCCACCAGTATCAGGACGACGACGCACGCGTGCTGGTGACGCGCGGCACGCAGCCCGCGACGAACCCGTTCGTGCTGGCGCCGAACACGGCCGGCACCGCGTTCAAGCGCTCGGACGACAATTTCCGCTGGCACAGCCTGCGCGGAACCGTGGCGTTCAGGTTTTAAGGCGAAGGGCGGCCGTTGCCATGTTGGCAACGGACTCGCCCAAGCCCGGCCGGCACGGCAAGGCCGCGACCGACGACATGGGCTAGCTTGGAGACAAAGGCCGCTTCCCCACGAGGAGAGCGGCCTTTTCTGTTTCTGAAGTTCCGATTCCGAGAAACATCACCCCTCGGCGACCAGTCTGCAGTCGTCGAGCACGCCGCCAACACAACACCTCCCTGGCAAAGGTCGGGGCTCAGTTGGCAGGGCCGGTATAACCAAGGACCGCCCCTCGTTACCGCCGTCCCCCAACTGGGCTCCGGCCTCCGCCGTGGCGGTGCTGGCTGGTTTTCGTGCCAGCCAAGCTAGAAGTGGCGGCATCGGTGACGGAACAACTCACGCATGATCATTTGCGCGCAAAATCCCTCCCCACCCCGGCGGAGGCCAGGGCTCAATTGGGGGGCGGCGGTAAGGCAGGACGGCTCGTCGTTATATCGACCTTCGCAATTGGGCCCCGGCCTCCGCCGG
>JAYVRZ010000304.1:0-3706 GCA_043775965.1 Sphingomonas sp.
CGGCGGTGGCGTTGACCGCGGAGCCGAAGATCGACGGGTTGTCGTGTTCGGTGCGCTATGAAGAGGGTCGGCTGGTGCAGGCGCTCACGCGCGGTGATGGCCAGGTTGGCGAGGATGTGACGGCGAACGTCCGCACGATCGGCGACATTCCCCAGACCTTACAGGGTGAGGCACCCGCGATCTTCGAGGTTCGCGGCGAGGTCTATATGGCGAAGGACGACTTCGCCGCGCTCAATGCGCGCCTGCTCGCCGAAGCAGAGGAGACCGGCAAGGAGGCGCGGCAGTTCGCCAATCCGCGCAATGCCGCCGCCGGGTCGCTGCGCCAGAAGGATGCGAACGTGACGGCGAGCCGGACGCTGCGGTTCCTCGCGCATGGCTGGGGCGAGGCGAGCGTCGTGCCGGGGAGCATGCAGGCCGAGGTCGTCGAGACGCTCCGCGGCTGGGGCTTCCCGATCGCCGACGGATTCGCGCGGGTCGAGGGAACGGCGGCGGCACTCGACGTCTACCGGCGGATCGAGGCCGAGCGCGCCGACCTGCCGTTCGATATCGACGGCGTCGTCTACAAGGTCGACCGGCTCGACTGGCAGGCACGGCTTGGCCAGGTCGCCAAGGCACCGCGCTGGGCGATCGCGCACAAATTCCCGGCAGAACGCGCGCAGACCGTCCTGGAGAAGATCGACATCCAAGTCGGGCGGACCGGCGCGATGACTCCGGTCGCGCGGCTGTCTCCGGTGACGGTCGGCGGGGTCGTCGTGACCAACGCGACGCTGCACAATGCCGACGAGATCGAGCGACTCGGCGTGCGGCCGGGCGACCGCGTGCTCGTCCAGCGCGCCGGCGACGTCATCCCGCAGATCGTCGAGAATCTGACGCCCGATGCCGAGCGCGAGGCGTGGGTGTTCCCCCACACCTGTCCCGAATGCGGATCGGCGGCGGAACGTGAGGAAGGCGAGGTCGTCTATCGCTGTACCGGCGGGCTGATCTGCCCGGCGCAGCGAGTCGAGCGGCTGATCCACTTCGCGTCGCGCCACGCGTTCGACATCGGCGGGCTCGGCCAGACGCTGATCGAGGCGTTCTTCTGCGACGGGCTGATCGAATCGCCCGCCGACATCTTCCGCCTGACCGAGGAGCAGCTCGCCGCGCGGAAGAAGGACGGGCGCGTTTGGGCGGCGAAGGTGATCGCGGCGATCGAGACGAAGCGGACGATCCCGCTCGACCGGTTCCTGTTCTCGCTCGGCATCCGCCACGTCGGCGAGATTACCGCGCGTGACCTTGCGCGACGCTATGTGTCGGCGCGGGCGCTCGGCGCGGTGCTGCGTCACGCGGTGTTCCTGCGCGGCCAGATGGAGCCGGTGATCGGCGAACCCGAGCGGAAGTTCGTGCTCCGCCGCGACAAGCTGCTGGTCGGCGCGATCGAGACCGCCGGGATCGGTCCCGAGGTGGCGAGCGCGCTTGTCGGCTTCTGCGCCGAGCCGCACAACCGCCGCGTGGTGTTCGACCTGCTGCGTGAGGTAAAGCCGGCGGATGTCGTTCACGAGACACGCGAATCGCCGGTAACAGGGCAGATTCTGGTGTTCACCGGCAGCCTGGAAACGCTGAGCCGCGACGAGGCCAAGGCGCAGGCGGAGGCGCTCGGCGCACGCGTGGCGGCATCGGTATCGAGCAAGACCGGCCTCGTGATCGCCGGACCGGGCGCGGGCTCGAAGCTGAAAAAAGCCACCGAACTGGGGATCCGCGTGATCACCGAAGCCGAATGGGCGGAGATCGTCGCCGCCAGCTGAGCGGCGCCCGGTCCTTTCGTCGGGTTGGTTCCAGCATACCGAAAACGGTTACATTGCGTTGCTTTTTTGCAACGCAGCATCACCGAGTGTCATTGTGACAATTCCCGACTCGCCATTGTCACATATCCGAAATATCCCCGGTGCAGGGGCGCGGTGACCGAACGATACGTCGCGGATCTCGAGCAAAAGCTCAAAGGGGACATTTAATGCGTAACAACCTATTCCTGGGTGCGGCAGCGATTGCGCTGATCGCCCCGATGGCGGCTTCCGCGCAGGAGACGACCTCGTCGATTCGCGGCACCGTAACGGCCAGCGGCGTCGCCGTCGGCGGAGCGACCATCGTCGCCACCGACGTGTCGTCGGGTTCGCGTTCGACCACGACCAGCGGCACCGATGGCGGGTTCAGCCTACCCGGCCTGCGTCCCGGCGGCCCGTTCACGGTCGAAGTCACCAGCCCGCAGGGCAACACCACCGTCACGGACATCTTCACCGTCGTCCAGCAGGCCTATAGCCTACCGATCGAACTGGTCGACGCGGCCAATGCAGGCGGCGGCGACATCGTTGTGACCGCGTCGCGCGTTGCCGGTGCCGGCACCCGTTCGGCAGGACCGCAGACGGTTCTGACCCAGGCAGACGTCCGCAAGGTCGCCTCGGTTAATCGCGACATCCGCGACATCGAGCGTCGCGATCCGTTCGCCACGATCGATCTGTCGAACACGGGCGACCGCGGCGGCGCGGTGAAGTTTGCCGGCGTCAACCCGCGCTACAACCGCTTCACGATCAATGGCGTGCAGGTCGGCGACACCTTCGGCCTCAACCAGGATGCCAGCCCAACCAACCGCGGCCCGATCCCGTTCGACGCGATCGGTCAGGTCTCGACCTCCGTCGCGCCGTATGATTTCCGCCAGAGCGGCTTCCAGGGCGGCGCGATCGACGTCTCGCTGCTGAAGGGCACGAACGAGTTCCACGGGACCGGTTTCTATTCGCAGAACACCGACGGCCTGTCTGGCGACCGCATCGGTTCGACCAAGATCGTCCTGCCGAAGTACAAGAGCGAAACCTACGGCGCGACGCTTCGTGGCCCGATCATCAAGGACAAGCTGTTCTTCATGGTGTCGGCCGAGCGCAACACCGATCCGCGTCCGTTCAGCACCCAGGTCGCACAGATCCCCAATTTGAACCAGGGGATCATCGACACCATCACAGGGATCACGTCCGGCACCTATCCGGCGGTCAACGCGGGTACCACTTTGGTCGTCAACCCGCGGAAGGACGAGAAGATCGTCGGCCAGATCGACTGGAACATCACATCCGGTCAGAAGCTGTCGCTTTCCTACGTCAACGCTTATGACTCGCTCGTCAGCCAGAACAACACGTCCACCGCCGCGGCCACGCCAAGCTACGGGCTGAGCTCGAACGCATATGCGCTCACCGAGCTGCTGCGCGCCGGCATCGTCCAGCTGAACTCGGACTGGACCGACAAGTTCTCGACCGAAATCCGCGGCATCTATAAGTCGATGCGTCGTGGACAGGAGCCGCTTCAAGGCCGCAATTCGGGTCAATTCGGCGTCTGCAACGACGTGACCTCGGTCGGCGTGGCAAGCACCTGCTCGACCGGCAACCCGCGGGTCTTCTTTGGACCAGACAATTCGCGCCAGACCAACGAGCTGTTCTTCGATACGTGGGAGGGATCGTTCCTCGGCCGCTATCATGCCGGCGATCACGAAGTGAAGCTGCTCGTCGACGTCACGCAGAACCGGACGTTCAACAACTTCGTCCAGAACAGCCTGGGGTCGTGGTATTTCGACTCGCTCACCGATTACCGCAACCGCCAGGCGAACCAGGTCATCTACGCAGCGACGATCAACGGCCAGCCCAACGGCGCC
This sequence comes from Sphingomonas sp., assembly GCA_043775965.1. GTDB lineage: Bacteria > Pseudomonadota > Alphaproteobacteria > Sphingomonadales > Sphingomonadaceae > Sphingomonas. Next base: position 3,668 of record JAYVRZ010000304.1, read on the forward strand.
GCTGCCGATTTCCGCTATACGCAGTTCGCCTTCGGTCTT
>JAYVRZ010000305.1:0-2402 GCA_043775965.1 Sphingomonas sp.
CCTTCCATGTCCGCCACGACGATCATGATCCCTTCACCCTGCGCTCCGGCGACCTGACGGTGCGGGATCTGGGCACGGTCTTCAACGTCGCCCGCGACCGCACGCGGCTCGACGTGCAGGTGGCGGAAGGATCAGTGCTGTTCCAGCCGAATGGCGACGCAGTGAAGCTGATCGCGGGTACTGCCCTGTCTGCGCGTGAGGATTCGAGCAGCCTTGCCCTGTCGCATGTCGCGGTCGACACGGTCGGCGGCTGGAGAAGCGGCCGGCTTGCCTTTACCGGAGAGCCGCTGGCGCACGTCGCTGACACGATCCACCGTCTTTACGGTACCGATCTGACACTGGACCCGGGCTTGTCGGTAGGCCCTTTACCGGCATGGTCCGCCTGACCGGCGCGGCAGAGCGGGATATCCCGCACCTCGCCGCGCTGGTTGGGGCAGGTTGGCGACGCGATGGCGAGCGATGGATTCTCTCGCCCGGGGCAGGCGATACGCGCTAGCGTTGCTGCGCTGCTATTGGCGTGCGTACCGGCGGCGCTTCAGGCGGCCGATATCAGGATTTCGATCAGCGCGACGACGCTCGATATCGCGCTGACAGCGCTGGCGCGGCAAAGCGGTGCCGATATCATCAGTACCGAGCCAGGCCTCAGGCAGATAGCGGTGAAGCGACTCGACGGCCGCATGCCGGTTCGAACCGCGCTCGACCGGCTGCTCGCCGGAACCGGGTACCGCGCCGTTGCGATCGACGCCAACAGCTACCGGATCGTTCGCGCGCCCGTGCAGCATGCTGCGCCGAGACATGGCGCTGCCCCGCAACCGGCCGAACTGCGCGAATCCGATATCATCGTGACCGCCAGCAAGCAGCAGGTCGCCCTGTTGCGCTTCCCGGGCAGCATCGTCGTCGCGGGCGGCCTGACCACCCGGTCGGCAGCCGACCGGCCTTCGGACATGGACGAGATCGCGCGTACCACACCGGTTCTCCAGAATACCGAGTTCGGGGCCGGCCGGAACAAGATCTTCATCCGGGGCGTCGCCGACAGCAGTTTCAACGGATCGACCCAATCGACCGCGAGCATCTATTTCGGCGACGTGCAGCTCGGCTATTCGGGGCCGGAGCCGAGCCTCAACCTGTATGATATCGAGCGGGTCGAAGTCATGGAGGGGCCGCAGGGGACCCTGTACGGCGCCGGTGCGATCGGTGGCATCATCCGGCTGACACCGAACCCGGTGGATCTGTCGAAGGCGGGCGGTTCGATCGCCAGCGGCATCACCGCGACAATCGGCGGGGCCCTTGGCGGCGACCTCAGCGCGATGGTCAATGTGCCGTTGATGAGCGATCATGTCGGCCTTCGCATCGTCGGCTACGGCGTCCGTGACGGCGGCTATATATACGATCGGGAACGCCGGCTGTCGAACATCAACCGGACCGATACGGTCGGTGGACGAATAGCGTTGCGGGTCGATCCCGGTGACGGGTGGGACATCGACACCGGCGGCCTGATCCAGAGGATCGATGCAGCGGATGCGCAATATGCCGAAGTCGGCGCCGGCCCGCTCAGCCGCCGGTCGACCTTCGCCCAGCCCTTTCACAACCAGATCGTCCTGGGTCGCCTGGTATTCCGCAAGAAGTGGAACAGCGGTCTCGAGCTGGTCTCGGCGACCGGGCTCGTCGATATGCATTCGGGCGACCTGTATGACGCGACCCATGCGCCGGGCGTTTTCACCCCGACGGTCTATGAAAATAACGATGCCAATCTGCTGCTGACGCACGAAACGCGGCTGTCCCGTTCGATCCCGGGCGGTATCTCCTGGGTGGCAGGCTTCGCCCTTCTCTATGATCGCGACGCCCAGACCCGCTCCTTCGGGTCGCCCGGCAACCCGGCCGATATCATCGGCGTCACCAACGTGACCAAGAGCCTCTCGGCCTTCGCCGAAGCCACGCTGCCCGTTTCACCGAGCCTCTCGGTCACGCTGGGCGCGCGCCTCACGACGGCGCGCACTGACGGCGATCCTTCGACCCAGCCCCGCGCCGATGATTTCGTCCATGGTCGTTCGAGCCGGCGGATCGATCCGACCGCAGCGCTTTCCTGGCTGGTGGCGCCGAGGCTCGCCCTGTTCGCGCGCTTCCAGTCAGGGTATCGGACCGGCGGTATTGCGGTCGCACGCGGTATCGGCCGGGTTGCCGACTTCCAGTCCGACTCGATCCTGGTCGGCGAAGTCGGCATGCGTCTGGAACGGCGCGGGCCGACCGGTCTCGCACTGTCCACCGGCGTTTCCTTTGCCCGCTGGCGCGATATCCAGGCCGATCTCTTCAATCGGCGCGGCCAGCCCTACACCACCAATCTCGGCAACGCGAACATCGTCGGGCTGGAAGGAACCGGCGATTGGGTGCCGCTTCGCGGGCTC
>JAYVRZ010000306.1:0-8445 GCA_043775965.1 Sphingomonas sp.
TCCTACACCAGTTTCGCGATGAGCGGCTTGACTGCCGTGCCCGAAGGCAAGGGTGTCAGGGCGGACTTCGCAGTGCGGAACACCGGCGCGCTGCCAGGCAAGGCGGTCGCGCAGGTGTACGTGTCGGGTTCGGGTTGGGAAGCACCCAAGCGTCTCGGCGCGTTCCGCAAGGTGGATCTCGCGCCGGGTACCAGCCAAGCGATCTCGATCACGATCGATCCGCGCCTGCTCGCAACCTTTGATGTCGCCACCGGCGGCTGGAAGATCGCGGGCGGCGACTACAAGGTGATGCTCGCCACTTCGGCGACCGACGTCGTCCAGACGGTGACGGTCCGCATGCCCGCCCAGACGCTGGATCGCAGCGGCAAGTGATCGCTGTTCGCCAGATCGTTGCCGCGTTGTTGCTGGTCCTCACGACCGGCAGCGCCGCGGCGCAGGACCAACTCGTCGATCCCAACACCGTGCGCCCGTCGCGCGAGGCGGGGCGGACTGCCAATGGTCTGGCGATGACGCCGCCAATGGGGTGGAACAGCTGGAACCGATATGGCTGCAAGGTCACCGAACAGGTGATCCGCGACACAGCTGACGCGATGGCCGCGAACGGGATGAAGGCGGCCGGGTACGGCTATGTCGTCATCGACGATTGCTGGCACGGCGCGCGGGACAAGGACGGCTTCATCACTGCGGATTCGACCAAGTTCCCGTCCGGGATCAAGGCGCTGGCTGACTATGTCCATGCCAGGGGGCTGAAGTTCGGAATCTATTCCGATGCCGGGCGCAAGACTTGCGGCGGGCGTCCGGGTAGCCAGGGTCACGAATACCAGGATGCGCTGACCTATGCGCGCTGGGGCGTCGACTATCTGAAATACGACTGGTGCTCGACCGGCGTGCGCAATGCCGAAGAGGCGTATGCGCTGATGTCGGATGCCATTCGCGACGCGGGGCGGCCGATGCTGCTGTCGATCTGCGAATGGGGCAACAACCGCCCGTGGGAATGGGGCGCGAAGATCGGCAACATGTGGCGCACCACCGGTGACATCCGCGACGCGTGGGCCGGGCCGGTGACGTATTCGCTTGGCATGATGGACATCGTCGACAGGAACGAGCCGCTCTATCCGTTCGCCGGGCCGGGCCACTGGAACGATCCCGACATGCTCGAGGTCGGCAACGGCGGGATGAGCGACACCGAATATCGCGCGCATTTCAGCCTGTGGGCGATGATGGCCGCACCGCTGATTGCCGGGAACGACATCGCCAAGATGGACGTCGCGACGCGCACGATCCTGCTGAACGAGGACGTGATCGCGGTTGATCAGGATCCGCTCGGGATGCAGGGGCGGCGAGTGCGCGACGATGGCGACCGTGAGGTCTGGGCGCGACCGTTGGCGGACGGCAGCCGGGCGGTGCTGTTGCTGAACCGCGGAACGACGCCGGCGGAGATCGCGGTGGCGTGGCCGGAGATCGGCTACACCGCCGGGCTGGCCTCCGACGTCCGCGACCTGTGGTCGGGGACGGTGACGAAGCGGACGGACGGGCGGTTCTCGGCGACCGTGCCTCCGCACGGCGTGGTCATGGTGAAGATGACGCCGCGCCGCTGATTCGTTCGCCCGTCAACGCATCTCCTGCTCCCCGCCTTTGCGAGGGAGCAGCAGTAAGGGCGCGCGGAAGCGTTACGCGTGATCCTGACCTTCGCCCCCCGGTAGGCGTAGGTCGGCCGCTCACCCCCGCCGGCGCACACCGCCGCGATCCGCTCGTCGACGCGCCGTTCCAGGATCGTCAGCGGCATCGCGCCTTCCTTCAGAATATCGTGGAACTGCTTCAGGTCGAAGCTGTCGCCCAGCGCCGCCTTCGCTTTCGTCCGTGCGCGGGTCCATGCCATATGGCCGACCTTGTAGCTGCAGGCCTGTCCGGCCTGGGTGCAGTATCGCTCCACCTCCCGCTGGGTCCGCGGCCGGGCGAAGCCAGTCGTGGCGACCATGTAGTCGGTGGCCTTCTCGCGGCTCCAGCGCTTGGCATGAATGCCCGTATCGACCACCAGGCGCGTCGCGCGAAACAGGAACGACTGAAGATATCCCGCTCGCTCAAGCGGCGATGCATACGCGCCAAGTTCGTCGGCCAGCTGCTCGGCGTACAGCGCCCAGCCTTCGGAATAGGCCGAGAAAAAGCCGATCTTGCGCAGCGTCGGTATGTCCTTCGACTCCTGCGCCAAGCTGATCTGCAGGTGATGCCCCGGTACGCCCTCGTGATAGGTGAGGGACGGCAGCGTGTATTTTGGCCAGTCGCCGACGTCCTTCAGGTTGACGAAGTAGATCGCCGGGCGCGCACCATCCAGCGACGCCCGGTTGTAATAGCCGTTGGCTGCGCCGTCCTGGATCTCGACCGGTACCGCGCGGATTTCGAGTGGCTGTGTCGGGACTTCGGAAAATGCCTGGGGCAACTTGGCGTACATCGCCTTGATGCCTTCGTTCAGGCCGCCGATCAGCGCGGAGCGTCCCTCGGCGGTGTTCGCATAGAGCTGGTCGGGCATCACGTTCAGCTTGGCGAGCCGTTCACCGACCGTGCCGGTGGTATAGCCCTGCGAATTCAGGATAGTGTCGAGTTGCGCGGTGATCTCGGCGACCTGCGCCAAGCCGATGCGGTGGACCTCGTCGGGGCTCATCGTCGTGGTGGTCGCCTGGCTCAGCGCCATCGCGTAGATCGCATCGCCGTTCGGCACGCGCCAAATGCCGTCGCCAGGCTTGGTTGTCGGCTTCAGTCGCTCGATCAGCGCGATCTGGCGGTCGAGCGCGGGATAGAGCTTGTCGTCGACGATCCTGGCGGCGCGCGCCTGCCAGTCGCCGGCGATACCCTTGGCTGCGGCACGTTTCACCAGCGACTGCACGATGCTCGATGTCGTCGACGGCTGGCCTCGCAGCTTGCGCATCTGGCCGAGAGTCAGGTCGAGCGACCAACCCGGCGCAAGCAGGCCGCGCGTCGCGTCGGCTTGCTGCATGGTGCTTTCCTGGTCGAGCACGGTGCCGAACTGGTCGAGCCGCGAAAGATACGCTTCGGCATCCGGCGCCGCGCCGATCGTGTGCGCGGTGTTGAGGAAATCGGGTACCTGAAAATAAGCGCCGCCCTGCTGGAAGATCCGATAGGGGCGGATAGGGCTGTCGATGCCGAATGTGTCCGGGGCAGCGATCTGCGTGTTCAGCGAATAGCGCACCACCTCGAGATTAAGCTTGGCCGCCGCCGACAGGCTTGCCTCGCCATAACGTGCAAGGCTCGCGATCGCGGTCTTGGTCTCGGTCACGTCGCGCGCGCACTTCTCGGGTGTCCGCGGCGAAAGCTGGCTCTTCAAGCCGGCGAACGGCCCCTTGTCGAGACCAAGCGATGTCGCGAGCTCGGGCGAGCGTGCGACGCTGCGTTGGAAGATCCGCTCGAACTCGGCGTTCAGCGCGACATCGCCCGACGATTGGCCAAATGCGGTAGCGGGCAGGAGGGTAGTGGCGAGCGCCGCAACCCCACCCGATGCAAGGAACTGGCGACGATCCATGACGAATTCTCCCGTAAGCTATTGGTCTTCGTAGCCCATTCGGACGGGTAATGCGCAAGGATAGGATAGCGCGATTCAAACGCAAAATTTAGCGATGGGGCACGGAACCAGCGGCTCGATCGTCGGTTTCATTGCCGAGCCCGGCGGCGTCCTCATCCCCCCGAAGGATCCGCCGGGTTCGTTTGCGTAATCGAGGCCATCCAGTGCGAGACGAGACACCGAATCGTGCATCCGATGCGCGACTGCGCAGCGTCGGAGAAACATTGCGCTCGTCTTGGAAAACCCCGACGGATACGATGATTACCGACGATATCCCGACACTGCTGACGCGGTTGTCACAAGTGCCAAAGTTGCGTAAACGCCCTTGATGCCGCGGGCGAGTCCGCTCTCCGACGGGGAGAGCGGACGATCGCGTTAGCGCTTGTCGCTCGCCTTCATCGCCTCGATCAGCTTCTTGACCTCCTGGCTGCGACCACGCGGCATGATCAGCACGTCGTTGCCGCTCGCGACCACGATCAGGTCCTCGACGCCTACCAGCGAGACTCGAATGCCGTCGCTGCGGACGAAGCAGCTCTTCGTGTCGATCGCCAGCACGTTGCCTTCGCCTTGGCTGCGGTGCGCGTTCCCGGCGTCGTCGACGTCGCTGATCGCGTGCAGCGCGTCCCAGCTGCCGACGTCGTTCCAACCCATGGCGACGGGCACGACCGCCACGCGATCGGCCTTTTCCATGACGGCATAATCGATCGAGTCGTCGGGTGAAGCGGCAAAGGCCACCGCGTCGGGATAAATCCGCGTGCCGTCGATGCGAGCCTTGTCCATCGCTTCGCGCGTCGCGATCAGGATGCCCGGATCGAACTGCGCCAGCGCTTCGAGATACGCATCGGCCAGGAACAGGAATATCCCGCCGTTCCAGGCATGGTCGCCGCTCGCCAGCATCGCCTGCGCCTTGTCGAGCGGGGGCTTCTCCACGAAGCGTGCGACCCGGTTGATGCCGGGCTGCAGCTCATCACCTATCTGGATCCAGCCATAGCCGGTCTCGGGTGCGTCGGGTGCGATGCCGAAGGTGACGAGCCAGCCCTGCGTGACCAGAGGCATCGCCGCCTCGATCGCTGCATGGAACGCGGCGACGTCGCCGATCACGTGATCCGACGGCATCACCAGTAGCGCGTCGCCACCGCCGCCGGCGGCGATCGCGGCCAGCGCGATGGCGGGGGCGGTGTTGCGGCCGGCGGGCTCCAGGATCAGCGCCTGCGGGGTGGCGCCCGCGTCGGCAAGCTGCTGTTCGACGAGGTCGGCGTGGCGCGCATTAGCGACGACGATCGGCGCCGCGTAGCGTTCGCCCAGCGCACGGCCTGCAGTCAGCTGGAGCATCGTCTCGTCCGCAGTCAACGCCAGCATCTGCTTGGGCATCTCGGGCCGCGACATCGGCCAGAGGCGGGTGCCTGATCCGCCAGACAAAATAACGGGAACGATCTTACGTGCGATCATGCATCCTCCTGATGGCGCCGAGCTATAGCGGAGCAGCCAACCGTGCCAATCGCCGAATGATCCAATAGGATGCGCGTGTTCAGGCTTTTTTGAAGTTTTGCTGCGAAACTCCGTCATAGGTGTCGGTAACGTTTACAACGATGCGTCGGGATTGCGGACGATGATACGGCTCTTCAAGCACTACGTACCTCATGCCGTGCTTCTGCTCGGCCTCGTCGACGCGCTGCTCCTGCTGGCGTCCGCGGAGATTGGCTGGGTCGTGCGCGCGCACCAGATCGGCATGGTGATCGAACCAATTCAGACGCGCGTCGCGCAGTTGCTGACGTTCGCGATCGCGCTCCAGGTTTCGCTGGTCGCGGTCGGCGCATACGGCGTGGCGTCGTTCCTGTCGCTCCGTTTCGCTGCCGCCCGCCTTGCAGTCGCGTTGTCGCTCGGCGTGATGTTCCTGTCGTTGATCTTCTTCCTCGTGCCGGCCCTGACCTTCTGGCGATCCAACCTGCTCTACTCGACCGTGATTGCCACCATATTACTCGTCACAGTGCGCGCGTTGCTGGGCAAGACCTTGGGCGGCGAGACGTTCAAGCGGCGGATCGTGGTGCTGGGCGCGGGCGCGCGCGCCGCCCGCATCCTCGCTTTGTCCGAGCAGCCCGGTGTCAATTTCATTGTGGCCGGGTTCGTCCGGATGTCGGAGCCGGAGCCGGTCGTCCAGGATGCAATGCCGCGTGGCGACATCCCCAATCTTGCCGCGCATATCGTCGATTTGAACGCGAGCGAAGTCGTGCTCGCGCTCGACGAGCGGCGCAACGCGCTGCCGATGAAGGATCTGCTCCGCGTCCGCACCACCGGCGTGCAGGTCAGCGAGATTTCGAGCTTTCTCGAACGCGAAACGGGACGGATCGACCTCAAGAGCGTCAACCCGTCCTGGCTGATTTTTTCCGACGGATTCGCGTCGAGCCGGATGCTGTCGAGTGTGTTCAAGCGGGCGTTCGATATCTTCGCCGGCGGGCTGCTGCTCGCGATCACGCTGCCGATCATCGTGCTCACCGCCATCGCGATCAAGCTCGAGTCCAAGGGCCCCGCCTTTTATCGCCAGCGCCGTGTCGGTCTTTACAACGAGGGGTTCGACATCCTGAAGCTCCGCTCTATGCGCCAGGATGCAGAGGTCGCCGGCAAAGCGGTCTGGGCAGCGGAGGACGATCCGCGGATCACGCGCATCGGTCGGTTCATCCGCAAAGTCCGCATCGACGAACTCCCGCAGACCTGGACCGTGCTGAAGGGCGAGATGAGCTTCGTTGGCCCGCGTCCGGAGCGCCCACAATTCGTCCAGCAGCTCGAGGACCAGCTCCCCTTCTATGCCGAACGGCACATGGTTAAGCCCGGCATCACCGGCTGGGCTCAGATCAACTACCCTTATGGCGCATCGATCGAGGACGCGCGGCACAAGCTCGAATACGACCTATATTATGCGAAGAATTATTCGCCGTTCCTCGATATGTTGATCCTGTTGCAGACGTTGCGCGTCGTGCTGTGGCCTGCGGGCGCACGGTGACATGACCACGACGCTGGTCCTGTGGAGCCATGCACTCGCTGCGCTGCTGTTCGGCGCGCTGGCGCTGTCGCAATTGCGGCGCCCGAGCGGGCATTGGCCGCACGGCGCGTTCGTGGTCGCGCTGGTGACGACCAGCCTGTGGGCGCTCGCGGTCGCCGGCATCGACTCGCGCGATATCGCCACGCGGATCGCTGCCAGCGCGCGCGACATCGCCTGGCTCGCGTTCATGCTCGCGCTCGTCCGGCGCGATCGTGCCGGCAATTATGCGATCGGCGCGGTGTATTTCTTGGTCATGGCGCTCGCTGGCACGGCCGCGATGTTGGCGATAGTCCAGCGCATCGGGTTGGACGGAGAGGCACTCGCGGCAGTCGCCTCGGCACATACGGTATTTCGGATGATGGGCGCAGTCAGCGCGCTGGTATTGGTCCATCATCTCTACCAGGCGGCACCGGCGTCGCGGGGCGGCATCCGGTTGGTCGTGCTCGCTTTGGCAGCAATGTGGGGGGTCGACCTTCTAATCTCGGTGTCGTCCTATTTCCGGTTGGATGCGATGTCGCCGGCGATCGTCGCGCGGGGTGTCGTGATGACCGGCGTCGCCGCGCTGCTTGCCGTCGGCGTGCACCGGAGTGGCGACTGGACGCTTGCCCTGTCGCGGCCGATCGCAGTTCGCGCGCTGTCGGCAGTGGCGCTGATCCTCTACGCGGGCATCACCGCGCTCGCGACCAACATCGCCGCGAGCTATGCTGGCCCTTACGTCCGCGTGGTCCAGACCGCGATCGTGTTCGGCGCGACCGCAGGCGTGCTGACATTGCTCTCCACCCCGTGGCTACGCGCCTGGACGAAGGTGAAGATTGCCAAGCACCTGTTCCGGCACCGCTACGACTACCGCGCGGAATGGCAGCGCTTCACCGACACGCTGGGCCAGCCGGGCGCAGAGGCCGAATCGCTCGACACCCGCGTCGTCAAATCGATTGCTGACTTGACCGACTCGCCTGGCGGGTTGCTCCTTGTGCCTGACGGCATTTCGCTTGGTACCGGCGCAACATGGAACTGGGTATGCGCCGCAGATGGTCCCCACGACGAACTGCTGGCCCGTCATCTGGCGACGGACGCGCGGATCATCGAGCTGGACCGCGTTCGTGCCGGTACGGCACTTCCCCAAGACGCAGCCAGCGTTCCCTCCTGGTTGCGTGAATGTCCGGACGCATGGGCCATCGTCCCGCTCGTTCACAGCGGTATGCTGGTCGGCGCGATCGTTCTTGCACGGCCACCGGTCGACCGCGCGCTCGACTGGGAGGATTTCGACCTTCTTCGTGTCGCGGGACGACAGGCGGCAAGCTACCTCGCCGAGGACCGCGCGCATGCCGCGTTGGCCGACGCGGCACGGTTCGACGAGTTCAACCGCCGCTTCGCGTTCATCCTGCACGACATCAAGAACCTCGTCAGCCAGCTGACGCTGGTCGCACGCAATGCCGAGCGCCACGCCGACAACCCGGATTTCAGGGTCGACATGGTGGCGACCCTGAAGGACTCCTCCGATCGCATGAACGCGCTTCTCGCCCGTCTTTCGCAGCATGGCCCCGTCCGTAACGAGCCGCTCCAGCCGATCGACGTCGCCGCGATCGTCGAACGCGTTGCCGCCGGCCGCCGGGCGCAGCATCCGATCGCCGCGCGAACCAAGCCGGTCTTGGCACTCGGTCATGCCGCACGTCTCGAACAGGTGCTCGGCCATCTCGTCCAGAACGGGATCGAGGCGAGCGGCGTCGATGACGCGATCCTGCTCTCGGTCGAGACGTTGGGCGACCGCGTCGCAATCGACGTCATCGACCAGGGCAGCGGCATGACTCCAGGGTTCGTCCGCGACCAGCTGTTC
>JAYVRZ010000307.1:0-10274 GCA_043775965.1 Sphingomonas sp.
GCGCCCCGACCTGCGGCTGCGGATGATCCCGCTCGGCCCGGTCGCGGTGTTCGGCGCGAGCAATTTCCCGCTCGCATTCTCGACGGCGGGTGGCGACACCGCGTCGGCGCTGGCCGCGGGGTGCCCGGTCGTCGTGAAGGGGCATCCCGCGCATCCTGCCACCGGCGCGATGGTCGCGGGTGCGATCGAGGCGGCGGTTTCGGCCTGTGGATTGCCCAAGGGCGTATTCTCGCACCTGGTCGGTCCGGGCAACGATCTGGGCAGCGGCTTGGTGCAGGATCCGCGGATCTCGGCGGTGGGGTTCACGGGCTCGCGGGGCGGCGGTCTCGCGCTGGTCAAGCTGGCGCAGGCGCGTGAGGTTCCGATCCCCGTCTACGCCGAGATGTCGAGCATCAACCCGGTCGTGCTGCTGCCCGAGGCGTTGAAGGCACGCGGTGCGGCGCTCGGGACGGCGTTCGTCGGGTCGTTGACGATGGGGGCGGGGCAGTTCTGCACCAACCCCGGCCTGGTGCTTGCGATCGACGGCGAGGGGCTCGACGCGTTCGTGTCCGCCGCCGCAACGGCATTGCCCGAGGCGCCTGCCGCGACGATGCTCACCGGCGGCATCCACGCCGCGTATGAGCAGGGCATCGCCGCACTCGCGAGCCACGACGCGGTGAAGGAGATTTCGCGCGGCAAGGTCGGTGAGGGCGTCGCGCAGGGGCAGGCGGCATTCTTCGAGACGACCGCCGCGCAGTTCCTGTCCGACAAGGCGCTGGGGCACGAGGTGTTCGGTGCGTCGTCGCTGCTGGTGCGCTGCACGAGCGAGGACGAGTTGCACGCCGTGCTGCGGGCGGCGGAGGGTCAGCTGACCGCGACGATCCAGATGGACGCGGGCGATGCCGACATGGCGTCGCGGCTGATCCCGCTGCTGGAGCGCAAGGCCGGGCGGATCCTCGCCAATGGCTGGCCTACCGGTGTCGAGGTCGCGCATGCGATGGTGCATGGCGGTCCGTTCCCGGCGACGTCGGACGGCCGCACGACTTCGGTCGGCAGCCTCGCGATCGACCGGTTCCTGCGGCCGGTATCGTACCAGAATTTGCTGCCCGAACTGCTGCCGGAGGTGCTGCGCGACGGCACCGACGCGCCGCGGCTGATCGACGGCGTTCCCGCCAACTAAACCGAGATATCCGGCGGCGAACCGTAACAGCGGCGTCCCGATTAGGAGAGAAATTGATGACTTTGCGTCTGTTGCAGCATGTTGGCGTCGATGGCACGCGATCGGTGATCGCAGCCACAAACGAGGGGGCGGCGTTCGTCACCGGAGTCGACAGCGTCCGCGCGCTGGCCGAGCGCGCGATCGCCGACGGTAGCGATCTCGCCGCCGCGGTCGCCGCGTGCGGGACCGGCGCCAGCGTCGACATCGCCGCCGAGCTCGCCGCGGGCCGACTGACCTCGCCGATCGATCATGTCGACCCTGCCCACCTGATCATGACCGGCACCGGCCTGACGCATCTCGGTTCGGCCGAGGGCCGCGACAAGATGCACCGTGCCGCCGTAGACGCAGAGAAGCAGACCGATTCGATGCGGATGTTCCTCGAGGGTGTCGAGGGTGGCAAGCCGGCCGCGGGTGAGCGTGGTCAGCAGCCGGAGTGGTTCTACAAGGGCGACGGCTCGGGTCTGGTTGCGCCGGGGGCGGCGTTCGCGATGCCCGATTTCGCCGAGGATGGCGGCGAGGAGCCCGAGCTTGCCGGCATCTACCTGATCGGTCCCGACGGCACGCCGTTCCGGCTCGGCCTGTGCCTCGCCAACGAGTTCAGCGATCACGTCACCGAGCGCCACAATTATCTGTGGCTCGCGCATTCGAAGCTGCGCCAGGCGTCGCTCGGCCCCGAGCTGCTGGTCGGTACGCCGCCTCAGCATATCGAGGGTGCGAGCCGCATCCACCGCGATGGTGCGCTGCTGTGGGAAAAGCCGTTCCTGTCGGGCGAAGCGAACATGTCGCACAGCATCGCCAATCTCGAGGCGCATCATTTCAAGTACGACCTGTTCCGGCGCCCGGGCGACGTGCACGTCCATTTCTTCGGCACCGCGACGCTGTCGTTCGCCGACGGCGTGACGACACGCGAAGGCGACGTGTTCGAGATCGAGGCTGCACCGTTCACGCTGCCGCTGCGCAACACGCTGACCAAGGCCGCCCCGCAGCCGGTCGTCGTGAAGGCGCTTTGAAGGTGACCGCCATCAGAATCGCGGTCGTCGGCATGGGCAAGATCGCGCGCGACCAGCATCTGCCCTCGATCGCCGGCAATGCCGAGTTCGCGTTCGTTGCCAGCGTCAGCCCGCGCGATCCCGGTGTCGAGGGTATCGCCAACTTCACGTCGCTGGAGTCGTTGCTCGCCGACGGTCCGGCGATCGATGCGATCGCGCTCTGCACGCCGCCGCAGGTCCGCTACGAGCTTGCGTCGATGGCGCTGGCCAAGGGCGTGCACGTCTTCCTCGAAAAGCCGCCCGGCGCGACGCTGGCCGAGGTCGACGCGCTCGAAGCGCAGGCTGCCGAAACGGGAACGACGCTGTTCGCCGGTTGGCATTCGCGGTTCGCTGCTGGCGTCGCGCCAGCCAAGGCTTGGCTCGCCGAGCGAAAAATCGAGCGCGTGTCGATCGTCTGGCGCGAGGACGTTCGCGTCTGGCATCCGGGGCAGGCGTGGATCTGGGAGCCGGGTGGGCTCGGCGTGTTCGATCCGGGCATCAACGCGCTGTCGATCGCGACCGAAATCCTGCCGCAGCCATTCTTCCTGACGTCGGCAACGCTGTCGACGCCCGCCAACCGCGCCGCGCCGATCGCCGCCGATCTCGTGTTCCGAACCGCCGCCGGCGCGCCGGTCACGATGGATCTCGACTGGCGCCAGACCGGTCCGCAGAGCTGGGACATCGTCGTCGAAACCGACGCAGGCACGCTCAGCCTTGCCAAGGGCGGCGCGGTGCTGACGCTACCCAGCGGCACGGTTCGGGCCGAAGACGAGGAATATCCCGGTCTCTACGCGCGCTTCGCCTCGCTCATCCGTGGCCGGCGGAGCGAGGTCGACACGACCCCTTTCACGCTCGTCGCCGACGCGTTCCTGCGCGGCACCCGCACATCGGTGGAGGCTTTCGATGATTGAGGCAAAAATGACCCGTACGCTCAAGGGCCTAGCCGCCGCGCTGCTGCTCTCGACTGCCGGCGTCGGCACCGCGCAGACCGACGTACCCGCACCCGCACCGACCACGTCTGCGGCAACCGTGACGGTCCACGCCGACACGCCCGGCCCGACCTATGACCGCCGCATCTTCACGCAGTTCGCCGAGCATCTCGGCACCGGCATCTATGGCGGCCTCTGGGTCGGCGAGAAGTCGAAGATCCCCAACGTCCGCGGCTTCCGCACCGACGTCGTCACAGCACTGCGCGGGATCGGCGTGCCCGTGGTGCGCTGGCCGGGAGGCTGTTTCGCCGACGAATATCACTGGCGCGAGGGGATCGGTCTCAAGGCCAAGCGCCCGGTCAAGATCAACACGCATTGGGGCGGCGTGACCGAGCCCAACACGGTCGGCACGCATGAGTTCATGGACCTCGTCGGACAGCTCGGCGCCGAGCCCTATATCGCCGGCAACGTCGGCAACGGCACGCCGCAGGAAATGGCGGAATGGGTCGAATACATGACCTCGCCGGCAGGCACCCTGGCCGACGAACGCGCCAGGAACGGCCACAAGGCGCCGTGGGCAGTGCCGTATTTCGGCGTCGGCAACGAGCTGTGGGGCTGTGGCGGCAACATGCGCGCGGAATACGCCGCCGACGTCACGCGGCGCTACGCCACCTTCATCAAGGCGCCCAAGGACACGCGCGTGATGAAGATCGCGAGCGGCGCCAACGTCGACGACTATAACTGGACCGAGACGATGGCGCGCGAGCTGGTCGGCAAGGTCGATGCGCTGTCGCTGCATTACTACACCGTCCCCGGTGGCTGGCCGCCGCGTGCGTCCGCGACCGTGTTCGACGAGCGCGGCTGGGCCGAGACGCTGTCCGAGACGCTCAAGATGGATGAGCTGATCACCAAGCATTCGGCGATCATGGACAAGGTCGATCCGAAGAAGACGATGTGGCTCGCGGTCGACGAATGGGGCACGTGGTATGCCGGCGATCCGGGTACGAACCCGGGCTTCCTGCGTCAGCAGAACACGCTGCGCGATGCGCTGGTGACGGCGATCAACCTCAACATCTTTGCGAAGCATGCCGACCGGGTGAAGATGACCGCGATCGCGCAGATGGTGAACGTGCTGCAGGCGATGATCCTGACCGACGGCAGCAAGATGGTGCTGACGCCGACCTATCACGTGTTCGCGATGTACAAGCCGTACATGGACGGCACCGTGCTGCCGATCGACATCAAGTCGCCCTGGTACAACAAGGACCAGTGGACGATGCCGGCGGTCAGCGCGTCGGCCGTGCGCGGCAAGGACGGCGTGGTGCGGATCGCGCTCGCCAACCTCGATCCGAACAAGCCGACGAGCGTCACTGCCGCGCTGGCGGGTGTGACTGCGCAGGGCGTCACCGGGACGGTGCTGACCGCGCCGACGATGACCGCGCTCAACACCTTCGATGCGCCCAATGCGGTCGCACCGGCGCCGTTCAATGGCGCTCGGCTGAGTGGCGGCAATCTGGCGGTGACGTTGCCGCCGATGTCGGTGGTGATGCTCGAACTGAAGTGACCGTGACGCCCGCCGGAGCAACCGGCGGGCGCACATATCGGGAGAGAGACGATGGCCGCACCGAGATGGGCGACCGGCATGCTGGCGTTGATGCTGGCGAGCGGTGCGCTGGCGCAAGGGGACACGCCGCGTGGTACGCTCGACGCTGGACTGACCGGAGATATCGCGCCGGTCCACGATCCGGTCATGATCCGCGCGGGCGACACCTATTATGTCTACAGCACCGGACTGGGCGGCCAGATGCTGAGTGCGCGGACGTCGAAGGACCGCGTCGACTGGGCCGCGGGCACACCCCCGTTTGCGCGCTTGCCGGACTGGGCCACGAAGGCGGTCCCGGGTACGAAGGGCATGTGGGCGCCGGATATCTCGCGCGCCGCGGATGGTCGATATCGGCTGTATTACTCGGTCTCGACCTTCGGCTCGAACCGTTCGGCGATCGGCTTGGCGACCAGCCCGACGCTCGATCCCAAGGCGCCTGGCTATGGCTGGCGCGACGAGGGAATGGTGGTGATGTCGACGCCGAAGGACGATTTCAACGCGATCGATCCCAACCACGTCGTCGATGCGCAGGGCCGCGAATGGTTGTCGCTCGGGAGCTTCTGGACCGGGATCAAGCTGTTCGCGCTCAACCCGAAGACCGGCAAGCTGCTCGATCCGGCGGAGAAGCCCTACGCGATCGCCCGCCGCCCCGCACCGGCCGGCGGACCTGCCCCGATCGAGGCGCCGTTCATCATCGGGCATGGCGGCTATTACTGGCTGCTCGCGAGCTACGACTATTGCTGCAAGGGCGTGAACAGCACCTATTACACCGTCGTCGGTCGATCGAAGGCGATCACCGGGCCGTATCTCGGCAAGGACGGCAGCGCGATGATGCAGGGCGGCGGGACGATCTTCCTGCGCGCGGACCTGCAGGAGCAGCAGCGCTATCGCGGTCCCGGTCATCCCGGCGTGCTGCACGATACCGACGGCAAGGATTACGTCGTCTACCATGCCTATGATTCCCAGAACAAAGGCACCCCGACATTGCGGATCGCACCGATCGCCTGGGGTGCGGATGGCTGGCCCGTTGCGGAGTATCGACCATGACTCATGATTTCACACGACGCCTGTTCCTTGCCGGCGCAGGCGTAGCGACAGCCGCAACGGCGAGTGGCGCGATCGCCCGTGCCGCCGTCAAGCCGAAGATGCCGGTGCCGGTCAATCCGCTGGTCCGCCAGCGGGCAGACGCGCAGGTGTTCCTGCACACCGACGGCTGGTATTACATGACCGGGTCGGTGCCGGAATATGATCGCTTGGTGCTGCGCCGCTCGCGGACGATCGCGGGATTGGCGACCGCGACCGAGCGCGTGTTGTGGCGGCACCAGAAGACCGGGCCGATGTCCGGCTTTCTCTGGGCGCCCGAGCTGCACCTGATCGACGGTCGCTGGATCATGTATTTCGCAGCAGGCCCCAGCGGCGGCGGCGAGGACGTGTTCCGCATCCGCACCTTCGCGGTCGTGTGCAGCGGGTCCGATCCCATGACAGGCACGTGGACCGTGCTGGGCCAGCTGGTGACGCCGTGGGACAGTTTCACGCTCGACTCGACCAGCTTCGTCCACCGCGGCACGCGCTATCTGGCCTGGGCACAGCGCGAGCCGGGAATCGAGACCAACAGCAACCTCTACCTAGCGCCGCTCGCCACGCCGCTGACACTCGCCGCAAAGCCCGCGCGGTTGACGGTACCGACGCTCGACTGGGAAATCCGCGGCTTTAAGGTCGCCGAGGCGCCGGCATTGCTCGCGCGCAACGGCAAGCTGTTCATGACCTATTCGGCGAGCGCGACCGACTCACGCTATTGCCTAGGCATGCTGACCGCGCGCGACGATGCGGACATCATGGATCCGGCGGCATGGTCGAAATCGCCACAGCCGGTGTTCAAGTCGTCACCGGCGCACAAGGTGTTCGGGCCGGGGCATAACAGCTTCACGGTCGACGAGCGCGGGCGCGATCTCCTGGTCTATCACGCGCGTGACTACGACGCGATCAAGGGCGATCCGCTGTTCGATCCCAATCGCCACACCCGCGTCCAGCACTTCACCTACAAGCCCGACGGCAGCCCCGATTTCGGCGAACCGGTGGCCAACGGCCCGCTGCGGTGAGTTCGCTCGATCGGCGGGCGTTCCTCGGCGGAGCGGCCGGCGTGGCGGGGGCCGCAACGATCCCCGCGGCAGCGATTGGCGCGGGCCGGAAACCAGCGCGGCTGGCCCCGACGCCGCCGATGGGGTGGAACAGCTGGAACAGTTTCGCGACCACGATCACCGAGGCCCAGGCGATCGAGACCGCCACCATCATGGCCGAGAAGCTGCTGCCGTCGGGCTATGATATCTTCACCGTCGACATCCAATGGTACGAGCCGGGCGCGAGCAGCTACGCATATGCCGCCAAGCCCCAGCCGACATTGGACGGCTATGGCCGGTTGCTCCCCGCACCCAACCGGTTTCCGTCGAGCGTCGGGGGCAGGGGTTTCAGCCCACTCGCCGACCGGGTTCACGCGATGGGGCTGCGGTTCGGTATCCACCTGATGCGCGGCATCCCGCGGCTCGCGGTCGAGCGCAACCTGCCGGTGTTCGGGACCAGATACCGCGCCCGCGACATCGCCGACACCACGAGCATCTGTCCGTGGAACCCGGACATGTACGGCGTCGACATGCGCAAGCCCGGCGCGCAGGCCTATTACGACAGCGTCTTCGCGCTCTACGCGTCGTGGGGCGTCGATTTCGTCAAGATGGACGACATGAGCCGGCCCTATGACGCGCATGCGCCCGAGATCGAGGCGGCGCACAAGGCGATCGTCGCGACCGGGCGCCCGATGATCCTGAGCCTGTCGCCCGGCGAGACACCGGTGGCGCGTGCCGATCACGTCCGCCGGTTCGCGCAGATGTGGCGGATCAGCGACGATTTCTGGGACGAATGGCCGCTGCTCGAAGCGCAGTTCACCCGGCTGGAGAACTGGAACGCGCACCGCGTGCCGGGCGGCTGGCCCGATGCGGACATGCTGCCGCTCGGACGGCTGGCGTTGGGCGCGCGCGACACCAAGTTCACGCCCGACGAACAGCGCACGCTGATGACGCTGTGGTCGATCGCGCGCTCGCCGCTGATCATGGGGGGCGACCTGCGCCATCTCGACGCGGCGACGCTGGCGTTGCTCACCAACCCCGAGGTCATCGCGGTCAACCAGGCGAGTTACGACAACCAGCCGCACTTCGTCGCCGACGGGATACGTGTCTGGTCCGCGCGCGTGCCGGCATCGGACGATTCGTACCTGGCGGTGTTCAACACCGACAAGACTGCGCGGTCCGTGCGGATCGATCTCGCCATGCTCGGGCTAGGCGCACGGGGAGCCAAGGGTCCGGTGGGCGTCCGCGATCTGTGGGCCCGGAAGGACCTCGCCCCCGTCTCCGACGACCTTATCCAAGGCGTCGCGTCGCATGGCGCGCGACTGTTCCGGCTAAACCCCAGCCGCTAAACAGAAATCTTCGTATCGAGTGGCTATTACTAGGAGCGGAGAGCTGTGGCTCTTCCGCCACTCTGGCTACGCAAATGCATTTTACTTCGCGACAGGGTACAAAACCGCTTGCACGACCTTGCGTAGGCCCATAGCGAATGTCCGAGTAATAACGAGCCGATAACACGGCCGATCATCGCATTTGGGAGAGGTCGCATGGCGATAAAACCGTTGATTCTGTGTTCCGCATCGTTCGCCGCACTGATGCTCGGCGCACCGGCTCATGCGCAGGCCGTGCAGCCTGAGCAGGCGCCGGCAGCAGAGCAGGCCGTTCCCGCAACCGACGCCGCCGCCGCCACGGCCGGCAATGAAGACATCGTCGTCACAGGCGTGCGCGCCAGCCTTTCTTCCGCGCAGCAGCGCAAGCGGCAGGCGGTTCAGGTTGTCGACTCGATCGTCGCCGAGGACATCGGCAAGCTTCCCGACAATACCGTTTCCGACGCCCTTCAGCGCGTAACCGGCGTGCAGGTCACGCGCGGCGCGGGTGAGGCTGGTACGGTGTTGATCCGCGGTCTGCCTAACACGGCGACGTTGCTCAATGGGCGCGAGGCGTTCACCGGCACCGGTCGCGGCGTCGCGCTCCAGGATATCCCGGCCGAGCTGATCGCCGGCGTCGACGTCTACAAGTCCAGCACGCCCGACCTCGTCGAGGGTGGCGTCGCGGGTGTAATCGACGTTCGGCTGCGTCGTCCGTTCGATTTCAAGGGTCTGGAAGTCGCCGGCAGCGGTCGCGCAGTCTACAGCGACCAGTCCAAGAAATGGGGCTATATCGGCAGCGGTTTGATCGCCGATCGCTGGGATACATCGATCGGTGAAATGGGCGCGATGTTCGGCGTCTCCTATAACCGTCGCAAATACGAGGACGACACTGCGTTCGATTTTATCTCGAACCCCGGAGGTGCGAACAATATCGGCATTCCGGACACTGTCGGCGGGCTCTACACGAACGGCGATCGCCAGCGGATAGCCTATAACGGGTCGTTCCAGTGGAAGCCGTCTGCCAATCTCGAATTCTACGCCGACGGCCTCTATACCGAATACAAGAACACCTACGACACGAGCTTCTTCATTGGCCTGCCCAAGGCCGGCGACGTGACCGCGACGCCGAGCGAACAGACGCCTGGACTGGCAGGAAGCGCGACGACCACCAATGCCTACACGCTGACCAGCAAGCAGGCGTACAAGAACACGACGCAGACGTGGCAGGCGGATGTCGGGACCAAATGGACTACCGGCAACGCGGTGCTCTCGACCGAGCTGACCTATAATCACAGCCGCCTGACCGGTCGCAACGTGATCGTCGACACCTCGTTCAACGCGCCCGTACTGAACATCGATTTCGACAATAACGGGACGCCACTCGTCAGCATTCCAGGCGTCGACCTGACCGACGCGTCGATCTACACGTTGCGTACGCTGTTCGACAATCACTCGGTCGCGACCAGCCGGCAATGGGCTTGGCGTAACGACCTGGTCTATAATTTCGACGGCGGGCTGCTGTCGAATTTGAAGATCGGCTCGCGCTATACCAACCGCCGTGCCGTGTCTCAGGCGACTGCGTCGATCCCGATCGCGATCGCCAATCCGGTCGCGCTCAGCAGCATTGCGGGGCTCGCGACCTTGTCGCCGGACGGTCTCGTCAACGGCAAGGCTGGGATCGGCCAGTTCGCGCTCGCGGATACCGATTTCCTGCTTAACAATACCGATCAGATCCGTGGCATCTTCGGACAGGCCGCCGGCGACCGCGCCTATGATCCCAGCTTGGCGTTCTTCGACGACGAGAAGACCTACGCCTTCTACGGCCAGGTCGGCTATTCCTTCGATCTGGGATCGGTGCATGTCGACGGCGTTGGCGGCGCACGCGTCGTCAATACCGTCGAGAACCTGATCGGCGCCGACGTGTCGAGCCACGCGAATTATGTGAACGTGCTGCCAAGCATCAACGCCCGCATCGCACTTACCGAGAAGGTCCAGGTTCGTCTCGCCGCGGGCAAGACCATCACGCGGCCCG
>JAYVRZ010000308.1:0-4783 GCA_043775965.1 Sphingomonas sp.
ATCACAACCGTCACCCCAGCACCATGACCGTCACCCCGGCACCATGACCGTCACCCCTGCATCACAACCGTCACCCCAGCGAAAGCTGGGGTCTCCCCCGTCGCACGCGACACTCGCCACACGACGAGATCCCAGCTTTCGCGGGGATGACGGGCTGGGGTGTACCTCAATTAGAAAGATTGTCCCCTCGCGAAGGCGGGGGGCCAGACTGGGCTCCCGCCTTCGCGGGAGAACAAGGGAGCGGAGGCTGGCCTAGCCCTCCAGCTCGCGCATCAGCACGCGCACCGCGGCGTCGATGTCGCGGTCCGAATCGCGCAGTTCCTCGATCTTGCGCACCGCATGGATGACGGTCGAGTGATCGCGCCCGCCGAACTTCCGTCCGATCTCCGGCAGCGACCGCGTCGTGAGGCGCTTGGCCAGGTACATCGCGATCTGGCGCGGTCGCGCGACCGCGCGCGCGCGCCTTGCCGAAATCAGGTCGAGCGGCTTCAGTTCGAAATGTGCCGATACGAGCTTCTGGATCTCGTCGATCGTCACGCGCTTCTGCGCCCCGCGGAGTACCTCGCCCAGCGTCGCCACTGCGAAGTCTAGGTCGATCGTGTCGCCGGTCAGCTGCGCATACGCCACGACGCGGTTGAGCGCGCCCTCGAGTTCGCGGATGTTCGCGTGGATGCGGGCAGCGAGCAGGTCGAGCACGTCGGTCGGCACGCGCATGTCGGGCAAATCGACCAGCTTGCGGTCGAGGATCGTCCGGCGCAGCGTCAGGTCGGGCGCCTTGATGTCCGCGACCAGGCCGACCGACATGCGGCTGACGATCCGCGCCTCGACGCCTTCCAGCGCCTGCGGGCAGCGATCGGCGGAGATCACCAGTCGCTTGCCGGCCGCCATGATCTCGTTGACCGTGTGGAAGAATTCTTCCTGCGTCGCGTCCTTGCCGGCGATGAACTGGAGATCGTCGATCAGCAGCAGGTCGGCACCGCGCAGCCGCTGTTTGAAGGCATGCGTATCGCGCGCGCGCATCGACGCGACGAAATCGTACATGAACCGCTCGGCCGACATGCACAGCACGATCGCGTGCGGATTATGCTGGAGGAACGCGTGGCCGATCGCGTGCATGAGGTGGGTCTTGCCCTGCCCCGTGCCGCTATGGAGGAACAACGGGCTGAACCGGACGGGGCCGGGTTCGGCGAGCACCTTGGCGGCGTTGAACGCGACCTTGTTGGACGGATCCACGACGAATCGATCGAAGGTGTAGCGCGGATCGAGCGGCGGCCGCTCGGCCACGACGCCCAACTGTACCGCGATCGCCACCGGTGCGGCGGGCGCCGGCTTCAACGACGGATCGACGCCGAACTTCATCGAAACCTGCGCCGGCGCCGCGGCTGGCTTCGCTTCGGGTACGCGCGGTCCGGCGACGCTGGGTTCAGGTGCCGGTGGCCGAGGTGCCGCCGCAGCCGCCAGCGGAGGCGACTCGATCGCGAGCACGACCGGGGCGCGACCCGGTGCCCGGGTTTCGATCTGGACGGTGCGGACGTGTGGCAGGATCTGCTTGAATTCGAGCGCCAGCCGGTCCGCATAATGATTGCGCACCCAGTTGGTCATGAACGCCGAGGGCAGAGCGAGGCGGATTGATTCGCTATCGTCGCACGGGATCAGCTCGATCGGCTTCAGCCATTGCTCGAACAACCGCGCACCCGCCGATTCCCGCAAGGACGTGCGTACGCGGGCCCAGGCCTTCTCGGCCTCGCTCGCCTGCACTGTCGATCCTTGCCACTTCGTCACGCGCACACGTCTCCGACCCCGCGCGACACCCGCGCTGGTGATATAGTCCCGACAGAAAATGAACCCCCGACACGCCCCATGGGGTCGTCCGGCATCTTCGCCCTGTTTGTGATGCAGCGGTGGAAACCACCGTCGCTGTGAGGACCGTTATGAAGCGATCGACGATCCTAGCAAGACCTCGACGCGTCACATTTCCGAAATAAAGCGGGTTGACTTGCCCAAGCCGCGGAAATGCGTCGATATTTTTATAAGTTGCTGTGTTCACACATTTTTTGCAAATTTGTCATTGCCATGACGTAATTCCACATCGCTCGAATCGCGGAGAATCCTTGAGTTCTGCCAGCGCCCACCGGGTTCCCTTCGCAGACGCAAAAAACCCGCCGGGGGTGCCCGGCGGGTGATCCGCATCCGACTATGTCGGGTCGCTTATGCGAGCCCGGTCACGGCCTTGGTGAGACGCGCGAACTTGCGGCTCGCGGTGTTCTTGTGCAGCACGCCCTTGGCGACGCCACGCTGAAGCTCAGGCTGAGCTGCGGCGAGTGCGGTGGTCGCTGCGCCCTTGTCGCCCGATGCCAATGCGGCCTCGACCTTCTTGATGAAGGTACGGATACGGCCGACTCGGTTGCCGTTCACTTCCGCGCGACGGTCGTTGCGACGGATACGCTTTTTCGCCTGCGGCGTGTTCGCCATGAAGCCCTCTGGATGTTCGAATGAATAAAAAGGGGCGCCGGATTGCTCCTACGCCCTCTCGAAGCCGCGGTCCTACTCACTTTGCTCCAGCGCGTCAACCGAAACGCTCAACCGCGTTGGCACTTCGCACACCAGAACGTCGAGCGCCCGCCCTCGGTACGGCGCTTGACGATGGAGCCGCATTCGCAGGCCTCACCCTCGCGACCATAGACGCGCCATTGCTTGGAGAAATAGCCGAGTTCGCCGTCGGGTTGCACGAAGTCCCGAAGCGACGAGCCGCCTGCGAGAATCGCCGCCGTCAGCACCGTGCGGATCGCCGCGACGAGTCGCTCGAGTCGAAACAGCGAGATCCGCCCCGCCGCGCGTGATGGTGCGATCTTCGCCATGTGCAGCGCCTCGCAGACATAGATGTTGCCGAGCCCGGCGACGATCCGTTGGTCGAGCAGCATGGCCTTGATCGACGCCCCCCGCCCCTCGAGCGCCTCCAGCAGATACGCGGCCGTCAGATCGGGCCCGAGCGGCTCCGGCCCCATGCTGAGGAACGGCGGATAGTTCGCGATGTCCTCGGTCGCCCACAGATCGAGAAAGCCGAATCGCCGCGGATCGTTCAGCGCGACCGTGCGCCGAGCCTCGGTGCCTATCAGCAGGTGATCGTGCGCGAGCAGTTCGGTCGGATCGACTCGCCAGCGCCCCGACATGCCGAGATGAAACACCAGCGTATCGCCGCGATCGGTGTCGATCAGGCCGTATTTGGCGCGCCGCCCGAGCGTCGTCACGGTCGCCCCGGTCATCCGCTGGCGCAGGTCGACCGGGATCGCCTTACGCAGGTCGGCGCGGCGCGGCTCGACCGAGGTCAGGCGCTGGCCCTTCAGCACGGGCTCCAGCCCGCGCACGGTGGTTTCGACTTCTGGTAATTCTGGCACGCCTTGCAGCTAGGTTGCGTTTGCTCGCGCCACAAGGCGCGGCTAGAGCGCAGGATATGAACGACTTGATCGCGCCCGCGCCCGCACTCACGCCCGATACCGTCTCCTTCGGCTACGAAGACATTCCCGCCACCGAGAAGACCGCCCGCGTCGGCGGCGTCTTCTCGAACGTCGCGGGCAAATACGATTTGATGAACGATGCGATGTCGGGCGGCATGCACCGTTTGTGGAAGGACCGCTTCGTCCGCCGCGTGAAGCCGCGCGGAGGCGAGCAGATCCTCGACATGGCCGGCGGCACCGGCGACATCGCGTTCCGCATGGAGCCGTCGGGCGCGTCGATCACGGTCGCCGACATCAACCCGCAGATGCTCGAAGTCGGCATGCAGCGCGCGCAGAAGCGTGGCATCGACGGGCTGGTCTGGACCGAGGCCAATGCGGAGACGCTGAGCTTTCCCGACAAGTTCTTCGACGCCTACACGATCGCGTTCGGCATCCGTAACGTGACGGATATCCCGAAGGCTCTCCGCGAGGCGCACCGCGTGTTGCGGCGTGGCGGGCGGTTCTATTGCCTGGAATTCTCCACCACCGTCTGGCCGGGTTTTGCCGAGGTGTACGACGCGTATTCGCACAAGATGGTCCCGAAGCTGGGGCAGCTGCTGGCGCAGGACGCCGACAGCTATCGCTATCTGATCGAGTCGATCCGCCGCTTCCCGGACATGCCCAAGTTCAAGGGGATGATCGCGGATGCGGGCTTCGTGCAGACCAAGGTCGAGCCTTTGCTGGGCGGACTGGTCGCGATCCACAGCGGGTGGAAGATCTAGTGATCACGCGAAGGCGCGCGAAGATTTGTTCGCGCAGAGGCGCAGAGGCGCGGAGAGTAAGCAGAAGCGGAGGAGCAACGGCCTTCTACGCGCGGCCGAGCTTCGTTTCTCCTTCGTCAGTGATGGAAAGCCGCATCCGCGGCGGGGCGCCACACCTCTGCGCCTCTGCGCCTCTGCGCGAACCAATTCTATCTTCTCTTCGCGCCCCTTCGGCGACGCTTAGGACAGGCTTCGCGCCTTCGCGTGAACAAACCCCTTCTCAAGGCGCCCTCGGCCAGTGACCGCCTCCGCCACCCACGTCTGGCGACTCCTCAAATGGGGCCGCATCCTTGCTCGCCACGGCGCGCTGCGCGGGATCGAGCGTGACCCCAACACGCCAGCGCCCGTCCGTCGCCTCGCGCGGATCGCTCGGTTCGGGGCGCGCGTGCCCGCAGTGCCTCGCTATGCCGATGCGTTTCAGGCAATCGGGCCGGCGGCGATCAAGCTCGGGCAGACGCTGGCGACACGTCCCGATCTCGTCGGTGAGGATGCCGCACAGGACCTGCTGAGGTTGCAGGACCAGCTCTC
>JAYVRZ010000309.1:0-2954 GCA_043775965.1 Sphingomonas sp.
TCTTGCGACCAGCCGACGTCGACGATTCCCTCGTCGACGAACGCCATCGCTTGTCCAAAATCAAAAGGGGGGAAATCCCATGGCGTATCTCGACCTCGACAACATGTTCGCCGCACCCGTCACCAGCCGTGCGCAAGCGGCCGCGCCGGAAGCAGTGCCCGCGCCGTCCGGCTTCTCCGCGCTGGAATGGAGCGTCATCGCGCTCGCCAAGCGCGACACGTTGCGCAGCCTTTCCCACCCCAGCCGCGTGTCGCGCGCGATGGGCAGCCTGTTCGGTCTCAGCACCGCATCGCGGCTCGCCGATCCCCGCCTCGAGGCGTTGCGCCGGATGGCGGTGTACGCCTGGCGCCGTGGCTTCGCACTGCCGATGGCCGAGATTCAGGGCTTCCTCGCCGCCGGCTTCGTCGAGGCGCAGATCGAGACGCTGGTCGAGAGCGTGACCGGCATGCGCGTCGGCATCCAGCAGAAGCGGAGGATCGCGGCGTGAACAAGATGACCACGATCACCGCGGCGAACGACGCGGATATCGCGTCGATGCCGCCCTCGGCCCGTCATCGACGGCCGGCATGGCAGCGCGGCGCGATGGTGCTCGTGCCGATCGCGCTGCTCGGTGCGGTCGGCGTGAAGCTGTTCGATCATCCCGACGCGGCGATGGCGGCACCCCCGCCCGCCTCGGTCACGGTGGCGTCGCCACTGGTGCGACAGGTCAGCGAGTGGGACGATTATGTCGGCCGGTTCGCGCCGAGCCGCTCGGTCGAGATCCGCCCGCGCGTTGCCGGCGAGGTCACGGGAATCCATTTCCGTGACGGCGAGATCGTCACCAAGGGGCAGTTGCTCTTCACGATCGACGCGCGTCCGTTCGCGGCGGCCTTGGCTGAAGCGCATGCCAACGTCGCGAGCGCGAAGAGCGCCCTGTCGCTCGCCCGCACCGATCTCGGCCGCGCGCAACGTCTGGTTGCCGATGAAGCGGTGTCGGCCGGCGAAGTCGACGCCCTGCGAGGCAAGCTCGAAGCGGCGCAGGCCGCGCTCGCCGCGGCGCAGGCTCGCGAACGCGCCCGTGCCCTGGACGTCGGCTTCACGCAGGTTCGCGCCCCGATCGGCGGTCGCATCTCCGATCGCCGCGTCGATGCGGGCAACCAGGTCGCGGGCGGCGAAGGCACCGGCGGCACGGTGCTGACGACGATCAACGCGCTCGACCCGATCTACTTCACGTTCGACGGCTCCGAGGCGCTGTATCTCAAGACGCAGCGCGCACGGCAGCCTGGAGCGGCCCCCGCCGCGGTCGAGATCCAGTTGCAGGACGAGACCGAGCATCGCTGGAAGGGCAAGCTCGACTTCACCGACAATGGCCTCGACCAGCGCTCGGGCACGATCCGCGGTCGTGCGGTGATTGCCAACCCGGGGTATTTCCTGACGCCGGGGATGTTCGGCAACATGCGCCTCGCGAGTGCGGGGACGCGGCAGGCGTTGCTGGTGCCCGACGAAGCTGTGCAGACCGATCAGGCGCGGAAAGTGCTGCTGACGGTCGATGCCAAGAACGTCGTGACGCAGAAGCCGGTGGAGCTCGGGCCGGTGGTCGATGGGTTGCGGATCGTGCGCTCGGGGATCGGGCCGAACGACCGGATCATCATATCGGGCACGCAGATGGCTATGCCGGGTGCGACCGTTGCCCCGCATGCCGGCCGGATCTCGGTTGCCGCCGATGTAGCCGGGCCGGCGTCGGTCCAGCCGATCTCGGGTGAGGCCACGCTCGCCAGGTAACCACCGTTCCCCGGCGAAGGCCGGTGCCCAGGTGGCATAGCGTTTCGATGTAATCACTGCGGTTCGCCCAATTGGGCCCCGGCCTCCGCCGGGGTGGTGTTGGTGTGTGCCCGTCGCTCTTCTTTCGAGGACACGAACCATGCGCTTCTCGCGCTTCTTCATCACCCGGCCGATCTTTGCGGGCGTCATCGCGGTGATCATCACGATCGTCGGCGCGATCGCCTATATGGCGCTGCCGGTGTCGCAATATCCCGACATCGTCCCCCCCACCGTCACCGTCGCCGCGACCTATCCCGGCGCCTCGGCCGAGACCGTCGCCGAAACCGTCGCCGCGCCGATCGAGCAGGAGATCAACGGCGTCGACAACATGCTGTACCAGTCGTCGCAATCGACCGGCGACGGCAAGGTCACGATCACCGTCACCTTCAAGATCGGCACCAACCTCGACGCTGCCCAGGTGCTCGTCCAGAACCGCGTCGCGGTCGCCGTCCCGCGCCTGCCGGAAGACGTCCAGCGGCTCGGCGTAGTGACGCGCAAGACGTCGCCAGACTTCCTGATGGTGGTGAACCTCGTCTCGCCCGACAACTCGCTCGATCGCGGCTACATCTCCAACTACGCGCTGACTCAGGTCCGCGATCGCCTCAGCCGCATCGACGGCGTCGGCGACGTGCAGCTGTTCGGCGCGCGCGATTATTCGATGCGCATCTGGATCGACCCCGGCCGCGCCGCCGCGCTCGACCTCACCGCCGGCGAGATCGTCGCCGCGTTGCGCGCACAGAACGTCCAGGTCGCCGCCGGCACGCTCGGCCAGCCTCCTTATGACAAGGGCAACAGCGCGTTCCAGCTCAACGTCGAGACGCAGGGCCGCCTGACCGATCCCAAGCAGTTCGCCGACGTCGTGATTCGCACCGACGCGCAAGGCCGCCAGGTCCGCGTTTCGGACGTCGCGCGGGTCGAACTCGGCGCGCAGGATTACGGCGCCAACACCTATCTCAGCGGCAAGCCCACGGTCATCGCCGCGGTCTTCCAGCGTCCCGGCTCGAACGCGCTCGGCGCCGCGCAGGCCGTCTCCGCCGAGATGGAAAGCATGTCGAAGCGCTTCCCCAAGGGCCTGGAATACAAGGTCATCTACAACCCGACCGAGTTCATCGCGCAGTCCGTCCACGAACTGATCAAGACCATCTACGAGGCGA
>JAYVRZ010000310.1:0-6149 GCA_043775965.1 Sphingomonas sp.
TCCTGCCCATCTCCGCGCTCGACCTTACGCAGGGCAGACGCGATCGTGCGATGATCCGACAGGCCTATGCGGGTCGGCTGCCGCCGATCCTGCTCGAGCGCCGCGGCAAGGGCTGTCTCACGCCGTTCTTCGGCCGCATGCTCGCGGCGAGCATGCCGTTCCTGCGCGACTATCTGATCGGTGGTGTGCTCGATCAGCATCATCTGCTCGACCGCGAGACGCTGGCGATGGTGCTCGATCCCGAGCACGTGATGCGGACGAACTGTTATACCGAGATCTTCGTCGTCCTGCTGATGGAGCGCTGGGCGCGCGCCTGGGGCGACCGGATTACCGCGATCGACGCCGCGCGTGCCTGATATCATGGGTCGGGCCGGCGCGGTGCCTCGAAATGCGAATCGAACCAGGCGAACACCCGCGCATAGGCATCACGGACATTGGCCGGGCTCATCAGCACATGGTTCTCGCCCCAATAGCTGATCAGTTCGGCGTCCTTGCCCTGGCGGTAAAGCGCGGAAAACAGCTGCTCGCCTTGCTGAAGCGGCGTGAAGTCGCGGTCGCTCGCCAGGATCAGCATCGGTGTCGTGATGCGGCCGACATGATAGATCGGGCTGTTCGCGACATAACGCTTGGGGTTGGTCCAGGGGCTCGCATCGAGATGTGGCTGCCCCGTCTCGGTCCAGCCGGCCCAGGGCAGGATCCCCAGGCCATAGCCCGGGTTCATCCGTGCCGTCGGGGCTAACGTCCCCTGGAAACTCGTCAGATCATATATGCCGCTTGACACGATGATCGCGTTGAAGCGACCGGTCTGGGTGGCGACCATGGCCCCTGTATAGCCGCCATAGCTGTGGCCCCATAGCCCCAGCCGTGCCGGATCTGCGTCGCCGTGGGCGATCACCGCGTCGACGGCAGCGAGGATCTGCCCGGCGAAGTCGAACGGCGCGGTATCGCTGGCCGCAAGATCGGGCATGCTCGGCAACAGCACCGCATAGCCATGCCCGACGAGCGCGGGGACATTGGTATAGGTGCGTCCGATCCCCGGATTCCACAGCGCCGGTGCCGTGTCGCCGTACACCGTGCCCGCATAGGGGATGACGATCAGCGGCGGCCTTCGGCCGGAGGGGGCAGGCGTCGGCAGGTACAGCCAGCTCGTGACAGTCCGTCCGTCGGGAAGCTGGTGGTGTACGGGCAGGGGCGGGCGCACCGACACGGCGGCAAGGCCTGCGTTGATCGTCGCGACGGCCAGCGGCGGCCGGTCGGCCGCCACCACGAGCAGATGTCCGACGCCATTGGGCAGTGTCTCGGTCACGATCGCGACGTTGGTCTGCAGGCTGGCGGCCACGGGACGGGCCACACCGGCTGTCCGAACCTCGAACTGACGTGCATGACGTGTTGGCAGGTCGATCAGTATCCCGTCTGTCGTTCGTCGCCAGCCCAACAGGGCGGCGTCCGCATTCCGCTTCGCCGCGTCTGTCGCGAGCGCCATCACGCCATCCATGCCCGACAGCACTGACTGCGCGCGCCGCCGCCCCAGCCGCCAGCCACTATCCGCCGTCAGCATGATGGGAGCCGAACCCGGCGCTGGCGCCAGCTTCGACGATGGGCTGGCGATCGCGCTCGTGAGCACCGCGGATCCACGCTGGCCCAACGTATACCAGTCGGCGCGTGTGACGCCTGCATCCGTGCGGCCGAATATGATCGGCGTGGACCCGAGCCAGCCCAGCGCGACAGCGTCATACGCGCCTCTGGTCATGATGACCTCTGGCTGGACCCCGCCAAGCGGGACCGGCCTTGCCTGTTGCAACCGGACGTCCGCCACCCAGGGCTGGCCGGTCGACCAGTTTCTATCGCCATGCCGCGCGTAGAACAGCAGGGAGCGCCCGTCTGGCGACCAGAGTGGCGGATCGAACGGCAGGTCGCATGCCGCGCAGGGTGTCCAGATATGCCCATCGGTCATGTCCACGATGCGCAGTCGACGCCGCCGCAGGTCGGCGGACTGGCGGATCGGCGATGTTGTCGTGACGCGGATGGTCTCGCTGGGCTCCGTCAACGCGACATGCTGGCCGTCGGGCGACAGGCGCAGCGTCTCGAACGCGC
The DNA here is from genome assembly GCA_043775965.1 of Sphingomonas sp. Classification (GTDB taxonomy): domain Bacteria; phylum Pseudomonadota; class Alphaproteobacteria; order Sphingomonadales; family Sphingomonadaceae; genus Sphingomonas. The sequence goes on from JAYVRZ010000310.1 coordinate 2,095, forward strand.
CGCGCGCCAGGATCTGCACGCTCCCCGTCACTCGGTCGAGACGGAGCAGACGGACCGGCGGTGCCAGTGCCGTGATCCCGTCAAACCGTCCGCTGCCGATCGCGGTGACCGTCGGTACCTGGCCTTCCTCCGCCTGGGCCCAGGCACGCGATACCGCTGTCCGGTCCTGCGCGTCGCGCCGCAGGCCCCAGGGCGGCGTATCGCCATCACCGGCCAGCATTATTAGCGTATCGTCCGATGCCCAGGCGAGCGTCGGCCGGAAGTCCGAATAGTCGGGTGCGACCGCGAACCAGCGTACCGACCCGGTGTCCAGGGCCACGATGCCCAGGGTCCAGCGTTGTCCGTCGAGCCGTCCGATCGCCAACCGCGTGCCGTGCGGCGAAAAACCAAGCATGACGATTCCCGCGCCGTTTTCTTGCGGCAATAGCGGCCTGGCCGCCGCCGGATGCGCGAGATCGACGATGTAGAGCCGGGCGCGCAGCACCTCGATCGCATCAAGGTCGAAGCGCGCGGCTGTCGCGAACGGAATTTGCCGTTCGAACACGAGCCAGCGTCCGCCCGGCGCGACCTCGATCCTGCCGAACCCCTCGGTCCGGAGCATGTCGTCGACGCTATAGGGCCGCGCGCCCAGCGGCATCGCGACGGACAGCAGGCACAGCGCCACCAGGCGCCGCATGGCGCGGAGCAGGAAAGCGGCCATGATTACCAGCGCTTGGTCAGTTGCACCGACACATAGCGCCCGAGCGCATCGGCATTCGCGGCGTCATACCCGACCCCGACTGGGGAGTCGTAGAAGGGTGGCGGGCGGTCGAACAGGTTCCGCGCCGACAGCGCGATCGCCACGCCCCGCAGCGGGCCGGATCCGTCGGGCACCGTATAGCCCAGTTGCAGATCGACCGTTGTCCAGGCGTCGATCGGCGTGCCGAGCAGATCGCGGTACGGGGCGACGTAATTCAGGCCAAGCAGGGCATCGACCGGCCCGCGGCGCCAGCCGAGGCTCATCCTGCCCCGCAGGTCGACGGGCTGTCCGACGCGGTTGACGCGGTCGACGGGAAGCGAGGTCGGCGTCACCTGTTCGCGGTAATGCAGCAGGTAGGAGCCATTGCCCGACACCGTGAACGCGTTGGCGCCGACCGGAAGGGTGTAGCTTGCGGACAGATCGATCCCGCTCACATCGACCTTGCCCGTGTTGACGAACCGCGTGTCGATGATCGCGGCGATGCTGGTCGGTGGAAAGCTGTTGCCGCCGGTAAAGGCCGGGTCGCTCAGCAAAGCTGTCACGGTGGCGAGATCGGCGGCGTTGGTGATCGGCGAGACGAACTGGACGAACGGCAAGAGGGTCTGGTCGGTCAGCGCATTGGCGAAATTTGCGCTTGCCGGTGTCGCGACCCGCTGACTGAACACGGTCCGAAACCAGGTCGCATTCATATGCAGGCGAGGGACGACGACAGGATCGAGGTCGAATCCGGCCGTCCAACTGCGCGCCTTTTCCGGCATCAGATCGGGGTTTCCGCCCGAGAGCTGGATCACCGGTACGCTCGTGCCGTTGCGCGACAGCGTCGTGACCGAATATTGTTCCCGGTCCTGAAGCTCGCGCAGGTTCGGTGCGCGGAACGACGTGCCAAAGCTCGTGCGCAGCGTCACGCCCGTCAGCGGGACCCAGGAGACGCCGATCTTCGGGTTGGTGGTCGTGCCGAAATCGTCATAATGCTCGATCCGCGCCGCGAGCGACACGTCTAGCCGGCGTATCAGGGGCACGGCGTTGGCCGTGCCGATGATCGGCACCTGGATCTCGGCAAAGGCGGCCTCGATCAGGCGCGACGCGCGCACAGTGCCGGTCGCCACCGGCAATGCGCTCGACAGGAGGCTTTCCCCACTCCGCCGGAACGTCTCGCGCCGCACATCGCCGCCGACCGCGAGCCTGACCATGCCGCCGGGTACGGACACGACCGACGCATCCGCATCGACATGGCCCGTGAGCACCTGACTGCGCGTCCGCGACAGCGAATAGCCCTCGCCGACGAAATCGAGAATCGCCGCGGCATTGCTGCTGCCCGTCCCGTAAGGATTGAAGAAGCCGCTCGTGGCGGTGCTGAACGTTGTGGCGGGATTGTCGGGGATCGCGCCCGTCGCTTCGGCGAGCGCGGCGGTGTTGACCAGATTGCGCGACTCGTTCAGCTCGCGTTCCTGCGCGAACGCGCCATAGCTGCGCAGCTTCCAGCCGGATCCAAGATCGGCATCGATCCCGATCGACGTTGCCAATGCTTCGGCATAACCGTGCGTGTCGATCGGCCCGAGTTCCGGCGCCAGCGAATAGGCGATCAGGTCGGACGACGCGCCCGTCGGCGAGACGAACCACGGATTGGCGGCCGTGATCTGCACGATTGCCGCCGAGCCCGGCAGCCGCGCGTCGAACGATCGGTGCGAATAGCGCGCATCTGCCGTGAGATGGAGCGCGGAGCCGAGATCCTGGTCGAGCGTCGCATAAAGGCTGTGGCGTTCCTGGCGGGGGATGAGATCGGTATCGGTCCGGGAATTCTGGAGATTGGTCGTGCCCGCCAGAAAATCACCAGGCGTCAAGGATCGGCCGTCCTGGTCGCCCGGAATGGCGTAGGTCGCCCCGAGCGCGCCCGTCACCGGATTGATGCCGAGCACGTTGCCCGGCAGACTGAAGATGTAGCGGTGATCGGTTCCGCCAAGACTGCGGGAATCGGTCGACCGCGCGAACGCCCGGTCGGCGCTCGCCAGCCGACCCGCCCGGTCATATTCATAGGACAGCATGACGCCGCCGGTGGTCCATTGCTTGCCGATCGTCTGGTCGAGCTGCACATCGCGCTTGCCGCCATCCGTCACGCTGCCGAACCGCACCCGGGTTTCCGCGCCTTCGAAACGGCGCTTGAGCAGGATGTTGACCACGCCGCCGACCGCGTCGGACCCGTAGATCGCCGATGCGCCGTCCATCAGCACCTCGACCCGGTCGAGCGCGCCGGTCGGGATGCTGTTCACATCGCTGAACGCGCCTTTGGTACCCGACCCTCCGAGCCGCTGGCCGTTGACCAGCACCAGCGTGGCACCGGCGCCCAGGCCGCGCAGATTGACGCCGGTCGCGAACCCGCCATTGCTTCCGGTCGTATCGGCAAAGGCGAGCGCGCTTTGTTCGGTCGCCATGCCCCCGAAATTCCCCGGCAGTGCCTGCAAGGCTTGCGCGACCGTCGCAAAGCCACGCCTGTCCAGATCCTCGCGCGTCAGCCTGTCGACCGGGGGTGAACCCGCCGCGCCGCCGCGCAGATGCGTGCCCGTGACGACGACCTCCTCACGTGCAGGCGCTTCAGCCGTCGCATGATCCGTTTTTGACGACACGCTCTGGCTACGCTGTCCGACGCCTTGCGCGGCGGGTGATGCCGCACCGGCGCTCGGCTGGCCTGCCGTCGTGGGGCGGTCTTGATCGGGTGCACCCACCGGGCGTAGCACGATCATCCGCGGTCCGACCCGGCGCGCCGCAAGCCCGGTTCCGTCAAGCAGGCGGTCGAGCGCCCGGTCGGCCGGCAGCCGGCCATCCAGCCTGGGGGCCTTGCGGCCTGCGATGAGATCCGTCGAATAGAGCAGTTGCTCGCCCGTCACGGCCGCGAAGGTCACCAGCGCCCGGTGAAGCGGACCCGCCGGAATGTTGAAGGTGAACGAGGGCGCCGCCGATTGTGCCTGTAGCGGGGACGGCACCGCCGCCAGCGCCAGAAGGGCAGCGGTGCCGCCGCGCAGACCGGACCACCGTCCCGTTTGAAATCCCGTCATGCCCCGTGCCCCTTGTCGTTCCGCTGTGTCCCGGCGCGTGCCGGGGCTTCGGAACAAGAGACGCGCCGGCATGGTGGCGACCCTAACCCGGCGACGGCGATTTTTGCGACGGGCGCTCGACCAGGCGGATCGACCCGTCTGCGTCGCGCTGCGGGTTCAGGGGCAGCAGCGCGGTCGCCGCTGCGACGAAGCTGTCGATATCGCCGATATCGAACGTGCCGCTGAGCCGCGCATCGGCATAGCGCGCCGCCCCGAGCCGGACTGGT
>JAYVRZ010000311.1:0-14649 GCA_043775965.1 Sphingomonas sp.
TCGGCGGCTTCGCGGTCGGCATCCACGGGATCGACGCGCACATCGCGCGATTCAAGGCGGACAACGACGACTATAACGACATCCTGCTGAAGGCGCTCGCCGACCGCTTCGCCGAAGCCTTCGCCGAGCGGCTCCACAAGCATGTCCGCACCGACCTGTGGGGCTATGCCGAGGGGGAACAGCTCACCAACGAGGCGATGATCAAGGAGCAGTATCGCGGCATCCGCCCGGCGCCGGGCTATCCCGCATGCCCCGACCACAGCCTCAAGCCGATCCTGTTCGACCTGCTCGACGCCCCGACCGCGACCGGGCTCGAGCTGACCGAGAGCTTCGCGATGTTCCCGACCGCGGCCGTCTCGGGCTTCTATTTCGGGCACCCGCAGGCGGAGTATTTCGGCGTGGCGCGGGTCGGTCGCGACCAGCTCGAGGATTACGCGGTCCGTCGCGACGTCGACCTGAAAACCGCGGAACGCTGGTTGCGTCCCAACCTCGACTAAACCCCTCTCCCCGGAAGGAGAGGGGTTGCGCGATTACGCGCCCGCTTCGGCTGGCTTTCCTTCGCGCACGTCACCCGGCAGGCCGGTGATCGTCTTCACTTCCATGAAGTCGGTCAGGCCGTAGCGCCCATTCTCACGGCCGTTGCCCGACTGCTTGTAGCCACCGAACGGCGCGCCGATGTCAGGGCTCCACGAGTTGATCGTCACCAGTCCCGCACGCAGCTTCGGCGCGACCTTCGCCGCCGCCTTGGGATCGCCCGAGATCGTCGCCGACAGCCCGTATTCGGTGGCGTTGGCGATGCGGATGCCTTCGTCCTGATCGCTGTACGCGGTGATCGTCGCGACCGGCCCGAAGGTCTCCTCCTGCGCGATCCGCATGTCGGGGCGGACGTCGGTGAACAGCGTCGGCTGGATGTAGAAGCCGGCGTTGCGCCCGTCGGGACGACCCACGCCGCCGGTCACGAGCGTCGCGCCTTCGTCGATCGCCGACTGGATCAGCCCCTGGATCTTGTCGAACTGTGCCTTGTTGACGACCGGGCCGATGTGCTGGCCCATCTCGGCGGGATCGCCGACCTTGGTCTGCTCCATCATCGACTTGACGATCGCGGTGGCTTCGGCGACCTGGCTCGCGTGGACGAGCAGGCGGGTCGGTGCGATGCAGCTTTGCCCGGAATTGGCGAGGACGCCAGCGACCGTCGGCGGCAGGACGGTCGCGAGGTCGGAGCCTTCGAGCACGAGGTTCGCTGCCTTGCCACCAAGCTCCTGATGCACCCGCTTCACGGTCGGGGCCGCCGCGAGCGCGACCGCGATCCCTGCGCGGGTGGAGCCGGTGAAGCTCACCATGTCGACGTCCTTGTGCGCGCAAAGCGCCGCACCGACGCCGGGGCCGTCGCCGTTGACGAGGTTGAAGACGCCCGCCGGTACGCCCGCCGCATCCATGATCTCCGCCAGGATCACCGCGCACGACGGCGCTTCCTCGGACGGTTTCAGGATCATCGTGTCGCCTGCCGCCAGAGCAGGGGCGACCTTCGCGCAGATCTGGTTCAGCGGCCAGTTCCACGGTGTGATCATCGCGACGACGCCGAGCGGTTCGTGCACGACCGTCGCCTTGCCGATCGTTTCGGAGAATTCGAACGCCGCCAGCGCCTTCGCGGTCGCCGAGAAATGCGCGAGCCCGGTGGGCGCCTGCGCCATCGACGCGAGCGCCATCGGCGCGCCCATCTCCTGCGACATCGCCTTGGCGAGATCGGGCATCCGCGCCTTGTACTCGGTCATGATCCGGCCGAGCACGTCGAGCCGCTCCTGCACGCTCGTCTGGCTCCAGCTCTCGAACGCCGAGCGGGCCGCGGCGACCGCCTTGTCGACATCGGCGGCGGTGCCGAGCGTGATCTCGGTGCAGGGTTGCTCGGTCGACGGGTCGATCACCTGGTAGACGGTGCCGCCCTCGCTCGCGACCCACGCGCCGCCGATATACTGGTTCAGATAGCTTTTCATCGTGCCTCTCCGCATCTTGTCCCGCAAAGGTTTGGGCTCGGCGGAGATCGGTTGCAACCCGAAACGCATGCCGTAGGTTGACCGGGAAACTCATCAGGAGGCCGGCATGGCGAGAGTGGCATTCATCGAGAAGACCGGCGGCCCCGAGGTGATCCAGTGGCGCGACGTGACGCTGCCGCCGCCGGGCAAGGGCGAGGTGTGGATGCGCAACACCGCGGTCGGGCTCAACTATATCGACACGTACCACCGCAGCGGCGTGTACCCGATCGACCTGCCCTCGGGGCTCGGCAGCGAGGCGGCGGGCGTGGTAATGGCGGTCGGCGAGGGCGTCACCGACTTCGCGCCCGGCGACCGGGTCGGAATCTTCGGTCCATCGCGCGGTGCTTATGCCACAGAACGCAACGTGCCCGCGAACCAGCTGTTCAAACTGCCCGACACGCTCGACGACCAGACCGCCGCGGCGATTCTGCTCAAGGGCACCACCGCCTAATTCCTGGTCGAGCGTTGCGCAAAGGTGCAGGCGGGCCAGACCGTGCTCGTCCACGCGGCGGCAGGAGGAGTCGGGCACATCCTCGTCGGCTGGCTGAAGGCGATCGGCGCGACCGTCATCGCCAGCGTCGGCGGCGAGGAAAAGGCGGCACGCACGCGGAAAGCCGGCGCCGATCACGTCATCCTCCACAAGTCCGAGGACATCGCAGCGCGGGTTCGCGAGATTACCGGCGGCGAGGGCGTACCGATCGTCCTCGACGGCGTCGGCGGCGCGACGTGGAACGCGTCGCTGGACAGCGCGGCCAAACGTGGCCTGATCGTCAGCTACGGCAATGCCGGCGGGGTCGTCGATGGCGTCAATATCGGCGTCCTCGCGCGGAAGGGATCGCTTTTCGTCACCCGCCCGACGTTGTTCGACTATTACGTCACGCCCGAGGAGCGGAAGGCCGGCATCGCCCGACTGTTCGCGATGCTCGACAGCGGCGCGATCAGTCCAGAGATCGGCCGGACCTTCCCGCTCGAAGACGCTGCCGAGGCCCACCGCGCGATCGAAGCGGGAGAAACCTGGGGGAGCACGATTCTACTGCCTTGATCGTTCTTGATCGTTCAAAAGCGCCATGTTCACCAATGCGTTAACCTCCATTCAACGGATTGCCCATTAGGTCGGGCAGATGAGCCGGGCTTCCCCAATCGCAGCGTCGATTTGCATTCTCACGCAAGCGCTTGCGGTGGTTATCGGGTTCGCGGTGTTGATGGCGTGGCCGCCGCGAGAGGGTGAATTCCTGCTCGTACCGATCGGCGCGGACGCGGTCGCCAGTGTCCTGCCGACTGCGGTCGCGGGGCGGGCGTTGCTGATCGGCGCGGGACCGCTGCCGCACAGCTATGTCGTCAGGGGCGATCGATCGCTGTTGGCGTGGGCCATGTTCTCGCACGGCGTAGTCCTGGTCGCCGCGTCAGGGGCGGCCTGCGGCGAGCCGGTGCGCGCGGCGTGATGGCTCCCGACCTCGACGCCTTCCGCGCGCGCGGAATCGCGATGCTGGCACTCGCCGGCTGGGCGTGTACGCTCGGGCTCGCGGTGATGGGATTCTGGCTCGACGCCGATGGCCTGGTGCCGGTGCTGTTCGTCGCCGCGCTCGTCAATCTCGCGCCGACCCTGATGGCGTGGCGCGGCCGTCACGATGCCGTCGCGCGGCTGGTCACCGGCACGCCCGCCGCGGTCTACCCGGCGCTCGCAGTGTATCTGTTGCAGGGCCATCCCTGGCAGATGGACGCGCACATGTATTTCTTCGTCGCGCTCGCCGCGCTGGTGGTGCTGTGCGACTGGCGACCGATCGCGCTCGCCGCCGGGTTGATCGCGGTGCACCACCTGTTGCTGGAAAGCACTGCGCCGGGTTGGGTATTCACCGGGTCGGGGAATATCGGCCGCGTCGTGATCCATGCCGCCGCGGTCGGCCTGCAACTGGCCGTGCTGAGCGAGGTCACCGCGCGCCTCCGCAGCCTGATGATCCGGCAGGAGACCGCCCGCTGCGAGGCTGAGGCACTGGCGAACGAAGCGATCGACAGCCGCAACCGGATGGAGACCGCGATCGCCGGAATGCGCGCGGCCGAGGTGCGAGAGGCGCGCGAACGCCATCATCGCCAGGCGATCGAGCGCGAACTCGTGGTGCGGCGCGAGGCGGAGATGATGGCCTTGGCCGAGGCGTTCCAGGCATCGGTGGCCGATATCGTCGATTCGGTCGGTTCGGCGTCGACCCGCCTCGACGGGTCCGCGCGCGCGCTGAACGAACTGGCACAAGCGGCGACGCGACAGACCGTCGCGAGTGCCGCCGCCGCAACGCAATCGTCGGAAAGCGCGGGGCGATTGTCGGCGCAGATCCACGCGCTGACCCAGTCCGTCACCTCGATCGCGACGATCGCCGAGCAGCAGGTCCGGCTCGGCACCGAGGCACGCACCGCATCGACGTCGAGCCACGCGGCGGTGCTGGCGCTGGTCGAGCGGACGCACACCATCGGCAATTTCGCGAACTCGATCCAGCAGATCGCGGCGCGTACCAACCTGCTCGCGCTCAACGCCACGATCGAGGCGGCGCGTGCGGGCGAGGCGGGCAAGGGCTTCAAGGTCGTGGCCGGCGAGGTCAAGCAACTCGCAGGCCAGGCGACCGGCGCGTCGAGCGAGATCCGCGAGCTGGCGGGTTCGGCGGAGAAGGGGGCGGGGCTAGCCAACGTCGCATTGGGCCGAATCGCGACATCGATCGGCCAGCTCGCGACCGCGGCGGACACGATCCAGGCGGAGGTCCGCCATCATCACCAGACCGCCGCCTCGATCGAGCGCATCGCCGACATCACCGCCGCGGGGATCGACATCATGGCGGACGAGATGCTGGGCGTCGCGCGGGTAGCGGGCGAGACCGCCGGGCTGTCGGACATGGTCGCGCGCTCGGCGACCGGGTTGCTCGATACGGCGCGCGCATTGCGGGCGGCGACCGACCGCTTCGTCGTGCAATTGAAGGCCGCCTGATCCCGAAGGCCGTTTGCCGGTGCGGGAAAGCGGGGTAGGGCTGGTGCCCCTTTGCGCGAGACGATGATGAGTCTGAACCTGTTGCTGGTCGAGGACGATGCCGTGTTCGCGCAGGCGATGGCAGAGGAACTGCGCGGCTTCGATCACAGCGTCACGGTGGCGGTCGACGGGCGCGAGGCGCTGGCCGCGGTCGACAGCGCGCCGTTCGACGCGGTGGTGCTCGATCGCATGTTGCCCAGGGTCGACGGCATGTCGGTGCTCGCGCGGTTGCGCAGCGGCAACATGACGCTGCCGGTGATCATGCTCACCGCGCTCGGCCGTTCGGTCGAGAAGGTCGAGGGGCTGGAGGCGGGCGCCGACGATTACGTGGTGAAGCCGATCGCCGCCGCCGAACTCAACGCGCGCCTGCTGGCGATGGTCCGCGGCCGTGGCTGGACCGCGGGCAGCGGCGACACGGTCCAGGCCGGCGACATCGTAGTCAGCCCGGCCCGGTTCCGCGCTTGGCGCGCCGGCGCCGCGATCGACCTCGGCAAGCTAGAATTCAAGCTGCTCGCCGAGTTCGTCGCCAATGCCGACACCGTGCTGACCCGGGCGATGCTGATCGAGCGCGTCTGGGGCTACGACTTCGCGCCGACCACCAACATCGTCGACGTCTATGTCCGTCACCTGCGCGTCAAGCTGACTGCGGGCGGCGGCGAGGACCCGATCGTGACGGTGCGCGGCGTCGGCTACATGTTGCGCGGCTGATGCGCTTCCGGTCGCTGCGCGCGCTGACGCTGGCATTCCTGCTGGCGTTCCTCGCAGCGACGCTCGGCACCGGGGTCGCGATCTATTCGGTGACGCTGCACACGATCGAGCGGCTGGTCGACCGCCGTCTCGCCATCGTCAGCGACGATGTCGCGGGACCGCCGGACGAGCGCCGCCCCGCCGACCTGTTCCGCCGTATCGACGCCGCCATGCGCCAGCGCGATACCGGCGACATCGGCTTCGAGTTGCACGATGCGCAGGGGCTTCGGCTCGATGGCAACGTCGTCCTGACGCGGCGGCTGCCGTTCGGCTTCTCGACGCTGCACGCACACGACCGGATCGCCGGGCTGTCGGCCGGGCGCGCGCTGGTCCGCGACGTCGGTGACGGCATGACGCTCACGACCATCGCCGAGACCGAGCCGTTCGACGACTATAACGCCGCCCGCGCGCGGATCTACCTGGTCGGGTTCGGATCGATCCTGTTGATCGTCGTCGGCGCACTCGTGTTCTTCGTCGTCACGATCGGCCGGCGGATCGGCGAGACGCGGCGGACGGTCGAGGCGATCATCGACGGCGACCTGAAGCGCCGCGTGCCGGTCGACCGCTCGGGCGGCGAGTTCGCGCAACAGGCGGTCGCGTTCAACCGGATGCTCGACCGGATCTCCGACCTGATGGCGAGCATCAGCAACGTCTCGAACGACATCGCGCACGATCTGCGCACGCCGCTCGCGCGACTGCGCAGCCAGCTCACGCTGTCGCTGCGCCGGGCCGAGACGGACGCACAACGCGACGATCTCGAAACCGCGATCGCGATGAGCGACGAGCTGCTCGAGATGTTCGCGGCGATGCTGCGGATCGCCGAGGTCGAGGGCGGCGACCGCCGTGCCGCGTTCGCACCGATCGACCTCGCCGCGCTTGCCGACGACATCGGCACGATGATGCAGCCGGTCGTCGCCGATAGCGGCCGGACGCTTACTTTCACGGCCACCGCTCCCGCGTCGATCGTCGGCGACCGCCAACTACTCGGTCAGCTACTCGTCAATCTCGTCGAGAACGCGGTCCGCCATACGCCGGCGGGTAGCGGGATCGAGATCGGTGTCGATGCAACCCCCACCACGGTAACGCTCACGGCCGCCGATAACGGCCCCGGCATCCCGGCGGACCAGCGCGCGCTCGCATTACGGCGGTTCGGCCGGCTCGATAAGAGTCGCCACGACGCGGGGCATGGGCTCGGCCTGCCGCTCGTCGAGGCGATCGTCAGGCTTCACCGCGGCACGATCATGCTGGAAGATGCCGACCCCGGGCTGCGCGTCGTCATTCGCCTGCCGCTCGCCTGAAACGACGAAACCCGAACAGGCATGGCGCCTGCTCGGGTTTCCAACTCACGCAGGGTATCCGATCAGAACTTGACCGAAGCCTCCATGCCATAGGTACGCGGCGCGTTGAAATTGCCATAGTCGCCGAGGATGTTGGCGATGCTGCCCGAGGTCGTGCTGGTCGTCGGCGAGCCCGGCAGGCTGTTCGACGGATCGCGGCGGAACACATACTGTTTGTTGAACAGGTTGCGCGTCCAAGCCGAGATGGTCAGCGCGTTGCTGCCGCCGACCATGATGTTGGCGAGCGCGACGCGGGCGTTCGCGATGAACGCCGGATCGTTCTTGGTCGCATATTGATCGAACGTCTGCGTCGCCTGCGAGTAGTTGCCGTCGATATGGAACTTCAGGTCGAGGTCGCCGACCGGCATCGTGTAGTCGACCGATCCGTTGGCGGCGTTGCTCGGCGTGAACACCACGTAGAAGGTCTGGTACACGCCGGTCGACGCGATCAGCACGGGCGGGATCTTGGTGTAGGTATACGCATACCCTGCGGTCAGCGTCAGGCCGGTCATCGGCTGAACCGTCAGGTCGGCCTCGATCCCGCGGATCTTGGTGATGCCCGGCGCATTGATCGTCACCAGGTTGTTGAAGCTGCCGGTCGACGTCGTCTGGATCGAGCTGATGTCGACCTGGCTGTTCTTGCGATCCATGATGTAGCCGGCGAGGTTCAGGCGTGCGCGGTGATCCCAGAAGTCGGACTTCATGCCGATCTCGTACGACTTCACGTCCTCGGGATTGAACGTCTGGTAGTTGGACGTGCGCGAGCTGGCACCGCCGGCGCGGTAGCCGGTCGCGTATTTGGCATAGAGATGCAGCGTGTCGCTAGCGTCGAACGCCAGCGTCGCCATCGGATTGAACCGGTTCCAGGTCGCGTCGAGCGGCTGATAGCCCGCCGCCGCCAGCTGCGCCGCGGTCGCCGTGTCGTAGTTCAGGTTGCGCGAATAATGCAGCACGCCCTGTTTCTCGTCGTGCGTGTAGCGCCCGCCTGCGGTCAGGTGGATCGCGTCGGTCGCGTTCCAGGTGACCTGGCCGTAGCCGGCATAGCTCTTCGAATGCACTTCCGATGCGCGATCGATCGAGCGGCAGCCCGGCTGCGAGCCGAAGCCGCCCGATCCGATGCACGGATCGAGGATCGTCACGCCGGTGATCGCGGTGCCGGGCGTGGTTGCGGTGGCGTTGGTGACGAACGCGTTCGAGTTCGGCGTGGCGGCATCGTCGCTGACATGCTCGTTGAAATAATAGAGCCCGGCGACGTAGTCGAGCTGGCCGACCGTGCCGACCGCCTGGAATTCCTGGCTGAACTGGCTCTGGTGCAGGTCGGCGAGGCTGTAGCGGCTGAAGTTGCATGCGGTGCCGGTGCAGTTGGCGGCGACCACGGGGACGCGGTGTGCGCCACCGCTATTGTCCCACTGCGTCGAGCTCACGCCGCGCCACGCGGTGATCGAGCGGAGTTCGATCTCGGGCGAAACGTTCCAGCGGATGTTCGAGGTATAGCCATGCGTCTTGTCGATGCTCGGCTGCTGCGGCACGCCGATATCGGCGACCTTCATCCGGTTCGAGCCGTTGACGACCACCTGGCTCGGCACCGGCTTCACCGTGCCGGTCAGCGTCGTGTAGTTGGTGCCGGGCAGCGTGCAGGCGGACGATGCGGACTGGGCACCGGCGACGCAGTTGTTCGGATTGACGTTGAGCAGCTGGCTGTAGAACGGGCTGTTCGCGTCATAGCCGTTGTCGTAGCTGAAATCGGCGGTCATGCCCTCGACCGGCTTGATCCGCGCGGTCGCCTTGAAGCCGCGGCGATCGTAATAGTTGAAGCCGGTCTGGCCAGCGAGCGGGTTCTTGGTCGTCGCGCCCTGGTACTGGACGACGCCGTCGAGCTTCAGCGACACGCCATAGGTCTCGGGAAGGTCGAGACGGAACGCGCCGTTATAGCCGCCGTAATTGGCGATCCCCGCGGTCGCGCTGCCGCCCCATTTGCCGGTCGGTGCCTTGGTGACGATGCTCAGCGCGCCGCCTTCGGTGTTGCGACCGAACAGCGTGCCCTGCGGCCCCTTCAGGACCTCGATACGGTCGACGTCGAACAGCGCCGCGTTCAGGCCGTGCTGGCGACCGAGATAGACGCCGTCGATATAGATGCCGACGCCCTGCTCGCGGGCGGGCTGGTTCGCGTCGAGCGGCACGATGCCGCGGATGCCGATCGTCAGCGCGGACTGGCGTGCCTCGAACGTCGCGACGCGCAACGATGGCACCGCGCCATCGGCGAGATCGTACAGGCTCTGGACGTGGCGATCCTTGAGGTTTTCGCTCGTCATCACGTTGATCGCGATCGGCGTCTTCTGCAGGTTCGTCTCGCGCTTCGTCGCGGTCACCACCACGTCGCCGAGACCGACCTGGTCGGCGGGCGCAGGATCGGCAGCGGGGGCCACGGCAGGATCGGCCGGCGCGGCGTCGGCGGAAGCGGGAGCCGCGGGCGCCGGATCCTTGGCGGCAGCAACGGGTGCGCCGAACGCGAAGGCTGGGGACGCGAGCGCGACCGTCAGGGCGGCGCCGGCCAGCAGCCGCAAGCGCAGGCTTGCTGAATTCAACATCGAGGATTTCCCTTTTGAGGCAGTGTTTGCCTTGAAGGGCGCGATAATCCGCGGTCGTGGCACGCCCGTTACGATTATAAGAATCGCGTGTCCGCCGTTTTTAATGTTGGTTTAATGTTGGCGCTGGGAATGCTTCCGCCGCGCACTGTGTCACGAAGCTGTCACGGACGCGTAACGTTCGTGCCATGACAGCGGGCTAACGGCCCCTCAAGCCGGTGCGACAACGCCGGGACTATCCGGGGGACTATCATGAAATCGAACCTGTCGCGCCGCGTTTGCGGCCGCGCTCTTGCGCATGCGCTCCTCGCGGGTTGCGCGCTGACGCCGATGACCATCGCGGCGGCGCACGCCGATGTACTGCCCGAGCCTGCCAACGCGACCCCCGTCGGTGCACCCCGTGCTCCAGGATCGCTCGTCGGCACGGTCTCGCAGGCCGGCAGCGGTGAGTATCTCGACGGCGCCTCCGTCTCGATCCCGGCGCTCGACCTCTCGGCGACCGCGGATCGTACCGGACGGTTCGAACTGCTCGGCGTCCCGGCCGGCACGCACGACGTCGTGATCCGCTATATCGGCTTTCCCGACGCGCATCGTACGGTGACGATGGCCGACGCGGTCGTGACGCTCGACGTCGCGGTCGCGGGCGCAGGCGAGGGGGACGAGATCGTCGTCTCGGGCTCGCGGCCGATCGCCGAGTCGGAAGCGGCCGCGCTGCAGATCCAGCGGACCAGCCCCTCGCTCGTCTCGGTCATCGCATCCGATTCGATCGGTCGCCTGCCGGACCAGAACGTCGCGCAGGCGGTCAGCCGTCTTCCCGGCGTCGGCGTCCAGCGCGACCAGGGCCAGGCGCGCTACATCACGCTGCGCGGGTCGCCGATCAACTGGACCACCTTGTCGATCGACGGCATCAACGTGGTCAGCCCCGAGGGGCGCGACGCGCGGTTCGATTCGATCCCGTCGGCGATCGCCTCGCAGATCATCGTGCGCAAGGCCGTCACCCCCGACATGACCGGCGAGACGATCGCCGGCAACGTCGACATCATCACCCGCTCGGCGTTCGATTATCCGGGCATGAAGGTGCAGGCCAAGGGCGGGCTCGGCTATGTCGAGCTCGGCAAGAAGACCGAATATGAGGGCTCGCTGGTCCTCTCGGACCGGATCGACACCGGCATCGGCGAGTTCGGCATCGTCTCGTCGGCCAGCCTGTATCGCCGCGGCATGGTCACCGACAATTTCGAGACCGATTTCGAGGCGGTCGACCAGGATCGCCGCGCCGGATCGCAGGACCGGATATGGGCGCGCGAGACCGAGAACAAACTGTACCGGCTGACGCGCAAGAACTATTCGCTGTCGACCCGGCTCGACTGGCGTCCGGCGCCGGGCCACAAGCTGTTCGCGGAGACGATCTACTCGGCGTTCCAGGACGACGAACTGCGCAACAACTATATCTTCGATCTCGACGACCAGCAGTCGCGCACGCCGACCGGCACCGCCGCCTGCACGGTCAACGCGCGGCCCGCGTCGGGCACCACGGGCTATGCCGACACCTGCACCGGCAACACGCCGCTGCTCGGCACCGTGTACGGGATCGATCTCAATTCGAACTTCACGGTGCGCAAGTACAAGCAGTCGGTGTTCACCAACACGGTCGGCGGCGATCACGAACTGGGCGACTGGCGAGTCGCATGGCGCGGCAATTTCACGCGCTCGATCGACGATCGGACGCAGCCGGCACAGCTGAACTATGACAGCCCGTCGTTCGGCACCAATGGCGCGAACGCGGCAAATCGGTTGACCGTAGGCTACGACCTGACCGATCCGCAGCTGGCCAAGGTGCTGCTGTACCGCACCATCCGCAATGCCGACGGCACGTTCTCACGCGGGGAGCAGGTGACCTCGATCGAGGATTTCCCGCGTACGCTCAATCGCCTGCGTTCGCTCTACGCCCAGGACGCCACCGAGGCCTATACCGCCAAGCTCGACCTCAGCCGGGAGGCGTCGCTGTTCGGCGCGCAGACGGTGTTTGCGGCGGGTGTCCGCTACGACGATCGCACCAAGACCGCGAACGAGAGCCTGCTCGAACTGAATACCGCCGCGCAATTCGCTGCGGCCGGCATCTCGACGGATTATGCCGCGATCGCCAAAACCGGCGGGTTCCAGGGCGACATGCCGCTCGGCTATACCTTCCAGTATTTCGACCGCGACAAGATCCTCGGGCTGGTCGACCAGGCCAAGGGCGTTGCCAGCTATCTGCCGGTCGATGCGAACTACTACAAGGTCCGCGAGAAGGTGTATTCCGCCTACGCGATGGCGACCGCGACCACCAATTGGGGCAGCATCATCGGCGGCGCGCGCGTCGAGCATATCCGCAACGACGCCCGTGCCTTCTCGATCAACGCCGCGACCAGTGTCGCAACCCCGGTCGAGGCCACGTCCAGCCAGACGCTCGTCTACCCGAGCCTGCACCTGAATTGGGACATCGACGACAAGATGAAGGCGCGCCTGTCGTTCAACACCGGTGCTGCGCGGCCCGACTACGACCAGCTTCGCCCGAACCTGACATATAACGACGCGAACCAGACGGTGTCCGGCGGCAATCCCGAGGCGAAGCCCGAAAAGGCGAAGGGCGTCGACCTGTACGTCGAATATTACACGATGCCGCGCGGGTTCCTGTCGATCGGCGCGTTCTACAAGAACGTCACCGACGTGTTGTTCGATACCGTCGGCACGTTCGGCCGGACCACGCTGAACACCACCGGCAACGATCGCTCGCAATATCTCTATTCGACGATCGCCAATGGCGGCGACGGGTATGTGATGGGCATCGAGGCGGCGATCCAGCAGCAGCTCGAGCCGTTCGCCGCCGATCTCGGCTTGCCCGAATGGATGGGCGGGTTCGGCGTGCAACTGAACGCGACGCTCAACAAGAGCCGCTCGGAAACGCCCGACGGCCGCAAGATCCGCCTGCCGGGCGCGTCCGACGCGGTCTACAATCTGATCGGCTATTACGAGAAATACGGCTTCTCCGCGCGCGTGTCGTACCAGAACCGATCGGCGTGGATCGACGCGATCGGCGCGTTCGGTGCCGTCAACGGCGTCAATCGCGGCATCGACGGTGGCGATTTCTCCTGGGCGAAGGACGACGAACTGGACGCATCGCTGCGCTATTCCGTCACCGGCAATTTCGAGATCTATGCCGATTTCGCCAATTTGCTGAACGGTCCCGGCCGTCGCTATGTCGGATCGTCGGCCTATACGATCGAGCACGAGACGTTCGGTCGGCGCTACACCGGTGGCGTCCGGGTGACGTTCTGATGCGCGCACTTCCTGTTGCGGCGCTTCTGCTGGCGGGCTGTACGACCATGTCGGCCCCGCCGGCGAGGGAGGCGCCGCTGGTCGCCGCGAGCGCAGAGACCGATCCGGTCGACACCGCCGCGGATGCCGCCGACGATCCCGCGATCTGGCGTAACCGGGCCGATCCGTCGAAGAGCCTCGTGATCGGCACCGACAAGAAGGCCGGGATCCACGTCTACAGCCTGACGGGCAGGCGACTGAGCTTCACGCCTGCCGCGCGCCTCAACAATGTCGACCTGCGGGACTTAGGTGGCCGCGTGATCGCTGCGGCCAGCGACCGCGCCGACCTCGCCACCGCGCATGTTTCGCTGTTCACGCTCGACACGCGCTCGGCCAAGCTCGTCCCGCTCGGTCGCTTCCCGGTCGGTCCGGGCGAGGCGTACGGCATGTGCCTGTGGACGCGGGCCAGCGACAAGGCGCTGTTCGGCTTCGTCGTCCTCAAGGACGGCCGCATCGATCAGGTCTCGATCGACGTGTCAGGCGCGGTCCCGAAAGTCACGACGGTCCGCTCGATGAAGCTCGCTACCCAGTCGGAAGGCTGCGTCGTGGATGACCGTACCGGGCAACTCTACGTCGCCGAGGAAGATTTCGGCCTGTGGCGGTTCGACGCCGATCCCGCCGCGCCCGGCACGGCCACCTCGATCGCGAAGGTGGATGGTACGACGCTGGTCGCCGACGCGGAGGGGCTTGCGCTCGCACCCTCGGGCAAAACCGGCGGCTATCTGGTCGTGTCGAGCCAGGGCGACAATGCCTACACGCTCTATCGCCTGCCGGGCGTCACCTATGCCGGCCGCTTCCGGATCGGCGGCGCCACGATCGACGGAACCAGCGACACCGACGGGATCGACCTGATGCTCGGCGACTTCGGGCCGAAATATCCGCAGGGACTGTTCGTCGCGCAGGACGGGGACAACGCGCCCGCGACGCAGAACTTCAAATATGTCGACTGGCAGGCGGTCCGCCGCGCGCTGAAACTGCGCTGACGCTCACGAGCGGTCTTCGCCGCAATAGGCTTGGACCATCGACCGGATGTCGACGCGAGCCTTCAGGCGGGCGGCGAGCAGGGCCGTGCCGCTGATCTTGCGCTGGACGAACAGCGTGTCGATCGGCGGCAAATGCCACGTGTCGCGGTCGCGCGCGATCTCGGTCCCCTGCTCGCGCAGCACGCCGACGAACGCGCGGTCGCCGAAGTCGAACGGACCGGGCTTGGCGAGTTCGGCGAGGATCACGTCGATCATCCGGTCGATCAACGCGCGATGCTGCACGACCGCCGCTTCGCCGAGGAAGCCCGCGGCGATAGCGGCCTCGCGCACGGCATCGCGGTCGCCGGCGAGCGCGGCGGTGAGCAGCCGACGATATCCTTCGCCAGTTTCGGCGGGCAGGGGGCGGGCAGCGCCGAAATCGAGCAATACGAGCTTCTGGGTTTCGGGCTGCCAGCGATAGTTGGCGAAGTTCGGATCGGTCTGCATCACGCCGAATTCGAACAGCTCCCTTAAGACCAGTATAATCAGCGTCGCCGTCACTGCATCGCGCGTTTCCTGCGGCGCGGCTTCCAGCGTTTCGATCGGCTCTCCTGCGATGAACGTCAT
>JAYVRZ010000312.1:0-4144 GCA_043775965.1 Sphingomonas sp.
CGCTGGGTCCTGCTCGCGGGCGTACCGAGCACCTTGCTGGCATACCTCGCGAGCCGGACCTGCCGACATGATTTCGCGCAGGCGGGCGGCTGGGGCGGGGCACCCAACAAGACGCCCGCCGCCGCGCATTGACCGATACCTCGTCCAAGACTTCCGGAGAGACCATGACCGAGATCGAACCCCGCATCCTGCCGCTGCCGCGCGCCGAATGGACCGACGCCGCGCGCGACGTGTTCGCCTTCTGGGGCGAGCCCAACGCGTGGGAGGAGGGGTCCAAGACCAACGTGATGATGGTGATGGGCAACCACCCGGAGCTCGGCAAGGCATACAATGTCTGGGGCAAGCACCTGCTGATGGCTAATACGCTGTCGACGCGGTACCTGGAACTCATCATCCTGCGCGTCGCGTGGCGTGTGAGGTCGGCGTACGAGTGGCACAACCACGTCGGCTACGGCCTCAACGCCGGCCTGACGCTGGAGGATATCGCCGCGATCCGCGATTTTCCCGAGGGCGGCAATTGGAGCGCGGAGGATGCGGCGGTGTTGCGGTCGGTCGGCGAACTGATCGACGACGGGACGCTCAGCGATGCCACGTGGGCAGAACTCAGCGGGTTCCTCGATCGGCGGCAGATGATGGATCTGGTCTTCTCGATCGGCCATTACGTGATGACCAGCTGGGCCTTGTCGTCGTTCGGCGTCGGGATCGAGGGCGGCGCGGACCCGATCGGCTTCGATCTCAAGACCGCCTCGGGCAAGATCCCCGGCAAGACCTACAAGCCGGGCGAGACCGAGGATTGGACGGACACGCGCGGCTATTGAGCCGGCAGGCGAGCTCGCCCGGATCGTGCCGACGATATCGCGTGGTCGGCGCCGCTTTTCCCAATTGCCGGGCCCGGCCCGCGCGCTACGCAAACGACTTCGTCATCTGCGCCAGACCCTGAGGAACGACATCATGGCTACCGATATTCTGCTTCCCAAGCTCGGCTTCTCGATGACCGAGGCGCAGATCGCCGAATGGCTGGTCGAGGACGGCGCCGAGGTGAAGGAGGGCGACCCGCTCTATTCGCTCGAGGCGGACAAATCGACCAACGAGGTCGAGGCGCCGGCAAGCGGTACGCTTCGAATCATCGCGGAGGTCGGCGAGACCTACGAGGTCGGCACGGTGCTCGGCCGGATCGAGTGACCGCGTGACATACCGCGAGCCCCTGCGCGTCGGGATCATCAGCGCCGCGTGGGGAGCGTTCGCGCACCTTCCCGCGTGGCGCGCGATCCCGGGTGTCGAGGTGACCGCGATCTGCACCTCGCGCGAGGAAACCGCGCGGGCTGCCGCGGCGCGTCTCGGCATCGCCCGGCCGTTCTGGGACTACGCCGCGATGTGCGCCGATCCCGATATCGACATCGTCGATTGCGGTACGCGGCCGTCGCTGCGCAAGGCGATGGTGCTCGCAGCCCTCGCGAACGGCAAGCACGTCTACAACGCCAGTCCGCACGCTCCCGATTGGGCGGGAGCGAAGGCGATCGATGCGGCTTGGCGCGCGGGGGGCAGCATCGGCGTGGTCGATGCGTTCGCGCAGTGGATCCCCGCGCATCGCCAGATGAAGGCGATGGTCGATGCCGGCTATCTCGGTCGCCCGCTCGGGGGGACATGCCACTTCAACATCTCGCTGTTCAACCGGCCGGACAAGCGGTTCCCGTATAACTGGTTCGGGCAAGCCGGGCAGGGCGTCACTGCGGTGCGCAACAACGGCAGCCATGCGCTGTATATGCTGCTGCATCTGTTCGGGCCGATCGCCGAGCTGGTCGCAGACGACAGCCAGATCCTGCGCGAATGGGTGTTCGAGGACGGTGACAGCATCGTGCCGGCGACGACCGACTTCGCCAACGTCATCCTGCGTTTCGTCAGCGGCCTGACGATGCAGATGCAGATCAGCTGGAGCATGCCGCTGCACGATGGCTGGTCGATCGACGTGTTCGGCGACCAGGGGCGACTGGTCGCGGCGTCGCCGACCTTCCCGACGTCGCGCGACTGCACGCTGCACGGCGGCCAGCTAGGCGGCCAGGTCGAACCGATCGAGATCCCCGACGCATTCAAAGTCGTGCCCGACATCGCGCTCGACTGGCAGAGCGATCCGCAACCGAGCTTCCCGATGGCCCTGTCGATGCGGCACATGGTCGCGGCGATACACGGCGGCGAGAGCCCATCGCCCGATTTTGCCCGTGCGCTGGAGATCGAGCGCATCCAGGAGGCGATCCGCGTCTCGAGCGCCGAACGCCGCTGGATCGTCGTCGCCGATATCGTCTGACAGGAGTTCGCCATGACCGACCCCTTCGTCCGCCCCGACGTGCGCGTCTTCCTCGACATGATGGCGGCCAATTCACGACCGGCGTTCACCGCGGAATTCCTCGCGTCGATCCGCGGCATGGTCATGACGCCCGAGATGTCGGCCGACAAACCGGTCGGCGAGCTGGGCGAGATCCGCGATCTCGTCATGCCGGGGCCGGGGGGCGATATCGCGCTCCGCCTGTTCGATCCACGAACCAAGCGCCGCGCAGGGCCGATCGTCGTCTTCTATCACGGTGGCGGCTACGCGGCGGGCAGCATCGATTCGCATGCCGGGTTGGCGGCGGAAATCGCGCGGCAGCTCGACCTCCCCGTCGTCTCGGTCGAATACCGCCTCGCGCCCGAAAATCCCTGGCCCGCTGCCCCCGACGACGGCGAGGCGGCGGCGCGCTGGATCGCGGCGAACGGCGCGGCGTTCGGACGCGAGGTCACGGGGCTGGTGCTGTGCGGCGACAGCGCCGGCGGCAATCTGGCGATCGTCACCGCGCTCGCACTGCGCGATGCGCCGGCGGCAGCCCCGGTTATCCTGCAACTCACCTTCTATCCTGCGGTCGACCACAGCGGCGACTATGCCTCGCGGTCAGAGTTCGCAGAAGGCTACGGGCTCGACGCGGCGGACATGCAACTGTTCGACCAGCATTACGCCGCCGATGCCAGCGACCACCGCAGCTCGCCGCTGCTCGCCGACCAGCAGGGCATGCCGCCGACGTTGGTCGTTACCGCCGGGCTCGACCCGTTGCGCGACGAGGGCCGCGCCTATGCCGCGAAAACCGCGCTCGCAGGCGTGCCGACGGTATTTCACGAAGCGGTCGGGACGATCCACGGGTTCGCCGGCTATCGACGTGCGATCCCCTCGGCGCAGGGCGATCTCGACCATGCGCTGGGGCTGGCGAAGGCGATGCTCACCGCCCGCTGAAATCGGGCTTTCGCCGTTCTTTCAGCGCGGCGATGCCTTCGCGGTGATCCGCGCTGCGCACGCTGAGCGATTCGTACGCGATCCCGGCCTCCATCACGGCGCCCGCGATCCGCTTGAGCTCCATGTTGGTCAGCACCTTGGTCCAGCAAATCGCGTTGGTCGCGCCGGCGAGCAGCTTGGCACAGAACGCGTCGACCGCCCCGTCGAGCTCTTCGGCAGGCAGGCAATGGTTGATCAGCCCGATCTCGGCCGCGTGCCGCGTGGTCAGCAGGTCGCCGGTGAGCAGATATTCCTTCGCGCGCGTCAGCCCGATCCGCTGCGCCCAGATCACCGCGCCGCCGTCGCCCGCGACCAGGCCGATCCCGACATGCGGATCGCCGATCTTCGCGCCCTCCGCGGCGAAGATCACGTCGCATAGCAGGGCGATGCTCGCGCCGAGCCCGATCGCGTGGCCGTTCATCCGGCACACCACCGGCTTTTCGATGTCGAGCATGGCGAACACGATCCGCTTGGCCTGCCGCGCTTCGTGGTCGAACAGATGCGGGTTGGCCGCATTATGCTCCATGTGCGCGATGTCGCCGCCGGCCGAGAACGCCTTGCCGCTGCCGGTCAGCAGGACGACGTCCGAGCCCGTATCGCGCGCTGCGAACGCCAGTGCCTCGGGTAGCTCATCGTGGAGAGCGAGGTTGACCGCGTTCATCGCCTCGGGCCGGTTGAACGTCACCACCAGCAGGCGACCGCGGCGTTCGAGCAGGATGGTCGTGAAATCGGGCAGGTCCGGCGTCATCGCAGCGTGTCTCCTCATGCCACCGGCGCATATCACGCGGGGGCGATATGCGTCTCCCGCCGGGGCGATAGCTCTTGTGCCGCCCCCGCGGCGCGGGTCTA